>CAYSXO010000267.1:2290-6748 GCA_964434995.1 uncultured Sphaerobacteraceae bacterium
TGACTTGCGGAATGCGTGACACGGTCTTGACCGGATGTTCGCTTTCGATGGGCTGCCATGGTCCTGAAGCCTACCCGGTTTCTCCTGCCGTCGGCGAGGGGGCGCGTGTTCACAATGCGCGCGCGTAGCGCTTCGGAATTGGCGCCAGCGACATGGTGCCCGCCTTTGGATTTGGTGAGGGGCTCAGTTGGGGACGAGAAAGGGTTTCCAAAGGGCCGGGAATGAGCACGCAACCGGCTGAGGTTTGCCTATGGGAGATGAGAAGGGGTTTCAGCATTCGCGCCAATCGCCTTTCAGCAGGCGCATCGAGTAGCCAGCACCGCCTCGGTGCAGGAAGTTTCGCTGCTACTTCAAGAAGTGCACTCGCGTCGTCTCACGGTATACATCGCGGCGAGACATGCGGCTGCCGCTCTTGTTGAAGCACGAAGATGCTCGCCTCCTGGTTGGTGCGCGGTCCGCTACCGAGGGAACCACTATCCCAGGATCGAGATCACCGGCACGATTTCCCTCAGGGGCCACATGTTCAAATCGCGGCGCTCCGCGAAACTGCCCTCCCGGAACGAGCGCGTACTGAATGGCCGCATACGTTAATGGCCTCCGACGGGTCGCCCTGGTCCACCGGTATCCACGTCCAGACGGAACGATTGGCGCGTCCGGTATGCCTGATCTGGAGACGATTGGAGGAGCCGGGGTTGCGTTGACGCCGCCCTCCGCCATTGCTACCCTCCGCCGCGATCGCGGCACATTGCCATTGAGGGGCGGATTCAGGAGCAGGAGCCGGCATGAACCCGAGCCAGCCCGACCGGGGCGCGAGCGCGGACGCCTTCACGCGGGAGGTGATCCGCAACAAGCTGCTGGCCATCGCCGGCGAGATGGGGATTGTCCTGGCAAGGACCAGCATGAGCCCCATCGTCTACGAGGTGCTCGACTTCGCCTGCGGCATCACCGGCGTCGATGCCCAGGTGATCGCGCAGGACAATGGCCTCTGTCTCTTCACCGGCACCTTCCGGCCGCAAGTCGAGTCGATCCTGCGCCGGCATCCCGTCGCGTCGATGCGCCCCGGTGACGTCTTCATGACGAACGGGCCGTATGGCGGCGGCACCCACACCGCCGACGTGGCGCTGGTGATGCCGATCTTCGCCGGGGAGCGCGTCATCGCCTTCGGCATCTCCGTCACGCACTGGACGGAGATCGGCGGCAAGGTTCTCGGCTCCCTCTCGCCCGATTCGACCGAGATCTATCAGGAGGGGCTGCAATTCCCGCAGCTCCTCCTCTATCGCGCCGGCGAGTTGAACGGCGAGCTGGTCGAGCTGATTCGCGAGAATGTCCGCCTGCCGCGCATGTCGCTCGGCGATCTCAGCGCCGGGGTGGCGGCGGTGCGCATCGCCGACGAGCGGCTGCGAGGGATCGTCGACCGTTACGGCCTCGAGGCCACGCTGGAGACGTTCGACGCCATCCTCGACCATGGCGAGGCGATTGCTCGCGAGGCCCTCCGCCACATACCGCCCGGGGTCTATGAGGCCGAGGAGATCATCGATGGCGACGGCATCACGGACGAGCCAATCCCGGTGCGGGTGCGGGTCGAGATCACGCCGGAGCGCCTGATCGCCGACTTCACCGGAACCTCGCCTCAGGCGCGTGGCCCGGTCAACTGCGCGCGCGGGGCGCTGATGTCCGCTTGCAAAACGGTCTTCAAGGCGATCATCGACCCTGCCGCGCCTTCCAATGAAGGACTTTTTCGGCCGCTGGAGGTGATTGCCCCGGATGGGACGGTCTTCACCGCCGTGCGCCCTGCCGCCACCGGCTGGTACTTCGAGGCGTCGGCCTTCGCCACGGAGCTGATCTGGAAGGCGCTGGCGCCTATTTTGCCGGAGCATCTCTCGGCCGGGTCGTACGTCTCGCTCTGCGCCTATTACATCGGCGGCACGACGCCGGAAGGAGAGTATTGGGTACAGGCGACGCCGCAGGATGGCGGCTGGGGCGCCGGGGCCGATATCGACGGCGAAAGCGGCCTGATCGCCACGACCGACGGCGACACCTACAACTACCCCGCCGAGGTCATCGAGCACGCCTTTCCGCTGGCCATGGAGCGCAATGCCCTCAACATCGAGGCCGGGGGCGGGGCCGGTCGGCGGCGCGGCGGCTTCGGCACCATCCGCGAATTCCGTGTGCTGAACCCCACTGGCGGCTCGCTGCTTGCTTCGATCGGCCGTTCCGTGCAACGGCCCTGGGGCGTGGACGGTGGCCAGGAGGGGACGAGCAACTCCTACGAGGTGATCCGCGGGAACGGGGAGCGCATCCGCGGCGGGCGCGTCACCGGGCTGCCGCTGGCCGCGGGCGATCTGGTGCGGGTGGTGACCGGGAATGGCGGCGGTTGGGGCGACCCGCGCCAGCGCGAGCGCGAGCTGGTGCTGGCCGACCTGCGCGACGGCTACATCACCGCCGAGACCGCCCGTGACGTCTATGGGCTCGAGCTGAGCCGGGAAGCGGAATGAGCGGAACCATCAAGCTCGCGGTCGATATCGGCGGCACCTTTACCGACGTCGTCGCCTTCGATGAGGCGACGGGCCGCGTCTGGGCGGCGAAGGCATCCACCACTCCAGGGAACTTTGCCGATGGCGTGTTCGCCTCGATGGCCGTTGGGAAGATCGATCCTGCTGCCGTTGCCGCCTTCGTCCATGGAGCCACCGTGGTCATCAATGCCATCACGCAGCGGCGCGGGGTGAAGACGGCGCTGTTGACGACCGCCGGATTTCGCGACGTGCTGGAGATCGGGCGCGGCAACCGGCCAGATATGTACAACCTGAAGTATCACAAGCCGCGCCCCTTCGTCCCGCGCTGGCTTCGCTTCGAGGCGGTGGAACGCGTTGCCGCTGATGGCCGTGTCCTGACGCCGCTGGCCCTGGAGAGCCTGGACGCCGTGGCAGAGGCCTGCCAGGCCGAGGGAGTGGAGGCGGTCGCCATCTGCTTCCTGCATGCCTATGCGCATCCGGCGCACGAGGCGCTAGCGGCAGCCTACCTGCGCGAGCGTCTGCCCGACGTGGCGGTAACGGCCTCATCCGAGATCACCGGGGAGTGGCGCGAGTTCGAGCGAAGCAGCACCGTCGTCCTCAATGCCTACGTGCAGCCGATTCTCGACCGCTATCTCTCCGATCTGGAGCGGCGCTTGCGCGCGAACGGCATGACCGCGCCCCTCTTTGCCATGCTCTCCAACGGGGGCACGGCGACCTTCGACGCGGCGCGGCGGACGCCGATCAATCTGGTCGAGTCGGGGCCGGTGGCCGGGATCACTGGCGCGGCGCTCATTGGTCGGATGATCGGCGATGACAACATCATCTCGCTCGATATCGGCGGGACGACCGCCAAGTGCTCGCTGATCGAGGGGGGTGAGGTCAGGATCACGACCGACTACCGCATGGAGGCCTCGCCCCGCTCATCGGGTTACCCATTGAAGACGCCCGTGGTCGATATCGTCGAAATCGGCGCCGGGGGCGGCAGCATCGCCTGGTTTGATGCCGGCGGGGCGCTGCGCGTCGGGCCGCTCTCGGCCGGGGCAGACCCCGGCCCCGCCTGTTACGGCCGTGGCGGCACGGAGCCGACCGTCACCGATGCCCTGTTGATCACCGGCGTCCTCGACCCGGACTACTTCCTCGGCGGCCAACTCGCGGTTGATGTCGAGCTCGCGCGGCTGGCCTACGCGCCGATGGCGGAGCGGCTGGGCGTTTCGATCGAGGCGGCGGCGGCCGGCGTCATCCGCGTGGTCAACGAGCAGACGATCGACGCCCTGAAGCTGATCTCGGTGCGCCGAGGCTACGATCCGCGCGATTTCACGCTGGTCGCCTCCGGCGGCGGAGGTCCGGCCCATGCCGCCGCGCTCATGGAGGAGCTGGGCGTGCGGCGCGTGGTCATTCCCCCCTATCCTGGCGCCTTCAGCGCCTGGGGAATGCTGCTGACCGAGCCGCGCGTCGACCGCGTGCGCACGCGGGTGCTGCACCTGGAGGCCACGACGCCGGGGGAGCTTGAGCGCCTTTTCGCCGAGGTCGAGGCGGAGGCAGTCGCGGCGCTCACGGCGCAGGGCTTCGCGGCAGTGGAAATCCCGTCTCCGCGACGCGCTCTCGACATGCGCTATCACGGCCAGGAGCACACGGTCGAGGCGCCTCTTGCCAACGGGGCATCGCTCGATCATCGCTCCCTCACGGAAGCCTTCCACGAGCGGCACCGCCGGCAGTACACCTTCGCCCTGGAGGATACCCCCGTCGAGATCGTCAATTTCCGCGTCACCGCGACCGCGTCCATTGCCCGGCCTGCACTCGAATCGGTCACTATGGCCGGGTCAGGCGACCCGCTCAAGGGGCAGCGCCAAGTCTATTTTGGTGACGTGGCGTGCTCCACCGCGATCTACGACCGGGCATTGTTGCCCGAGGGCTTTGCCGTGGCCGGCCCGGCCATCATCGAGGA
>CAYSXO010000267.1:6758-7256 GCA_964434995.1 uncultured Sphaerobacteraceae bacterium
GCCGAGCACGACGACGGTGGTGCAGCCGGGGCAGACGGTTTCAGTTGATGACTGGGGAAATCTCGTCATCCAGGAACGCGCGTGACGCCTCGCCTGGCGCTAAAGCACCAGGCTGTTGCACGAAAGCACCGTGAACGGCGCTGAGTTTCGGCCTTCGCGCATGGTGGCCCGATCCGTGGAGAACGTATTCGCAACGAAATCCTCGCCGGAAAGCTCGATTTTCGGGAGAACTGGACGCGCTACCGTGGCGATTTCTTCGGAGGCGCCGCATGAACAGGCAACAGGGCATCGATCCCGCACAAGTGCCTCAGATTACCGAGCGCATCGGGCAGGCGTTCGACTTCGTCCATGATGTGCTCGAAGCGCCGGAAATTCTGGATGAGATTCCGGACGGCGCGATGCTTTTTGCTCGCGAGATCGTGTGGCGAGGAGAAGTTCTGCACCTCATTGCTCACCCCGCGAAGGATGATTCGACGCGCCGGGTTTCTCGAATTACTG
>CAYSXO010000268.1:0-7243 GCA_964434995.1 uncultured Sphaerobacteraceae bacterium
GCTCGGCTCGGAGATGACAATCCCCTTCCCCCGCACGTACACCAGCGTGTTGGCGCAGCCCAGATCGATCCCGAGGTCGCGGCTGAGCGTTCCCAGCAGCGCCGAGATTGGGCCAATCATCCGAGTGCGCCTCGCCAGCGGATGGCTTCCGCGACCCGGCTCACCGCCAGGCGGTAGGCCGCCCGCCGGGGGCTGATCCGTTCCTCGCTGGCCAGCCGCGAGACATCGCTGAACGCTCGCAACATGCGCGCCTGCAGATTCGCATTGACTTGCTCCTCGGTCCAGTAGAGGCCTTGCAGGTTTTGCGTCCACTCGAGATGGGAAACCACCACGCCGCCCGCGTTCGCCAGAATGTCGGGAACGACGATGACGCCGGCATCGTCCAGCAGGCGATCGGCCGCGGCGGTCACCGGGGCGTTGGCCCCCTCGACGATGGCCCAGGCACGGACGCGGTGCGCGTTCGCGGCGGTGATCTGATCTTCCAGCGCGGCAGGAATCAGGAGATCGACGTCGAGCTCCAGCAACTCGTCGCTGCTGATGCGCTCGATGCCTGGCACGTCGTAGCCGCCGAGCAGGCCGTGTGGCAGATGACGGATATGGGCGGCCAATGCCGGAACGTCGAGCCCCGATCGGCTGTAAAGAGCCGCCGAGACATCGCTCAGCGCCACGACGCGGCAGCCAGCTTCGGCCAGCGCCAGCGCGGCGGCCATGCCGACCTTGCCGAAGCCCTGAACGGCGACGGTCGTTTCCCGGGGATCGCGGCCGTACTCGCGCAGCAATGCCTGGGCGACAATCGCGATGCCGCGGCCGGTGGCCGCGCCTCTCCCCCGCGACCCACCGAGAGCGAGCGGGTTGCCCGTCAGGGTGGCGAGGGCATCGTCGTGGCCGGCGGCGGCGAGCGTATCGGCCATCCAGGCCATCTCTCGCTCGCCGGTGTTGATGTCGGGAGCGGGAATATCGAGCCGCGAGCCGAGGACCGGCCTGAGCGCCAGGGTGAAGCGCCTGGTCAACCGCTCCAGCTCAGCACGGGAGAGCTTGAGCGGGTCGACGCGGACGCCGCCCTTGGCGCCGCCGAATGGCAGATCGAGGACGGCGCACTTCCACGTCATCAGCATCGCCAGCAGGGTTGTCTCCTCCAGCGAGACATTTTCATGGAAGCGAATGCCACCCTTGTACGGTCCCCGTGCACCGGAGTGCTGCACGCGGTAGCCGGAGAAGACGGCCACCTCGCCATCGTCCATCACCACCGGGATGGTGACACTGACCGCGCGCTCGGGCATGGCCAGAACTTCGCGCATTCCGGGATCCAGGCCCAGCGCATCGGCGGTCTCATGGAGGAGCGCGCGCGCGTCGGCGACGGCGCGTCGTGTTGGCGCCGGAGGCGCGACGATTGGCTGGTGTTCAATGGATGTCGTGATCATCTACGGGCTTTCCTTGGTGTGTGCAACGGATATGCGCCTGTATTCACGATTTGTGGCCGGTCTCTCGTGCCAGGAAGGCGCGGTGGCCGTGCCAGACCATTCGACGCGATGCGTTGTGCTCTGCTCGACCATGAGTCGATGCCTGGTTGCCCGGGCGATGGCCCGGCTCACCGCCGATGTCGCTCGCGGGTGAGTTCCAGGCGGGGACTCGACCCAGTGGCGCTTTTCGTTTCCCGCGGCCAGCCGTGCGGCTGCTTCAGCGCGGCGAGGTCGTACGAGCAGTAGCAGGGACCCCCTTGCACGCAGCCGCCGCAGCAGTACGCCTTTCCGTGGTGAATGGCTGGCCGCCAGGGTATCTCGACGCCACAGTTGGCGCATCGCGGCAACCCGGTTTGCTTGGTGGGCAACGTCATCACGGACTCTCTATTCGACCGCCTGAATCCGCAGCCATGATTCACCGCTAAATGTCGCGATGGCGACCCGGTCTCCAACTCGCCGGTTGAGCAGGGCCTGCCCGACCGGTGATTCGTCTGAGATGCGCCCCTCGCTCGGCGCGGATTCCGCCGGATCGACGATGATGTAGGTCTCGTCACCATCGCCCTCCCAATGCACGGTCACACGGGAGCCGATGCCAACCACGCCAGGAACGCGCTCCAGAACATCGAGTGGTCGTGCCCTTGCGAGCACGTCCTCGATCTCGGTAATACGGCGGTCGGCCATGGCAATTTCGGTCAGAACGCTACCGCCGGCATCGAGCGGAGACTCGGCAAGGACATCCGCGAGGGCCTCACGGCGTTCGCGCAGGGTGTGCAGATCATCCTGAAGCTGCACCATGCCGTCGGCCGTCAGGGCCACTGGTGACGAAAGGTTCATAAAGCCCCTCCTTGAAGGCAGGACGAGCCACGATTCGGGCAACAAGAGAAACCGGCCCGGTGCTGGCTTCCCATCCATCATGCGGTTGCCAGATCAACAAGCGCGGGAACGCGCATGAACACTGCATGAACATCAGCCTGGTCCGGGCGATCTGCCATGCGCCTCGCTGAAACGTGGCATCCTGACTACCAGCGGCGCGTGCACGGGTGATGTCCGCCGCGAGAAGCGCCAGAGCGAACGGTGAGCCGTGGAGCGAGACCAGTTCAGTCCAACCGGTAAGGCCGAGCCATGGGCCGACATGGCGCTTCTGAGCGCTGTTGCGGCCGGGATCCCACCTGGTGACATCGCTCGGGTCCTGGGCGGAAACGACCCTGACCGCCGGGATTCGATCCAGGGCGGCATCGACGCGCTGCGCGGGCGGGGCCTGGTGACCGACGATGCCGGCATGGCCGCGGTCACCGATGCCGGGCGCCTAGCCTTGTTGGCCCGGATCGAGGAGTGGGCCGCGAGCGCCGCCACGCTGGAGGACGAGCGCCGCCATGTGGAGCGGTTGCGCACCGATCTTCTGGAGACGATGTCTCACGAACTGCGCACGCCGCTGACGTTGATTCGCACCTCGATCGGCTTGCTACTCGACAGCAACCCGGATGAGGAAATGCGGCTGCGCCTGCTGCGGAACATCAGGCAGAGCACCGAGCGCATGCATCACCTCGTTGCCGACCTGCTCGATCTGGCCAGGATGCGCGGCGACCGGCTCGACCTGCAGATTCGCCGGGTCGACCTCGCCGAGCTCGTCGAAGGGGTAACCGCCCTGATGCAGCCCCTGCTCGACGCGAAGGACCAGCGCGTTGAGATCGCGAGTGATCCCGAGCCGCTGGTTCCGGGCGACTACCGGCGACTGGAGCGAGCACTGCTCAACCTGCTCAGCAATGCCAACACCTTCGCCCCGGCTGGATCGGTTATCACCATTGCCATTCGCGATGCCGGGTCGGAGGTGGCGGTGGCAGTTCGGGATCGCGGCCCGGGAATTCCGGCCGAGGCCATGCCCCACCTGTTCGACCAGTTTTTCACCGCCCGCACCAGCTCGACCCGGCACAACATCGGCGTCGGGCTCGGATTGCCGATTGCGAAGGGGATCGTCGAAGCGCATGGCGGCCGCATCTGGGTGGAAAGCGCGGTCGGCTCCGGGACCACCGTTTCGTTTGCCATACCTCGGGCATGGCCGGGAGAGGAGAGTGATGAAAATCCTGGTCGTTGACGATGCCGCCGAGGTGATCGAGGCGGTCACGGTCAGCTTCGGTCTGCAGTGGCGGGAGACGGACGTCATCGGCGCCGACAACGGCGAGTCCGCGCTCGACCTTGTTGAGCAGGAGCAGCCCGACGTGGTGCTGCTGGATATTGCCATGCCCGGCATGGATGGCTTCGCCGTGCTGCGCGAAATTCGCGCCTTCTCCGATGTTCCGGTCATCATGCTGACGGCGCGCGACGATGTGCTCGACAAGGTCAAGGGGCTCGAGCTTGGCGCGGACGACTACGTTACCAAACCATTTGACCATCTCGAGCTCCTGGCGCGAGTGAAGGCGCTGTTGCGCCGCCTCGACATGCCGCAGCCGGTCAGCCGCGCGCCATCCTTTCGAAGCGGGCGGCTGGAGATGGATTTCGCGTCGCATGAGGTGCGCCTCGATGGCGAGCCTGTGCCGCTGACGGCAACCGAGTACAAGCTGCTCTACCACCTGGTGCGCAATGCAGGCCGGGTGCTGCCGCACGAGACGTTGCTGGCGAAGGTCTGGGGCCGCGAGTACATCGACGAGATCGACTACCTGCGGGTGTATATCCGCCGCCTGCGCCGCAAGCTGGAGACCGATCCCGAGAATCCGCGCCATATCATCACCGAGCGCGGATTGGGGTACCGATTTCGGTCCGATGGCTAGCGTCCGACAGGACGTGGCTATCGCTGAGACTCCCTCAGCTTCACGTACGTCGATCACCCGAGCGCTCCAAGGCCGTCACCTGGCGGCGCGTTCGGGGCGGCGCGTTCGAGCGGCGCTTGTTTACGGCGGGGCAGCGATGCTCGCGCTCTGGACACTGGCGCCGCTGTACTGGCTCGTCTTCCTCTCGCTGACGCCGCGCATCGCGCTCCTTCAGGAGCCGACGCCGCTCGTGCCGATCCCGCCAACAGCGGCCAATTTCGCGTGGCTGCTCGAGACGGCAGACGGCCAGGCTGAGTTGGTCCGTCGCGGGTTCGCCAACAGCTTCCTCATTGCGATGCTTGTCACCATCCTCAGCCTGGCCATCGCCGCTCCCGCCGCCTATGCCGTGAGCCGCCGCCGGTTCCGGGGCGCCTCGGCCCTGCTCTTTGCCGTGCTTGTTGGCCGGGCCTACCCGCCGGTGGTGCTGGCCATCACCTTTTTTTGGCTGTATGCCCGCCATGGTCTGCTCGGCACGCGGTACGGGCTGGTTGCCGCCTACCTCGGGGCCACGGCGCCCCTGGCCGTCTGGCTGCTCGTCAGCGTCTTCGCTGGGCTGCCCTCGGCAGTGCTGGACGCGGCGCGCGTTGATGGCAACACCCCGTGGCAGGTCTTCCGTCGGGTCGCGCTGCCCCTGGCCCGCCCTGGGATCGTGGCGGCGGGAATCATCTCCTTCGTCGGCTGCTGGAACGAATTTGCGCTGGCCCAGTTCCTCGTCGCTGGATCCCCGGCCCAGACGTTCCCACCGGCGGTGGCGCCGCTCCTCTCCGCCATGCCGAATGAATTGGCAGCCGCCTCAGTCGTTGGTCTCACCCCCGCCGTGGCCCTGGCCGTCGCGACCCGGCGTTTCCTCAACGCAATCGTTCTGGCTGGGCCGGCGTAATGGCGGCCCGACCGCACCCTGCCGGACATTGACCAGAGCGTGACCGCATACTTTCCTTCCTGACCATCCTGGCAGAAAGAGGAAGCGTATGCCGCACGTTGAACGATTGATTGTCCCCGCGCTGGCCGCGCCCCCTGGCTACGCCCATGTGGCAGTCGCCAGCGGAATGAAGCTGGTGCTGACCGCCGGGGCTGTGCCGCTCGATGCGGAGGGGCATCTGGTTGGCGCTGGCGATGCACGGGCGCAAGCGCGTCAGACGATCGACAATCTGATGGCGCAGTTGGCAGCGGCGGGTGCACGTGGGGACGATGTGCTGAAGACGACCGTCTACGTCGCCTCCACCAATCGCGCCGATCTCCTTGCCGTCTGGGAGGTCGTGCAGGCGTCGCCACTCGCCCGCGCGGCCAGCACGCTGCTGGGCGTGGCGCTGCTGGGCTACACCGATCAACTGGTCGAGATCGAGGCGGTGGCGGCGCTGCCGTAGACGGTCGGCGGTGCGCTACCTTCCGTACGTGTCGATGCGCCATTGAACCGATCGAAAGGAGCAGCCAGAATGCGCGCGGTCGTCGTTGAGAAACCGGGTGTGGTGCGGGTGATCGAGGCGCCGGAGCCTCTGCCTGGTCCTGGAGAGGTGGTGGTCGAGGTCGGCGCCTGCGGCATCTGCGGCACCGACGTGCATATCATCGACGGCGAGTTCCCGCTGACCAGCTACCCGATCATCCCCGGCCATGAGTTTGGCGGGGTGGTCGCGGCTGTCGGACGGGACGTCGTTGGCTTTTCGGCTGGCGACCGCGTCGGGGTCGACCCGACGCTCAACTGCGGCGCCTGCTACTACTGCCAGCGCGGGCAGGGGAACCTGTGCGAGCACTTTCGCGCCGTTGGCGTGACGAACCCCGGCGGTTTCGCCGAACGGGTGGCCGTGCCGGCGCGGACCCTCTATCCCCTGCCGGATGGGATGTCGCAAGCGGCCGCCGGGCTGATCGAGCCGGTCTCCTGCGTGGTGCGCGGATTCCACCGTCTGCAGCCGCAACCTGGCGAGACGTACCTGATCTACGGCGCGGGGCCGATGGGGCTGCAGAATGCCCAGGTGGCGCGCTTCTTCGGAGCCAGCCTGGTGGCGCTGATCGACATCAACCCGAGCCGCCTCGAGCGCGCCCGAAACGAATTTGGGTTCGAGGTCCTTGGCGCATCGCTCGCCGAAATTCGGGAGCACGCTCCACGCGGATTCGACAACGTCATCGAGGCGACCGGGGTGACGAAGGTTGCCGAGATGGCGATCGACGCGGTCAAGCGGCGGGGCAAGCTGCTGCTCTTCGGGGTCTGCCCGCCGGGCGAAAAAGCCGCCTTCGAGGCCTTCAAGATCTACAACGAGGAGATCACCATCCTCGGCAGCATGGCGGTCCTCAACTCGTATGGCCCAGCCCTCGATCTCCTTGCCGCCGGAGCGGTCGATGCCGACCGCATGGTGACGCACACCTTCGATCTCGATGACTTTCACGAGGCCCTCGACCTGGTGCGAAAGGGCGCGGGGCTCAAGGTGCAGGTCGGCAATCTCAGAAACGCAAATCAGGCCTGAGCGAGCGGTTAGCGAGTTGTTGCAACAAGAACTCGCCGAGACATAACGACCTCGTTTCACGGTGGCGTGCCGGGAACGCATGGCAGAACTCTCCGGCTCAAGGAGGTATCTCGCAAGACTGATCCGGGTAAAAAGTACTGATGTGCTCGCCCTGATACAGGTCTAGGCTACGGTGACAGACCGCGATCGCACGAGGGCGCCAGAGGTGGTCCGTGCCTGTTCTGTACAGGCAGCGTTGGGTCAGTGTTGCCACCGAAAGGAGTTGCCATGGCCACCACGGCGCGCGCGTTCTTGTCTCGCCGCACCGCGATCCACCTTGGCGCCATGGGCATTGCCGCCACCGCGGCTGCCCGGGGGCTGCACGCTGTCGTCGCCCAGGTCGCCACACCCGCTGCTGAAGAAGGGAAGGCGCCATTCGTCCTGGTTCCTGGAGCGTGGGCCGGCGCTTGGGAATGGGAGAGGGTCGTCCCGCTGCTGGCAGCAGCCGGCCACACCATTTACGCCACGACTCCGACTGGCCTCG
>CAYSXO010000269.1:0-7226 GCA_964434995.1 uncultured Sphaerobacteraceae bacterium
ATCCGGAGCAGCCCTCCGCTTACTATACGGAGCAACCCTCCGGTTAGCAAGCGAGATGCCAGGCCGATCCGGCGCATAGCCGAGCGGAAGCCTGTCGGCATTGCGAATGTCGCGTTCACTTCTGCTGGCGGATACCTCTGGCACGGCCGATCCATGCCTGAACGTTGGCCCCGGAGACGATGCCCACCCCGCCCAGGATCATGCCCAGGCCGAGCATCGTGCCGGGAGGCGCGGACTCGCCCAGGACGATGGCGCGCCAGACGATGCCGAGCTTGGGAATGAGAAACGTCACGGCCGAGGTGCGTACCGCGCCGATGGCCGCGATGGAGTGGAAATAGAGCAATTAAGCAACTGACGTGCAGAGCAAATCCAGAGTTAGTGGGAGGAGGTTTGCCTCGGATCCAGACGAAACGGCCATGCATCAGGCCGATAATTGCCCCTTGCGGGACATGCGGCAGGTCACCTCGTGACTCATGCCCCAGGCGACACCCGGATTCCGTATCAGGCCTGGGGCGAGAAGGCCGGAGGAAGAACGAGCCACTGCCTGTGCATGCAATGACTCGGCCTCGGCGCGTCTTCTTGCGTCCTGAATGTGCCGTCCCGGAGCGTGCGGCCGATCTGGACCCCGCGCATAGCGAGGTGCCGTTGGTTCAGATACGGGTTTCACCCAAGTCACAGCACGGCGCCTGGACATTGACTTCTCCTTCCAGGCAAACGCGCTATTCGCACCCGGTTTCGCTCTATTTGCAGACGCCGGTTAAACGATGTGACTCGTGATGAAGGTGTTGATCACGGGGTCGCTGATGCGCGCGTAAACGCCTGGCGCGACCGGATCGGCGCATGCGCGGCCGAAGCTGACGATGCCGGTTTGCGTGTAGGTGTAGACATCGACCTGCCGCGTCTTCACCTTCCGCTTCTTGCCTTTGCGCTTCTTCCCCTTCTCCTTGACGGTCTGGGTTCCGGCGAACTCCGCGACGAAGAGCGGCCCGCCGCTATCGCCCTGGCACGAATCGCGCCCCGGCGCCCCGGCGCAGATTTCGACGACCGGATTGATATCGCCCGCCGGATAGGCGTTGACGCATTGCTGATCGGCAACGACGTTCACGTCGACCTCGAGCAAGACATCCGATTCCGGCCCATTCGTGTAAATCGACCCCCACCCGGCCACCCGTACCGCCTGTCCAGCGCCGTTGAACCGGGTGTCGCCAGCGCCGACGAATGGCACTGGCGTTGCGATATTGGCCGGCACGGCGCGGTCAAGCTGCAGGACCGCCACATCGTAGACCTGCTTGTCGGCGTTCCATTGCGGGTGGTTGTATACCGCTGTCACCCCAAAATAATTCTGCTGTCGGCATTGGGCGAGGTCGACCTGGCCGATACAGACGTCGTAAGTATTGGCCGGGTAGAAGGGCGGCCGCCCACCGTTGGGTCCCGTGCAATGCGCCGCAGTGAGGACGTGCCGCGACGTGATCAAGCTCCCGCCGCAGCCCGATTCAGGGACGAAATAGCGGACGACGAAGGGTAGGGCCCCCTGCGCCACCGGCCGCCCATTGACGATCTCGGGGGCGACCCCGCGCCTATTGCCGCGACGACTGGCGACCGAGTTCTCACTGAGGAAGCCCGCTGCCATGCCGGTCGCGGGCAGCGCGGCCAGCACCTTCAGCACGCCGCGCCGCGTGTTGGGGACGACGAGTGAGCGGGCAAGTCGATCAAAGTGAAGTGCATGCATGGTGGGCCCCTTATGCAATGTCGCGCGGCCGTTGTCACACCCAATGCATCTACTCTGCCAGTTGAACGGTAAATTGGGAGGATCCCGGTATACCGGGTTTCGTACCGGGTTCCTGCTATTCCCGCAAGCAGCCGCCTCCCGGCGGAAGATCGCGGGGCGGTGAGCGCGTTGCGCGGAGCATCGCGTAGTCGATCCACGCCGCGTGCCGCGGCAGACAGAACTCTCGGGGCAGCCCCAGGATGTCCCCGGGCTGGTGGGCCCCGGCGACGGAGTCGGCGGAAGCGGCGGAGGTGGTACAGCGGGGGCCACGGCGCGAGACGCCCCCAGCGCGAGCGTCTTGGCGCGGCCAACAAAGCGACGGGGGGGTCATCGGCCACCCCTTCCGCGGTCGCGATCGGCGGTCGAATTGTCGTGTCGAGGGCAGCATACGTCCGATTCAATCGGCGAGTTTGCCGCCGTATCCACCGCGTGCGCTCCGGCCCGCGGCGACCGCGACGACGTGGCAAAATTGCGCTTTCCTTGCTCGCGACCTCGGGGGTCCCATGCTCAGCTTCGGCGCCACCATCCTGCCCGACCCGCCATACACGCGCCTGATCGAGCTCATGTCGCTGGCCGAACAACACGGCTTCGAGTTCGGCTGGACGTACGACTCGCATGTCCTCTGGCAGGAGTCCCTACCCGTGCTCGCGCTCCTCGCCAAGGCCACCACGCGCATGAAGCTCGGGCAAATGGTGACCAACCCGGCAACGCGCGACCCGACCGTGCTCGCGAGCGCATACGCCACGCTCCACGATATCTCCGACGGCCGGATGATCATGGGCGTCGGCCGGGGCGACTCAGCCCTCCGCGCGATCGGACGCGGGCCCATGCCGGTCGCCGCCTTCGAGCAGGCGCTGCGGATGGTCAAGCCGTTCATGAACGGCGAGGCGGTAGCCTGGAACGACAAGCAGATCCAGCTCAAGTGGGTGCGCCCCGAATTGCCCGCGATCGAGATGCACGTCGCCGGCTACGGTCCTCGGACCCTGGCCGCCGCTGGGCGCATCGGCGACGGCGTCATCATCCAGCTAGCCGACCCGGACATCATCCAGTGGATCATGGCCTCGGCTCGCTCGGCGGCCGAGGCGGCGGGCCGGGACCCAGCGGCACTCAAATGCATCGTGAGCGCGCCGAGCTACATCACGAACGATCTGGCCATGGCCCGCGAGCAGGTGCGCTGGTTCCCCGCGATGGTCTCGAACCATGTCCAGGACCTGATCGACCGCTACGGCTCCGATGGCTCAGTCGTCCCGGCGGTGCTCACCGACTACGTCGAGGCGCGCACGTTCTATGACTACAACGAACACTCCCGCGCCGGCGCGAAGCACGGCGCGTTCGTGACTGACGAGATCTGCGACCGCTTCTGCGTCCTCGGCAACGCGGAGCGGGCGATCGCCAGGTTACGCGAGCTCGAGGCGATCGGGGTCGACCAGTTCAACATCTACCTGATGGCGCAGGATGAGGAGGAGACGATCGAGGCGTATGGCCGCGCCATCCTCCCCCTGTTCCGCGCTGACGCGACCTGAACGCCCCGCTGGGCGTCGTCTCAAACCGTTCGGGAATGAGCAAAATCCTGATCTGAGGACACGATGTGAAACACCGATTCCCCCCAAAACCCGATCAGATGCAGACCTCGCCCAAGCTGTTTCAGAAACGATAGCGTGTTGAGAACGTCAGTAGGACCATGTCCCCCGTCATCTCGAAGCCATGTCAGAGCTTGGCTTCGTGCGGCAATCGACGCGGGCGCAAGACGCCGACCGAAGTCGGCATTCCATCGACACGCACGTGTGCTTCACGCTGCCGTTGGCGATGCGATCCTCTCCGGGCGCCAGCTCATCGAGACGGCCAAACCCGACCTGGGCTACGCCAAGGGGTTTCCATAAAGCATCTTGTGCGCTACGCTACCGGCAGATCGGCCAGTGCTGACATGGTAATCGTTGATGGGATGTGGTCCGTTCACGACGAAAGGGCTGGAGACACGCATGGATGGCTCGACGTTCGATCGTTTCACCCGGGCACTGAGTGAGGCTCGCTCCCGCCGCCGGCTGCTGGGAGTCGTGACGAGCCTGGGGCTCGGGGGGCTGCTCAGTGGCCTCGCTGCTGACCCGACGGACGCCAGACGCAAACACGGCCGCAACCGGGGCCACCGCCCCGGCAAGAACAAGGACAACCGTAAGGGCAAGCGCACGGGCACGGGCGGGGGCGACCGCGATGAGCCCGCCCCCTGCCGGACCACGGGTGAGAGGTGCGATCAGAATAGCGAGTGTTGTGGGGGAAACTGCTTCAATCTGCAGTGTGCCGCTACGGTGAGCACCTGCGGCGGTGTCGCGTGCAATCCGGCAGGGACGGGCTGCTGCCCCGAGGACGGGTGTTGTCAGCCTCCGGCCAACCAGTGCAACGGGGCTGGGTTATGCTGCGCCCCGAACTGCACGGGGCGGCAGTGCGGCCCGGATGGCTGCGGGAAGGGCGGCGTCTGCGGCACGTGT
This sequence comes from uncultured Sphaerobacteraceae bacterium, assembly GCA_964434995.1. Lineage (GTDB taxonomy): Bacteria > Chloroflexota > Chloroflexia > Thermomicrobiales > UBA6265 > JACCXM01. Next base: position 4,252 of record CAYSXO010000269.1, read on the forward strand.
CCAACGAACGCTACCTGCAACGAGTCAACCGGCCAGTGCCAGAGCACGTGCACGCCCCAGTGCCAGGGCAAGCAGTGCGGGCCGGACGGCTGCGGCGGCAATTGCGGTAGTTGCCCGCCTGGCGACACGTGCGACGAGGCTACCGGCCAGTGCGGCAATTGCGAGGAGTGCGACCCGAACATTGAGACCTGCTGCAGTGGGCAGTGTGTCAGCCTCCTGAGCAACAACAACAACTGTGGCGCTTGTGGGCATCAGTGCATCCTGCCGACCGTCTGCGGGGACGGGGTCTGTTGCATGCTCCACAACGGGGCGCAATGCTCGGCCACTCAGCCCTGCTGTGGCTTCCTGACCTGCCAGAACGGCGCCTGCTGCACGAAGAGCGGCTCCCCATGCAATCAAGATCCGGCCACCTGTTGCAGTGGTCAGTGCAACCAGTACGGTGTCTGCGCCTAGTCCAGGGGGCGGCCGTTGCCGCCCCGCCCCTCAGTCTTGGCAGCGAGCACGGCGTGATGGACACCTCGGTCCATCACGCCGCGGCCGTGATGAGCCACGGTGCCCGCGAGCGTGTCTTGCAAGCCGCGCGGCGTGTTGAAAGAGCCGCCTTATAGAGAGAAGATGCCAAATCCTGTGCTGATCCCCGATGCGGAAGAAACGGCCAACGATGCTGGGCGCCAGGATCCGGAGCTTCGGGCCGATGCCTCCTGTCATCGTTGAGGATCTCGTCCCGCCGGATCATTTCAACGCAGCCTGAGCCGCTTCCGCGAACGGTACGGCCTCAACATCTTCCGTCGCCGAAGCCCATTCCCGTTCCCATGAGCACCACTTTGGAGGCCCGCCGCCCCTTGGCGCGACGCTGACAGCCAATGACTCGCGATATCGATCGAGAGCACCCAATTCGATGACGGCTTCGCTAAGAGCGATTCCCGCGATGGTTACACGATTCTGACCGCGCCCGTGACGATCCGGAACGACGGCGACGGGAATGAGTTGTACATGGCGGCAAGAATCAGGAGCATCGATGCGACCGCCGGCGTCACGTGCGAGCCCTCCACTGCATCCGTACTTCCAATCACCCCATCACCCCACCAGATCTCGCGCGATCTTTTCCGCGCCGACGAAGGTCGGCAAGTTGGTATTGGCGAGCGTCACGAACGGCATGATCGAGGCGTCGGCGACGATCGCGCCCTCCAGGCCGTGAACCCGTCCCGAGGCATCGACGGCCGCGGCTGAATCGCCTGCTGGCCCCATGCGGCAGGTGCTGGCCGGGTGATAGTCGTGAGAGGCGTGGGTCAGCAACCAGCCGCGAATGGTGTCGTGCGCCGCCACGGAAGGACCGGGCTGCAACTCCTCCGCCAGCAGCGCGGCCAGCGCCGGCTGCGCGCCCATCTCCCGGCAGAGTGTCAACGCGTCCGCCAGTGCGTCGAGGTCGTAGTCGCCAGGATCAGAGAGGAAATTGGTGTCGATCACCGGCGCGGCCTCGGGGTCGGTAGGGCGCTCCGCATTGAGGCGGATCGAACCGCGCGAACGCGGCGCCATCACCGCCGCCGAGATATGAAAACGCCACCCCTTGCCGCCAGAAGGCCGCGAGGCAATCGGGTAGATATGCAGGTCGTATGGCCCTTCGCAGCGGCTCGAGCGCGCCAGCCCGATCGTCCCTTCCTCGCGCGGCAAGCCGCCGGCAGCCACGAATGCCTCGAGCGCGTCGATCGTCTCGAGATGCGCGCGGTAGTGCACGCCGATGGCCGGGTGATCCTGCAGGTTCCGACCCACCGCCGGCAGATCGTGGACCGGCGCGATTCCCGCCATGCGTAGCTCGTCCGGCGCGCCGATCCCGGAGCGGAGCAGGATTGTGGGCGTCCCATAGGCTCCGCCGGCAAGGACAACGCGGTCGGCAGCGATGTGAACGCGGCCGTCTGGGCCGATAGCGTCGAGCCCCGTGACCCGCGTGCCATCGAGGGTCAGCCGATCGGCGAGGATATTCCCCACAATGCGAAGATTTGGCAGGCCGCGAATCGGATCGAGATAGGCGAACGCCGCGTTCCAGCGCGTTCGAGTTCCCGGATCGATGTTGACCGGGCCAATCGCGAACCCATACTCCGGCTCGAGGCTCGAAAGATCGCCGAGCAGGGGATATCCGGCCTGCGCGGCGGCATCGAGCACCGCATCGTGGAAGGGCGTCAGCTCCGCTCGCGCCGGCACATGCACCCGCAGGCGCGCGTTCACCTCCCGGAAGATCGGCTCCAGATCGGCAGCGCTCCAGCCGGGGTTGTCGACCGACCAGGCGTCGTAGTCGGAGAAATGCCCCCAGACCGCCGCCGCGCCGTTGTGTGACGAGCACCCCCCAACGACCCGCGCTCGCTGCAGCGCCATGCCAGGCGTGCCCCGCGAACAGGCAGAGGAATAGCCCCAGGAATCTTCGTCGACCGGCATCAGGGTCGGATCGAGCAGGGCATCTGGCCAGAGGCCAGCCGCCAGCGGCCCATAGTCGGGTCCTGCCTCGAGGAGGAGCACGTCCTCCCCCGCCTCGGCCAACCGCGCCGCCAGAACGGCGCCCGCCGGCCCGGCCCCCACGACGACCGTTCCCGCTCCCCGTGGCCGCGTGTCGCTACCCCATTCCATCAGTGGCACTCCTCGCTGGCGGCCAGCAATTCGCCTGGCCCCGCGTTGCCGTATCGACTCCAACTCGCTATGGCAGCAGTCTACGTCAGGCGCCAGCCAGTATCATCGGGATGATGCAGTTCAGCGGCAATGAGCAACCGTCCGAGATTGACGACCCTCCCGACGAGCCGCTCGCGGCTCCCGGCTTCCGGCGAACATCGCGTCCCCGTCGCTCCGCTGTCCCGTCCCAAGACGAGGATGCCCAACGCCTCGCTGCCGGTGGCGGTCATTGCCGCGTCGCACGCGGTCCAACTCTTCGTCGAGCGGGCGGACGTTGTCGATCCGCGTTTGCCCTCAAGGACGACACGGCCCCGGCG
>CAYSXO010000270.1:0-7216 GCA_964434995.1 uncultured Sphaerobacteraceae bacterium
GCGCCATTCGTCCTGGTTCCTGGAGCGTGGGCCGGCGCTTGGGAATGGGAGAGGATCGTCCCGCTGCTGGCAGAAGCCGGCCACACCATTTACGCCACGACCCCGACTGGACTCGGCGACCGCGCTCACCTCGCCACCCCGGCGATCAACCTCGACACCCACATTGCTGATGTCGTCAACGTCCTCGAATCTGAGGACCTGCGCGACGTCCGGCTGGTTGGCTGGAGCTACAGCGGGATGATCATTTCCGGGGTGGCCGAGCAGGTCCCCGAGCGACTGGCGCAACTGGTCTACTTCGACACCGACGTACCTGCCGATGGCGAAAATGGGTGGGACGCCTAGTTGTATTCCGAAGAAGGCATCCTCGCCGACGTGAATTCGGGCAAGGGCGCCGGTCTTCTCGGTTTCATTACTACCGATCCCTATGTTGAATGGATCCAGTCCCTGATATCGGATCCAGCCGACGCGGAGTGGTTGCTGGCAAAAATGGCGCCGCGGTCGCTGGCCACGTACATCCAGGCGATCCGGCTCGACAACCCAGCGGCCGCGGCGGTCCCGCGCGCCTTCATCTTCTGCACGGAGGGGAAGGGAGAGGCCGACGTCGATCACACGGTTCGCACGCGGGACCGGGTCCAATCGGATCCGGCCTGGACCTATCGAGAGGTGGCGGACACGCATTTAGCGCCAATCAACAACCCAGGCGCTGTGGCAGAGGCGCTCTTGTCCCTGCTGTAGGCAGTCCTCGGAGCGTCTTTGCACCGTGGCAGGGGCCACCCAGGTTTGGGGAGCGAGGCGCTCTGCCTGGATGCCAGAGTCACGGAGGGCGCCCGCAAGCGGTCGATGAGTTGCCGGTTTGTGCCTATCGCGGATATACATAACCATGAGCGGCGGCGTCTGCTGCCGCTCAGACGTATCAGGAGTTTGAGAACATGGGTGGAGCAGACCTGCGCCTGGCGCGGCTGTTCAACAGGGAAAGCGGCCGAACTTTCATCACGGCCTTCGATCATGGCAGCACGCTCGGGCCGAAGCCGGGGTCGGAAGCGGTGCGCGACGTGCTGGCGCGCATCATCGACGCCGGGCCAGATGGCATTCTGATCGCCCCGGGCATCATGAAGCAGAGCGCGGACCTCTTCGGCTTCCGGGGCGCGCCCGCGCCGATCGTGCGCGCCGACTGGATCTTCAATCACGATGTCATGAAGGGTCTCCCCTCGCGCCTGCAGGACACGGCGCAGGGGGAGCATTACCGGGTCGTCTGCTCCCCGCGTGACGCGCTCGATATGGGCGCGGACGCGGTCACCATGTTCCTGATCGTCGGCACGGAGGATGGCCGCGCGTTCGCCGACAACGTGCGTGACCTGGCCAGGGCGACGAACGAAGCGCGTGTCGCCGGCATCCCGGTCATTGTCGAATCGGTCCTCTGGGGTTCCCGCATGGACGACCAGCGCGATCCCGAGCTTCTTGCCTTCGCGGCGCGAGTAGCAGCCGAGCTGGGCGCGGACGCGATCAAGACGGCCTACACCGGCGATCCGGAGACGATGCGCCAGGTGGTGGCAGGCTGCCCGGTGCCGGTCCTCGTCCTCGGCGGCGTCCGCTCGGCGGACCCCGCGCCCGTCCTGGCGGCGACGCGCGGCGCTATCGAGGCCGGGGCCCGAGGCGCCGTCTATGGCCGCAACGTCTGGCAGGCGGATGACCCGGCGGAGATGTGCCGGCTGCTGCGCGGGGTTATTCACGGCGAGGGATAGCCTTCGATCCAGAACGATGTTCATCTATTCAGATATTCAGCGCGCGGGCCGGGGTGAGGGACAACGCGGGCAACCACGCCTGTCCCCCTAGCCCCACCCCTCGGCCCACCAATCGGCGTGCGGCATGCCGCTCTCGACCATGGCGCGTACGGTCGCCGCGCGGTCGTAGGGAACGCGCCGGAAATCGACGGAAATGGCATCATCGTCATTGGTAACGATGGCATACTCGGTGAATGGCGGCACGCGCACCGCTCCATCCGGGAGGAACTGATAGGCCAGGCCAATGCTGCCAGGGTTGATCAGTTCCCGGCCGCGCCAACCGCGCAGCATCCGTTCGTGCGTATGTCCACCGGCCACGATCGCGTCCTCGATGCCAGCCATCATCGGTACGACCTCCTCGTCGGGAGTCGCGGCGCGGATGACGTCGTCGTAGGAGCGCGGCGAGCCGTGACAGCAGAGGAGCCGCCCCGTCGCGCCGAGGTCGACGCTCACCGTTGGTTGGAACGAGGCCAGAAACTCCCGATCATCCTCGTCGAGTTGCGTCGCGGCCCAGGCGGTCATGTCGAGAAATCGCCGCACGTCGCCATCGGCCTCGCCATGCGGAGAAGACGGGGCAATCAGCTCGGCGTCGGCGTTGCCCATCACCACCGGGCAACCAAGGCCGCGCACCCGGCGCAGCGTTTCACGCGGTTGCGGGCCGGTCGAGGCGACATCGCCGAGACAGACAATCTGCCCCACCGCCGCCTGTTCGATCGCGGTCAACGCGGCCTCCAGTGCGGCCAGATTGCCATGGATATCGGATATCAACGCCAGCCGCATCGCTCCCTCCATCATCATGCCGGCAACACTGGCCGGTATGTCATATATGGAAGAATTGTCCCTTGACGAAAGATGTTCCGTGCGTAAACAATCACGACACACGCGCAAGGCACAGTGGGGTGCGTTAGGCCACGGCAGACGGGCGGAAGGAGACCGCATTTCTCATGAAGCTTCGCATCGTCACTCCCATCACCTCACACGGGTTTGCCTCGATTGACGAGTTCATTCCGGTCGTGCGGCCCGATACGGAGCTGAGCCACGTCGAGATCGACTTTGGCCCGGCCTCGATCGAATCGGACTTCGACGAGATGCTGGCGACCCCGGCCACCGTGGCGCGCATCATCGAGGCCGAGCGCGATGGCATGGACGCGGTCATCATCAACTGTATGGGCGACCCCGGCATGGATGCCGGCCGCGAGGCGGTCCGCATCCCGGTCATCGGCCCCTGTGAGGCGACCATGCACGTTGCCTCCATGCTGGGGCATACGTTCAGCGTCATCACGGTCATGAAGTCGCTGCGCCGGCAGTTCGAGGATCAGGCCAAGGTTTACGGCGTGCGCGAGAAGCTCGCGTCCGTCCGGGCCGTCGAAATTCCGGTCCTGGAGTTGGAGGACGATTTCGACCGGCTGGTGAACCTGCTTGCGGACGAGGCGCAGCTCGCCGTGGAAGAGGATGGCGCCCACGTCATGCTCTTCGGCTGCACCGGCATGATCGGCGCGGCGCAGGCCGTCGAAGCCGAGTTGGCGGCGCGCGGCTACCCGGACGTCCCGGTCATTGACTCGATGGTCTGGGCGGTGAAGATGGCCGAGGCGATGGCCGGCATGGGGCTGCGCCACAGCAAGTTGTCGTGGCCGTATCCGCCGCAAAAGCGCATTGACGGATTCGAGTTCGTTCCCCGGCAGGAGCCGGTGGCCGCCGGTTAGAAGCGCGGTTCCTCGATTCAGGAGTCCGAACGCACGGCATGAGGCAGCGCGGCCTTCTGCCGGCTCAACGCCCCGAGTAACGCCCGAGCGAGGTTCAACTGATGGCGGGCACCGTCGCGCAAACGATTACGGAAGCTCCGGCGGCTCCAGGCCGTCTCGACCTGCGAACCAATCGCACGGTCCTGCTGGTGATCCCTGCCGCCGCCATCTTCCTCCTCTTCTTTGTCGCCCCAGTCTTGATGTTGCTGGGGATGGGCTTCAACCCGTCTGAAGTCGGTGTGGTCAGCTTCAGTTGGAGCGACCTGACGCTGGAGACGTTCGCCCGCTTCTTCGAGAAGCCCCTCTACTGGGGATCGCTGGTCCGGTCGATCGGCCTTTCGCTGATCGCGGCGGCGATCGCGTTGATTCTTGGATATCCGTTGGCGTACGTCGTCGCCAAGGAGCCGCGCCCCGGCCGCGCCAACCTTTACATGATTCTGATCCTCGCCGCCATGCAGCTCGACCTCGTCATCCGCATGTATGGCTTCATGATCCTGATGGGCGACCAGGGCCTGATCAACGACACGCTCATGCGGTGGGGCGTCATTGGCGACCCGTTGCCGCTGATGTACAACGCGTTTGGGGTTGTCGTCGGCATGGTCCAGTTGGCGCTGCCGTTCATGATCCTCTCGCTGATCGGCGTCATTCAGGGGATTAATCCTTCATTGGAGGAAGCGGCGCGCAGTCTGGGCGCGGGAACCTGGCGCACCTTCTTCACCATCACCTTGCCGATGTCGATGCCGGGCGTGCTGGCCGGTTCGCTCCTCGTGTTCGCCATCGCCATCGGATCGTACGCGGTGCCGGTCCTGATGGGTGGCTGGCGCGTCGTCGTGGTGCCAATGCACATCTACCAGCAGGTTTCTGAAGTCGGAAATTGGCGCTTTGGCGCGGCCATCGCCTGCATTCTCTTCGCGGTCAGCCTGGCCGTGGTCTTTGTCTACCATCGCTTTACAGAGAAATATATCGGAGGGCTGGTGTGACGACCGCCGAGGCCACCAGCGCGCCGCCGGCAGCGGCGACTTCGAGGAGCGGTGACGCGCCGGACCTGCCGGCCATTCCGCTCATTTTTCGCATCATCGCGGTGATTACCTTTATCTACCTGCTCATCCCGGCAATCATCGTCGTCCTCGCGGGGCTCAACTCCGGGAACTACCTGACGTTCCCGCCAGAGGGCTTCTCGCTCAAGTGGGTGCAGGCTTTCCTGACGTCAGACACGTTCCTCCCCGCCTATCTCTACAGCATGCGTCTCGGTTTCGTAACCATGATCATCTCGACCATCGTGGGCACGATGACCGCGCTCTTTCTCACCCGCGTCAATTTCCCTGGCCGCGCCTTCGTGCGCGCCTTCTTTCTGGCGCCCCTGCTGCTGCCGGGCCTGGTGCTCGGCCTGGCCCTCTACGTCTACTACCTCAATGTCCCCATCTTCGGGCTGTCGCGGACCTTCGGCGGCATGCTTGTGGGTCACATCCTGGTCACCATGCCGTTCGTCATCGGCACCGTCTCGGCGGCGCTCTACGGGTTCGACCGCTCGCTGGAAGAGGCCGCGCGCAGCCTCGGCGCGGGGCCAGTGCGGGCCTTCATGTCGGTGACGCTGCCGAACATCAAGTCGGGCATTACCGCTGGCTCGCTCTTTGCCTTCATCGTCTCGTTTGGGCAGTTCGACCTCTCGCTGATGCTCAGCACGCCGAACAACACTCCTCTCCCATTCGCCATGTACAGCTCCCTGCGCTACCAGTTCGAGCCGACCTCCGCTGCCGCCGGCACCTTCGCCATTGCCCTTGTCGTCCTCTCGATGGTGCTGACCTCGCGGATGGCCAATCTCTCCAGCTTCGGTGGGATCAAATTCTCGTAGTCGTGAGTCATGAGTCGGAAGTCGTGGATTGAGACGTTGCGGAAGGAGACCGGATATGCCGAAGAATAACGCGACTGATCTGATCGAGAAAATCCGAACCATTCACCTCTCCCGGCGCGGATTCCTGGCCGCATCCGCGGCGGCGGCGCTCGCGGCGCGGCAGCGCCAGGAGGCGCGCGCTCAGGAGGAGCCGGCCGTCATCTATGACGGCGGTGTCTTCGACGCGCAGGGCGAGACGCTCCGGGTCGGAAGTTGGGGCGGCTTCTGGGAGGACATGGAGCGCCGCCTGATCCTCAACCAGATGGAAGAGGAGTTCAACTGCCAGGTCGCATATGACGGCGCCTGGCCCTGGTTCCCGAAGTTTGTCGCCGGTGGGGCGGACAACCCTCCCCTGGACGTCACCAACTGGAACCTGGAAGAGCTTTACAAGACGAGCCGCGCCGGGGATTTCTTCGTCCCGATCGAGGAACTGGCGGCCAACGTGCCGAACAGCGCCGATCTCTGGGACTTCGCCTACACCACCGGCCTCGGCCTCACCTACGTCTTCGCTGGATACGGCTACGCCTACCGGAAAGATACGGTCGACCCACCGCCGGTGGACTTCACCTCTTTCTGGGAGGACCGCTTCGCTGACAAGCGAGGCACCTACATCGCCTCCAACGAGCTCTTCCAGACCTGGTTCATCATGTCCAGCCTCGTCTTCGGCGAGGATGAGTACGACGTTGAGGCCGGCCTGCAGGCAGTCCGCGACGCCATGCCGATGAAGATCAGCGACTTCACCGGCAACATGCAGACACTCCTCGAGCGCGGCGAGGTTGACATCGCCGTCCTCCCCGACTTCGAAACCTACGCGATGATCGACCGGGGCGCACCCGTCGACTGGATGTACTGGGAAGAGCGCCGGCCTATCCTGACCCAGACGAAGGTGGTCAGCCGGGGGAGCAACGAGACGCAGAAGCGCCTCGCCTACGCCTACGTCAACCGCTGCGCCAGTAAGGAGTTCCAGGAGGCGGTGGCCGAGGAGCTCTACCTGCGGCCAACGAACAAGAACGCGGTCGTTCCTGAGAAACTGGCCAGCAAGGGGGTGGAAAACACCGAGGACGCGGCAGCCGAGCTGTGGATTCCCGACTGGAACTGGTATGTCGATCACGACGGCCAGGGCGATCCGAACATCACCGAGCTGGTCAACGAGATCATCGGCTAAAGCCGTGCGCGGGCGCGGCAATGGGAGGAGAGACCGTGGTCAGTCATGAAAGCGCGTGGATCGAGAAAATCCGCACGGTCCAGATCAACCGCCGCGGCTTCGTGGCCGCGGCGGCCGCGGCGACCCTGGCGGCCCGGCAGGGGATCGACGCCCTGGCGCAGGACAGCCCGCGGGTGATCTACGATGGCGGCGTCTTCGACTCCGGCGGGGCCACGCTGCGCGTGGCAAGCTGGGGCGGCTTCTGGGAGGAGATGGAGCGCAAATACCTCCTCGACCAGTTGCAGGAAGATTTCAACTGCACCATCCAGTACGACTCGGCCTGGCCCTGGTTCCCGAAGTTCGTCGCGGGAGGGGTCGACAACCCGCCCTTTGACGTGACCAACTGGAACCTGCCGGAGATGTTCAAGACAGCCAGGGCCGGCGCGGCCCAGGGCGGGTTCTTCGAGCCGATCGAGACCGTCACCGCCAACGTCCCCAACAGCGCCGACCTGTGGGACTTCGCCTACCAGTTCGGGCACGGCATCACCTACCTCTTCAGCCAGCTTGGCTATGGCTACCGCACCGACACCGGCGACGCGCCCACCGACTTCACGTCGTTCTGGGAAGAGCGCTACGCCGACAAGCGCGGCACCTACAT
>CAYSXO010000271.1:0-7162 GCA_964434995.1 uncultured Sphaerobacteraceae bacterium
GGACGAAGATGTTCCGTGCCGAGGCGAAGACGGGAGAAAGCTGGGAGAGCGCGATGCACAGCGCCACCAGCACCAGAAGGAGAATCCCCTCTTGTGTCCGGAAGAGCCAATTGGTGACGAGGGTGATGGGCTGGGGTGTCAGGGTGTTGTGGTGTCGGGGTGACAGGGAAGTCGCGGACGTGAGGACGGCGGCGTGGTCCGCCGGCTCGATTCCTCGCCCTTTCGACTCCTCGACGCTTTCCATCACCCTAGCACCCTAATACCCCGACACCCCGACACCCTCGTTGCTACTTCTCGCCCTCGACCGAGATGGCGGCGATGGCGTCGAAGTTCGGCGTGTAGGTGTCCCCTTCCTTGGTGTAGTAGTCACCGAGGTTGTCGGCGGTAACGGCGGTGGTCGGGGCGACGATATGCGCGGGCAACTCGACGTCGTTGAAGGCGGCGACGCCCGCGTCGATGATCAGCCGGCCCTGATACTCGGGGAACATCGCCGCCGAGACCTTGTAGGGGCCACCCTCCGCGAGCGCGTCCTTGCAGGCGTTCCCTTCACACCCGAACCCGACGACCAGTAGTTGCGAGGTGTCTCCACCCTGCGACTCAAAGGCCTGCAAGCCGCCGAGCGCGGAGTCGTCGTTGATGCCGAAGATGATGTTGACGTCCGGATTGGCAGTCAGCGCGTCGCCGGCCACCTTGACGGCCTCATCCTTCAGACCCTTGCCGTCAATCTGAGCGGCGATCTTCGCATCCGGCAGCACCGACTTCAACCCGTCGATGAAGCCGGTCGAGCGGGCCACGGTCGTGGTCAGAGCCGGTAGGCCAACGTCGAGGACAACCGCTGTGCCGCCAAAGTTGTCGCGGGCATACTCGCCGGCCCAGACGCCGACCTTGAACCCAGCAGCGTAGTCGTCGATTGAAACGAGGGTCGTGCAGCCATCTGCCGGTGACGACTCACAGATAATTGGCTTGCCGGGATCTTCGGCCAGGGCGACCAGCGTCGGGCCAGAGGCCTCTTCATTGACAGGGGTGAAGTTGATGACGTCGACCTGCGGCGCAACTTCCTGCACCGCCGCCAGCGAAGCCTGCAGATCGAGGTTGGCATCGACCTGGTTGAACGCGATGCCATATTCTTCGGCGCGGGCCGCTTCGCCCTTGGTCAGGTTCTGATACCACTCATGGACGCCGTAGTTGGTGATGTGAGTGGCAGAGCCGGGTACCGCGAAGCCATCGGGCAACGCGGCGGGATCCATGGCGCGAACCATGGCATCACCCTCCGCGCCTGGCGTGGCATCCTGCGCCAGCGCGACCGGCGAGACGAGCAGGGAAGCGGCCATGATGGCGACGAACTTGCCCATCCAGCGCGCTCGGGACCTCCCTATCGAAGACAGGCTCACGATCTTCCTCCTCCACGAGTAGTGCGCGCCACGTTGCCGCGCGTCAAGATTGAGGTGTGGCTGACGTCTCGAACGTAGAAGGAGCGCCTCCTCTCTTCGGCCTCTACCGGCCGCTGAACCGGGGTGGACGCTTCTCCATGAAGGCCGCGATCCCCTCGCGGGCGTCATCGGTGTCGTACAGGGTGGCGGTCATCCCCATTTCCTGGGTGATGCCGGAGGGCAGGCTGGCCTGGAGGCCATCGTTGACGAGCTGCTTGGCCATCTCCACGGCGAGCGGCGCGCGTTTCAGGATACGGTCGGCCAGCGAGTGCGTCGCGGCCATCAGCTCGCCGGCGGGCACGACGCGGTTGACGATGCCGAGCGTCCGCGCTTCTTCGGCGGTGAGGAAGTCGGCGGTCATGAGCAGTTCCTTGGCCTTGTTGCGTCCGACGAGCCGGGGCAGGCGTTGCGTGCCGCCACCCCCCGGTAACAGGCCGAGCTTCGCCTCGGGGAGGCCAAAGGTGGCCTCCTCGGTGGCAACGACCAGATCGGCGGCCAGAACCAGCTCAAACCCACCGCCGAGGGCATAGCCGTTGACGGCGGCGATGACGGGTTGCCGCAGCGATTCGATGCGGTCGTAGACGCGGCGGCCCAGCCGCTGAAACGCGACATAGTCGAGAACGGTGCGGCCGACGTAGCCGGTGATATCGGCGCCCGCCACAAATGCCCGCCCGCTCCCGGTGAGAATCAGAATGGAGACGTCGTGGTCGGCTTCAAGTGCGTCGAGGGCGGTGAGGAGATCGCTGAAGGTATCGGCGTCGAGCGCGTTGAGGCGTTCCTCGCGGGTGAAGGTGAGGATCGCCTTGCGGCCGTCATGCTCGATGGTGAAGTTGGCGGTGCCGGGCAACGTCTTCATCGACTCGCGGGCGTCCCTCCTCTGGACCGGGAGTCTAAACGAAAACGTTTACACTGTCACGGTTGAAGGGTGACAGGGCGTCGAGGTGATGGGGTGATGGGGAGATGGGGTGTCAGGAGGCGAGCGACACACGCATCTTTCCCAACACCCCGCCACCGTGAGAGCCCTTCTCCCCGTCAGGACAGGCGATGAGCCCGACGATTGAAGATGTCGCGCGTGAGGCCGGAGTTTCGATCGCGACGGTTTCCCGCTACCTGAATGGCCGGACCGGCGAGGTCTCGGCGCGGACCGGACGGCGCATTCAGGACGCGGTCGATCGCCTCGGCTATGTGCCGAACCTGGCGGCGCGCTCCCTGAAGACGGGCCGCTCCCGGCTCATTGGCGTGTTGCTGGCCAATATCGCGCACCCGTACTGGAGCGTTGTGCTTTCCGGCGTCGAGGAAGCGTGCCAACGGGCGAACTACAGCGTCATTGTCAGCAGTGCCGGGGATCGGGCGGACATCGAAGACCGCTATTTGCAGATGTTCCTGAGGCAGCGGGTCGACGGCATTCTGCTCAACCCCGCGCTGGCGAGCCCGGAAATCGTGGCCCTCTGGAGCGGGTTGAGCGTGCCAGTGGTGACCATCGACCGCACCCTGCCCGGATTGCCGTTTGATCTGGTGGCGATGGACAACGCGTTGGGTACGCGGCTGGCCGTGGAGCACCTGCTCGCGCTTGGGCACCGGCGCATCGGGTTCGTCTCGTGGCCGACCGGAACGCTCAGCAACCGCCAGGAGCGCCTGGCCGGTTATGCCGGCGCTCTGGAAAGCGCCGGGATCGCCGTCGATCCCACGCTGATTCGCTATGCCGCGGAGGGATGGAGCGATGGCGTGGACCGGACGCTCGACCTGCTGGACGCCCCCGATCCACCGACGGCCATCCTGTCCGCGACCTCGATGTTGAACTTGCAGATTCTGGCCGCAATTCAGCGCCGCGGGCTGCGCGTGCCCGGCGACATTTCGGTCGTCGGGTACGACGACTCTCCCTGGGACTCGCTGCTCGACCCGCCACTGACCACGGTGGCGACCCCCGCGCGCCAGCTCGGCATTGCCGCGAGCGAGCACCTGATCGCGGCGATCGACGGCGAAAGCAAAGCCGAGCGCGCGTCGAGTGAGACTCGCCTGACGCCGGCGCTCGTACGCCGCAGCTCGACCGCGCCGCCGCGCGGCGCGTCTCAACGCTGAAACGCGCTCGTCGGCTTACTGCCTCGACCTCAGCGCGGAGCGAAGCGTCCCCTGATAGTAAGGACTGTTCGCGGCCGCCCCGAACGCCTCCAGCGATGCTGGGGAGCTTTGCACGCGCCAATCGACCGACGTGGTGGTCGGCTCGACCACGCCCGGCGAGACCATGTCCAGCCCGGTCGCGATCTTGTTGAACCAGGAGACCGCGCGAATGTTCGGATAGGCGTTCGGCACCTGCTCCATGAAGGCATCGGTGATCCAGGCCGCTTTGTCGCCGCCCACTTCCGAGGAGGCGACTTCGCCGATCATGATGGGCTTGTTGCCGAGGGCCGTCAGGTGGTTATAGGTGTTGTCGAAGATCTGGGCGAACGTGCGCCAGGACGACTGGCAATCGCAACTCTCCCAGTGGATGTCCTCACCCCAGTTGAACCCGTTCATGCCGAACCAGTCGACATAGTCGTCGCCGGGGTAGACCTCGTTCACGGCGGCGGGAACGCCCTCATACATCTCGTTTGGGGTCCAGACCCACTGCACGTTGTCGGCCCCGGCGGCGGAAAACAGGTCGTGAACGTGGCGCCAGGCGGTGATGAACTCTCCCGGCTGGTTGCCATTGACGCCGATGCCCCAGGGATACCAGTTGCCATTCATTTCATGGGCGAAGTTGAGGAGCACGGGCGAGCCAAACTCGGCCAGGCCCCTTGCCCAGCGTTCGACGTAGGCATCGAAGTCGCCGCGAATGATGTTGGAGAGTTTGTAGATCGGCTGGTCGATGGGTGGGCCGACTTGGTCCATCGGATCCCAGGCAATCACCGGAATGGTGTTCCAGGAATCGAGAAGCTGCAGGTTCGCTTGGGCGGTTTCGCTGAAATCGCCGGATGACCAGCCTTCATACCAGACGATGAAATCGGGCCGGCGGCCAATCATGCTGGAGAAGTCGCGCAGAACGCGGGGATCGTACAGCACGTCGGGGAGGTAGACGCCGAGCGCGACCGGGTCCCCGGCTGGCGTCTCCTGACGCATTGCCGCAGCCGGAGCTGGGCGCGAGCCGCCCAGCGCGACGGCAAGCCCGCCGAGGGTGGTCTGCAGGGCGCGGCGTCTGGTGACCATCGATGTGGCGCTCAATTGGGAGCGCCTTTTTGCTTGACGATGCACGGTGAAAGCAACCTCGCGCTAACAGGGACGGAAACACGAACAGAGACAAAACCGGCAAGCGATAAACCGCTCGCCCCGCGCGCCGATGGCGTTGCGGAAGGGCGACTCATCGGCGCCCTGGTACGGCGAACGTGCTCGAACCAGGGGAATGGTAGGGCGCGCGGACTCACTCCGGCCATGCCATGGGTTGTTGGTGACGTGCGCGAGGAGAGCGCTCGCTCCATGTCCACTGGACCAGCAAGGAAGCGACGAGCAACCCATGAAATTCGTTATGTTCTCGTAATGTGCTGTGACCGCATGTTCGTGTGCGCATAATGAACTCATCATCATATGACGATTCCATGCATTCAGCAGGCGTTGATGAACGACGGGGTGGGGTATTCGCGGGCGTGACCATCCCATTACGGCGCTGGCGCGGCGTGGCCACGCGCGAGTGCCCCGTTATGGCACGGAAGTAACCGGTGGTGCGCCAGATGGTAGGGCGCGCGTCGCGCCGGAAGGATTGCACCCCTGATAAGAAGGTATTCATAAACCAGTCATAAGGGCGAACCTTATCCACCGGTGTTATGGCAAGTTCAGGCGATGGATGAAGATGAACATGACCAAAAGGAAAGACTAGAAATTCATAGTGCCATCATGTAATGTTTGCGCGCACGTCGTCGGGTAACTCGCCCGTTAGGTGCAGGCCGTCGGAGCGATCCTCAGGGGAAGCTTGATGAAATCCGCCTTGCGCGCTCCACTCTGGCTGATACTTGGCTCACTGGTGCTGGTGCTGTCCTTGATGGTGGGGCCCGTGGCGGAATCGGCCGGAAAGCGGCGTTCGAAACGAGAGGCAGCGCCCGCGTCCGGTTGGCAACTGGTCTTCGAAGACGACTTCAATGGCCAGACGCTCGACGAGCGGACGTGGACGACAGCGTTTCCCTGGGGGCGCGACCGGAGCAGTGTCGGCGAGCTGCAGTACTACGCGCCCGATGCTTTCAGCTTGAGCGGCAGCAACTTGCGCATTTCCGCCAAGCCGACGCCGGGCGGTTCTCACCAGTACGCCTCTGGCCTGATTTCCTCGCACACGTCATTCGCCCCGGAGTATGGCCGGTTCGAGATTCGCTGCAAGCTTCCGTATGGGAAGGGGCTCTGGCCCGCCTTTTGGCTCCTTCCCACTGACACATCCTGGCCGCCAGAGATCGACGTCTTCGAGGCGCTTGGTCATGAGCCGAATACAGTGCACATGACGGCCCATTGGAGTGAGGGCGGAGAGCATCAGCAAAAAGGTTCCGAGTTTTCTGGCCCCGATTTCACGAAGGACTTCCATACCTTCGCGGTCGAATGGTCGGCTGAGAAGCTGGTCTGGTTCGTTGATGGCATTGAACGGCATCGGGTGCTGAACAAGAGCCCGCATGGGCCGATGTATCTGCTGGCAAACCTGGCAGTCGGCGGGAACTGGCCTGGCGCCCCCGATGCCTCAACGCAATTCCCGGCGGCGTTCGAGATCGACTACATCCGTGCCTATGGTTCTGTCCCGGCGCCGACGGCCAAGGAAGACGTGAGCGCGAAGGACCAGCATAAGAAGGGGAAGAAGGCGCGCAAGAAGAAGGGAAGCAAGCGCAGGCGCCCTGGCCGGATCGCGATGAAGGACGTCGCGGACAAAGCGGCGTAGACGCTCGCGCCCAGTCGGTTGCTCATGCGTCGCCGAGGAATCCCATGACTCGGCTCGCGAAGATGGCCGCGAAAACAACCAGGAACGGCAGCGCGAACAGTCCCGCGGCCTTGGCGGCGCGTTGGGACGATGCGGCGGGATCGAGCGCGAAATACTCACGGGCGATGAGGAGCGCGATCGCGAGCGTGGCCGATGCCTGGAGCACCTGAATTCCCCTTGCGCGAACGTTGAGCGCCCGAGATTCCCCTGAGCGCCGCCGCGCCACGAAGAATCGGTTCGGAATCTCTGCCTTGCCAGAGAATCCAATACCCAGTAGGGTACATCGACAGGGTTCGTGGAGCGTTGCCGGCATCCCTCGTGGACAGCGTGCATGGTACTGATGCGTCCCGGCTCAGATGAGGCCAGGGCTGAATTGAATGCGCCAGACTGGTTCCGGCCAGTACAGATACTCGAGGTCGAGATCGGGGCGCCGTTCCCCGACATCACCCCAGGTGTGAACGCGGATGGCCGGCGCTACGAAAAGGGCTGGTGCTCCTGCGGCGCCATGGCCGGCCGGTGGCGACCGCCGAGATCGACTTGCCGCCCGATGGGCTTGATGCCGCCGCGCTGAACGTGGCGCTGCGGGAGCCGCTCGACGCGCTGACGTCCGGGCCGACTGGGGGGAATGGATCCTCCGCGCCCGGGTTCCTCGCCGAGAGCGCGGGATCGCTGGCGCCGCCGCCATTCGCCAGCGTGATCATTGCCACACGCAACCGCCCCGGCTATCTGGCCCGCTGTCTCCTGTCAGTGGCGGCGCTCGACTATCCCTCGTTCGAGGTCATTGTCGTGGACAACAATCCAGGCGATGACG
>CAYSXO010000272.1:0-7088 GCA_964434995.1 uncultured Sphaerobacteraceae bacterium
GGCCCGAGTCCTCGGTGTTCCGGAACCCTGGCAGCGCAATGATGAGCCATTCGGCAGGCTGGAAGGGGTACGGGCAGCCGTTGTGGCTCATGGAATGCCGCGGCCGCCGCCTCTTCCTGATGCAGCGGCCGCGGACGAGCTCTGGGTTGCAGGCCGCAACGTCGCCATCGAGGATGCCATCAACTACGCGCTCAGGGTCGATCTTGCCACTCCGCGCACGACGCTGCCGGAAGCTTTGGTCGTGGCGGTAACGACCAGCGCCACGAAGAGCGGCCTCAGCCCACGGGAGCAGGAGGTTCTCTCCTTGATCTGCCTGCGCCTGACCGATCCCCAGATCGCCGAGCGCCTCTTCCTCAGCCCGCGCACCGTGGAAAGCCACGTCTCCAGCATATTGGGGAAGCTGGGCGTCGAGAATCGCCGTGAGGCCGCCGCTGCCGCCACACGGCTCGGGCTCGTCCAGGACTGAACGCGCCAACGTTGAGCGGCAGCATATCCCCGCCCGGAGCGAACGTGACTCAAACGCCCGCGCCGGGCTCGCCGCGCGCCTCGAACTCCGAAATCACTGCCACCTTCTCCGCCGAGGCGGAACTGGGATCGAACTCGTAATTCAGCCATTCATTGACAAGGCGTTTGGCCAGTTCCGGGCCAACCACCCGTGCCCCGAGCGTCAGCACCTGACAGTCGTTCGACAGCACCGAGCGCTCGACCGAGTAGGAGTCGTGCGCCACCGTGGCGCGAATGCCGGGCACCTTGTTGGCAGTGATCGCCATGCCGATCCCAGTGCCGCAAACGAGGAGGCCGCGCCGGGCCTCGCCCCGGGCCACCGCCTGCGCCACATCGAGGCCGACATGCGGGTAGGCGGTGCTATCGCTGGCGTCAGGAACGCCAAAGTCGACCACGCCCGCCACGCGCGGGTCTGCTTCCAACTGCTGCTTCAGGGCGTTCTTCAGATCGGCGCCAGCATTGTCCGCGCCGATCGCCACCACATAGCGCTTGTCTGGGTTCGTCATGGCGCTTTCCTCAATATTTCAGTCCAGTCCGGGGAATCATCCTGATTTGCGACCTGTTTCCCTCGTGATCCTCGGCATCCAATGCGGCGCCCCCACCATGGTGTCTTGCCGTGTTTGCCGAGGGAACTCGGGCTTTCACCCCACACGGGTCAGGAATGCCGAGGTCCCTCGTTGCACCTGGGATGACAGGTCGTTGGCACGCCGCTGATCGTAGCCAGGTGTTACTCGCGCCAGGCCTCGCCAAACGCGCGCAAGACATAGAGCATCGAGGTCGCGCCGGCATCCCGCGTGCCACGCGAGCGCTCGCCGAGGCGCGAAGCGCGGCCACGGCGGCTGATCATGTCCGTCGTGGAGGCCATACCCTGCTCCGCCTCGGGCATCGCCACCAGCCAGGCGTCCGCCGGAGAAAGCCCGCGTTCCGCCGCCGAGCGCAACGCCACGCTGAACGGCGCCAGGGTGTCGATCATCGTTTTGTCGCCCACTTGCGCCTGCCCCAGCCGCTGCAGCGTCTCGAGCGCCTGATTGAGCGCCTCTGCCAGGGCCGCCGCATCGACGGCATCATCCTCGGCCGGTAGTCCCGTGCCGATGGCGATCAGCCAGGCGCCAACCAGCGCGCCAGAAGCCCCACCAGCCGCGTTCTGAAACGCCACGCCACCCAGGCTGAAGGTTCGCCGCGCCGAGCCGCTGAAATCGTCGATCGCGCCGACGGCAGCGCGCAGGCCGCGCACCATGCCGGCCCCGTGGTCGCCATCGCCTGCTGCCGCGTCGAGCCGTCCCAGTTCTGCTTCCTTTTCCTCGATGGCTGCCAGCGCCAGGCGCAGCGCCGCCCGTGCGCGCTCCCCGGCCTCGCCGCCGGGCACGTCGTCCTCGGCGCTCATGGCCGTGGACGATGCCGCCGTTGCGGTTGGAACCGACGCGGCCGCGCCCAACAGGCTCGAGGCGCTCGCCACATCCGGGCCGATGCTGGTGAAGGCCGGCGAAGCGGCGGTGGCATCCAGCAGTGCCTTGAGATCGTCGTCTAGCCAGAAAACGGAGAGCGACATGCCGGGCATATCGAGCGCGGTCACGAACTCACCGATCAACGGGGAGTAGGGTTGCAGGCCCTGCCGGTCCAGGAGTTTGGCGACGTCGTTGTAGAAGACGAACAGCTCTTCGTACTTGGTGCCGCCCAGCCCATTGACCAGCACGGCTATCTCGCTGCCGGCTCCGGGTGGCGCCTCGGCCAACAACGTCTCGACCAGCATGGCAGCCAACTCGCGCGACGACGGCTGGTCACCAATGCGCACTCCCGGCTCGCCATGAATGCCGAGACCAACTTCCATCTTGCCAGGCGCGACGGTGAAGAGCGGCTCTTCCTGCCCCGGCACCGTGCACCCGGCGAAACCGACGCCTGCCGTGCGCACCCGCGCATTGGCATGCCGCGTCAGCGCCTCGACATCGGCGATGCTGTCGCCGCGAGCGGCTGACGCGCCCGCGCTCTTGAAGACGAAGAAGCCGCCAGCGATGCCGCGCCGCCGGTCCGCTTCCTCCGGCCCGGCGGAGAGGACGTCGTCGGTGACCAGCACGGTCCGGGCGTCAACCCCTTCAGAGCGCAGCCGGGTCTCGGCCATGCCGAAGTTCATGACATCGCCGCTGTAATTGCCAAAGGTGAACAGCACGCCCGCGCCGCCATCGACCGCCTTCGCCACCCGGTAGCACTGCTCCCCCGATGGCGAGGTGAAGATGTCACCAATGGCAGCCGCCGAGGCCAGTCCCTGCCCGACGAGGCCGTAGAACGCCGGATAGTGCCCGGATCCGCCGCCAACGATCACCGAGACCCGGCCCGGCGCGGGCGCGCCAGTGGCCATCACGCCGGAAGCATCCGGCACGCGCCGCAGGAAGCGGCCGTACGCGGCGACATAGCCGTCGATCATTTCCTCGCGAAAGTTCGAGGCCTCATTGAGCAACCGCTTCATTGCGTCTCCTTTACGGGGGCGTTGGGGCGTAGGGGTGTCAAGGTGTTAGGAAGAACGACACAACACCCTAACACCCCGCCACACCTCACCCCGGCTCCGGTAGCCGCTCGATCAGATAGCGGCGCACGTCGTCCGGCGATGCGGCGATCTTCGCACAGAGCGCCAGGGCGTCGGGCTTGGGCGGATAGACCGGGTTCGGAATAGCGATCACCGTCATGCCGGCGGCAGCGGCGGCGCGCAGCCCGTTGCTCGAATCTTCGACCGCCGCGCACGACTCCGCCGCGACGCCGGCCCGGCGCGCCGCCTCCAGGTAGACGTCGGGCGAGGGTTTGCCGCGCGGCACCTCCTCGCTGGAGACGCAGGCGGCGAACCGCGACCGCAGGCCGACCGCCTCCAGCACCGCCTCGATCAGCCGCCGCGGCGCCGAGGAGGCCACGGCGATTGGCGCACGCTCGGCAGCGGCGACGACCATCTCCCGCGAGCCGGGCAGCAATTCCACGCGTCCGCCATGGAGCGCCGCGATCATGCCGTCGATCACCGACTCCGCGATCTCGTCCGGCGTGCCGCGGCCGATGCGCTCGGCCATGTAGCCGGACCACTCGGGCACGCTCATGCCCTGCACGGTCGCCGTGTCGGCGGGCCGCCAGGCATAGCCATTGTCCGCCGAGTGACGAACCCAGTTCTCCTCCCAGAGATGCTCTGATTCGACGAGCACCCCATCGAGGTCAAAAACGACCGCGTCAACCGTTCGCCCCGCGAGGCCATGCACCCTTCCCCTGATGTCTGGCGCCCCGCGCCACGAGATTCCTGCCAGTCTGATCCGCGTCAACGCGGGGCGATCGCATAGGCGACCTTTGCCTCTTCCAGCGTGGCGATGCCCGCGGCATCAACGCCATCGTCAACAACAACCAGATCGAAGTCTGCCAGCGGCGCGAGCTGATGCAGCGCGGTCTTGCCGAGTTTCGCATGGTCGATGAGGAGAATGCTCCGGCCCGCCGCGCGCAGCATCGCCCGTTTGACGGCCACGATCTCCTGCTCCTGATGGTACGCCGAGCCGTGGGAGACGGCGGACGTTGACATGAAGAAGAGATCGGCGCGCAGCGAGGCAATGGCGCTCTCGCAGATGATGCCGATGAAGGAATCGTGGCTGGGGAAGTACTCCCCACCGAGCGCGATCAGGCGAACGCCCTGTGCATCGTGCAGCAGTTGCATCGTCGCCAGATAGTTGGTGATCACCGTTAGCGGCGCAATCCCGGGCAGCAGCCGCGCCAGCGCCAGCGTCGTTGTCGCGTCGTCGAGCAGGACGGCCTGGCCCGGCTCGATCAGCGTCAGCGCGTAGCGGGCCAGCGCCCCTTTCTCGGCTCGCGCGGTCGCCAGCCGGTAACGGACGTTGCTCTCGAAGAGGCTGGACGGCTGCGGCGACGCGCCCCCCCGTGTCTTGCGCAGCACCCCCTGCCGCTCCAACTCATCGAGATCGCGGTGAATGGTCATCAGGCTGACATCGAACTGTGACGCCAGGTCGCGCGCCGCCACCGATTCGTTGGCAAGCACAATGGCCGCAATGCGCTCGCGCCGCTCGCTCGGCGGCAGACCGGTCAGGCCCGGATCAACCATCTGCCGCGCTCGTGGCCGCACGTCCGTCGTCATCCGCGTTGCCTCGCGTTCATTTGGAAAGCCAGCGTCCATGGGCAGTTCGCGCGCTTAAATGCAACATCGATTCATGTGATGTCATCATACACGCTGGGGGAAACACTCTCGCCCCGGCCGGGCACGTTGGCTCCAAATCAAATGGCGAAGATGGTCCATGAGGGCGCTACCCTGCCGAGATATCAAGGAATCACCGCCTTTTTGGTTGGTCTCGTTCCTGAGGCTGGGGCACCGACGCCCAGGAGCCCGTGCCGGCACGCTCACCGAGGTCTTGCCCGTCTTCTTTCCCCATGATAGAGTGAAAACATCACACATTCTGGTGACAAGGCGCGACGCGCGCCCTACCGCTCCGGGTTCTCTGTTCGGTGCATGGCCCATCGACCATGGTGGTCAGGGTCTTGATATGAGAGGAGTTCCGCATGGTTCGTGGAAATCGGCCTCTGTTGACCGATGTAGTCGGCCGGCGTCTCTCCCGGCGTCGCGCCCTGCAGGCCAGCCTCGGCGCCGGTGCGCTGCTGGCCGGCGTGCATGGCCGCGGCTTCCCGGCTGCCGCGCAGGACAGCGCTGCCGCCGATGTCACCGGCGATTTCGACTGGAAGCGGAACGACGGCACGACGATTCGCGTGCTGCTCAACGAGCATCCCTACTCCGACGCGCTGAAGGCGAACCTGCAAACCTTCCAGGACCTGACCGGCATCACTGTCCAGCACGACACCTTCCCGGAGACCAATTATTTCGACAAGCTGACCGTCGATCTGCAGTCAGGGCAGGCGACCTACGACGCCTTCATGCTCGGCGCGTACATGGTCTGGCAATACGGCCCTCCGGGCTGGCTGGAGGACATGAATCCCTGGATTCAGAACCCCTCGGCGACGAATCCGGAGTACGACTGGGAAGATGTTTATCCGAACCTGCGCACCTCCGATAACTGGAGCCTCGTCGTCGGCGAGCCGCTGGGGAGCGGCGGGCAGTACGCGCTACCCTGGGGCTTCGAGACGAACACGGTCATGTACAACAGCGAGGTCTTCGACAAGCTCGGCGTGCAGCCGGCGGAGACGATGGACGAGTTGGTTGAGTTGGCGGCCAAGCTCGACGCCGACGCCCCGGGCGCGGGCTTCGACGGCATGTACGGCATCGCCACGCGCGGCGCGCGCCAGTGGGCGACGATCCACCCCGGATTCATGACGCAGTACTCCCGCGAGGGCGGCAAAGACTTCGAACTGCAGGACGACGTGCTCGTCCCGGTCATGAACTCCGAGGTCGCGGTCGATTTCACCAACAAGTTCGCGGCCATGATGCGCGACTCCGGCCCGGCGAACTGGACCAACTACTACTGGTACGAGGTCGGCACCGACCTGGGCGCCGGCAAGGCGGCCATGATCTACGACGCTGACATCCTCGGCTATTTCCAGAACCAGCCGGGCGGCAGTTCGATTGCCGGGAAGGTGGCCTGGCACCCCGGCCCGGCAGGACCGGATGGGTCGCTGCTGACGAACCAGTGGATCTGGTCGCTCGGCATGAACAGCAAGTCACAGAACAAGACCGCCACCTGGACCTTCCTGCAGTGGGCCACCGGCAAGGAGCACCTGCGCTACGCGGCCATTGAAGGGAACATGGTCGACCCGGTGCGCGCCTCGGTCGTCGAGGATCCGGAGTTCCAGGAGAAGATGTCGAGCAACATCAACTACCTGGAAACGTTCAACGCCATCATCGAGGACACCAGCATCCTCTTTACGCCGCAGCCGCAGTTCTTTGACGCCACCACCCTCTGGGC
Source organism: uncultured Sphaerobacteraceae bacterium (assembly GCA_964434995.1). Classification (GTDB taxonomy): domain Bacteria; phylum Chloroflexota; class Chloroflexia; order Thermomicrobiales; family UBA6265; genus JACCXM01. The sequence continues at coordinate 6,387 of CAYSXO010000272.1, forward strand.
CGGCGCGCTGCAGGAGATCTATGGCGGCGCGGATGCGAAGTCGACGCTCGATGCCCTGGTCGAAGAGATCATGGAAGCGACCGGATAGCACGCAACGCATTACGGCTCGCCGCCGGTCCTCGGGGACGGGGGCCGGCGGCGGCATGCCAGCGCGAGATGGGATTGTGGGATAGGATGACTGCATGAGCGGCGGCAGTGTGCCCGCCCCGGCGGGACAGGCGACCGATGGACTCCTGCCGGCCTGGAGGCGTTCGGCCAGGCCCTATCTGCTGGTGCTCCCGGCGCTGGCTCTGACCATCGGCATCCTCTATCCGTTCGTGCAGGGCGCCATCTACGCCTTTCAGAACTACCGCGCCACGCGGCCTGATCCGGAGTTCATCGGCTTTCGCAACTTCGAGCGCATCCTGACCGACGAGGGTTTCTGGCATAGCGTGACCGTCACCACGAAGTTCGCCATCGGCGCCACGGTCGTCGAGACGGTACTGGGCGTGGCGGTCGCGCTGCTGCTGGCCCGCTCCAGCACGGTGACGCGCGTCCTGGAGCGCTTCCTGATCCTGCCGCTGATGGTCGCGCCGATCATCGCCACCATCATGTGGCGGTTGATGATGCAGCCGAGCGTCGGCATTCTGAACTATCTGCTACGGCCATTCGGCCTGGGCAATGTCGCCTGGACCGATACGCCGGCGATGGCCATGTTCTCGG
>CAYSXO010000273.1:0-6960 GCA_964434995.1 uncultured Sphaerobacteraceae bacterium
CGCCGAGCTTCTTTCTTGGCCTGGGTCTCGTCTATCTCTTCGCCGTGCGCTGGAAGCTCTTTCCCAGTTCAGGCATGCGCACGCTCGGCGTGGAAGATTCTGGCTCGGATCTGGTCCGGCACATGATCCTGCCGGTTACCGTGCTCGCCTTTGCACAGATACCACTGGTCATGCGTTACGCCAGGGCGGCCATGCTCGAGGTGCTGCGGCAGGACTACGTGACGACCGCCCGTTCGAAGGGACTCGGCGAGCGAGTCGTGCTCCTTGGCCACGCCTTTCGCAATGCCCTGTTGCCATTGATCACCGTGCTGGGTCTGACGCTGCCAGAAATCCTGAGTGGGGCGGTGATTACCGAGACAATCTTTCAATGGCCGGGCATGGGCATGCTCGTCATACGCGCGGTTTCAGCCCGCGACTATCCGCTGATTCTGGGGACGATCCTGGTGACCGCGACAATGGTGCTCGTCTGCAATCTCCTTGCCGATCTTCTCTACGCGGCCGCTGATCCGCGAATCCGATTCGGTGAGGGCAGGCGCTAGCATGGCCGTTTCTGGCATCGCCATCGCGGCGCGTCCGGCCGCTCCCAAACTTGCGGCTGGCGCGGACTGGCGCGTTGCCAGGGCCTTCGCCCGGCACCGGCTCGCCGTCTTTGGGCTCGCTCTTTTCTCGGTGCTCGCCTTTGCCGCGATTTTCGCCCCGCTGGTGGCCACGCACGATCCCAACACGGTCGATCTCCTCGCCGCCGGTCAACCGCCAAACCGGGAGCACTGGCTCGGCACGGATGAAGTGGGGCGCGACGTTTTCAGCCGCCTGGTGTACGGCTCGCGCGTTTCGCTCTCGGTCGGGCTGGTCGCGGTGGCGATCTACACGGTCCTCGGCACGTTCCTCGGCGCGCTCTCGGGCTATTTCGGCGGGTTCGTTGACGGGGTGATCCAGCGGTTGACCGATACCGTGATGTGCTTCCCTCCGCTCATCATTATCATCGCGGCGGTCTCCATTGCCGGGCCGAGCATCTGGAACGTCATGGTCATCATCGGGCTGCTGACCTGGACCGGTGTCTGCCGGTTGGTGCGGGCCCAGTTTCTTTCCCTTCGTGAACAGGAATTTGTCGATGCGGCGCGAGCGGTTGGGGCACACGATCTCGGCTTGATCTTTCGCCACATTCTGCCAAACGCCATGGCGCCGGTGATCGTCTCGGCCACGTTCGGTGTGGCGGCGGCGATTCTGACCGAGGCGGGGCTGTCGTTTCTTGGCCTCGGCGTGCAACCGCCGACACCGAGCTGGGGCAACCTGATCAACCTGGCCCAGTCGGCGACGATTCTGCAACAGATGCCCTGGCTATGGGCGCCACCGGGCATCCTGATCGCGGCCGCGGTGCTGAGCATCAACTTCATCGGCGATGGCCTGCGGGATGCGCTCGATCCCCGCGCGTCGAAGTAACCCATTCGTGAGGAACCGAGAACTGCCGCGTTGCTGGCTGAATGACCGCGCACGGTCGTAAGCTGAACAAGGACATGGGAACCGAATGAAACTCGTACGCTACGCTCATGAAGGTCGATCGCCGCGCGCGGGACTGATGGTTGGCGACGCGGTCCATGATCTGGAGGAGTGTGGGAAGGCGCTCGGCATGCCTCTTCCCAGCGAGATGCTGGAGATCGTGCGGCTTGCTGACCGTGGTTTGGCCGCGCTGCGTGCAGTGGTAGATGCATCAGGGAAGCTCCCATCCTTTCCTCTCCCCGGGGTGACGCTCGGTCCCGTCCTGGCAAATCCACCCAAGCTGCTCCTGCTTGCGGGGAACTACCAATCGCACATCACGGAGAGTGGCGCGCCGCCGGTCGAAAAGGCGGCGATTACGCCGAGGTTCTTTCTGAAGCCATCCACCGCGATCATTGGTCCCGGCGATGCCATCGAGATCCCGTCAGTGTCGGAATCGGTTGATTACGAAATCGAGATTGCGGCGGTCATCGGAAAAGGTGGCAGAGACATCGCCGTCGAGGACGCGGCCAGCCATGTCTTTGGCTACACCCTCTTCAACGACATTTCCGCGCGGCATCTGACCGTCGTTGGTGGGCGCAAGGAGCGGAACGGTGACTGGTTCTTCGACTGGCTGGTCGGCAAATGGTGCGACACCTTCGCCATTGTCGGTCCTCTTCTGGTCACCGCCGACGCCCTGCCAGACGTAACCAGTCTGGAGATGGCGCTCCGCGTCAATGGTGAGCTACGTCAACACTCATCGGCCGGGGAGATGATCTTCACGGTTCCCGAGTCGATTGCCTGGATTTCCCGGTTCCTGTCGCTCGAACCGGGCGACATGATCTGCATGGGGACCCCAGGCGGCGTCGGCGAGACGACGCAAACCTATTTGCAGCCAGGGGATACGGTCGAGGCCGCCATCGAAGAACTGGGAACCTCGGTGAACCCGGTTGTCCGGGCAGCGGGTGATTGACCCGTAGCGACGGCCACGCGCCTGGCTCCATCGCGGCCTTCTCGCGCTGTTGACGGCTGGGGAGGGCCGGGCTAGAGTGGCCGCTCGTGCTGGTACACCGCCGCGCGCTGAAGCCGGCGGTCAGGAGCGTGGCCGATGGCCGCCGTACCCGGAGTAGGGCAGAGGGCCAACGCCGTCGACGCCGCGTCGCGTCGGCCCGAATGGCAGCGCGCCCTGGGACGGGACTGGAAGATCGCCTGGCTCTTTCTCTTGCCGCTGGTCCTGGTCCTTGTCGGCCTGGTGGCATACCCCTTCGTCGCGGGCATCGTCCTCAGCATGCAGCACAAGGTTGTTGGCGAAGTGCCGACGTGGGTCGGCCTGCGCAATTACCAGGAACTGCTGGTTGGCGAGCAGTACTCCGGAATCTTCTGGAACTCCGTGCGCGTCTCGTTCATCTACACCGGGGTTGCCGTGGCGATCAAGCTCGTCCTCGGCATGTGCATGGCCCTGCTGCTCAACGAGAAGTTTCGCGGGCAAACGCTCATGCGGGCGGTCCTCTTCCTCCCCTGGGCGGTGCCGACGATCATCGTTGCTCTGACGTGGCGCTGGATCTATGATGGCAGCCCCTCGGGCCTGATCAACTACATTCGTATCGAATTCTTCGAGCAGCAGACGTTGATTCAATTCCTGGCAAGCCCGGATCTGGCGCTCTGGTCGGTGATTCTCGTTGCCATCTGGCAGGGAACTCCCTTTTACACGATGATGTTCCTGGCAGCCATGCAGGCGATCCCCGGTGAACAATACGAAGCGGCGTCGCTCGATGGCGCGAACGTGTTCCGGCGATTCCTGGACATCACGCTGCCGAGCCTCCTGCCGGCCATAACCATTACCGCGCTCCTCTCGACAATCTGGACCGCCAACAGCATCAACTTCATCTTCGCCCTCACGCGCGGCGGGCCGGTTGCCGCGACGATGACCTTTCCCATGCTCGCGTATGAAGTTGGCATCGCGGGCGCGCGGCAATTGGGGCTGGCTGCCGCCGTTTCGGTCCTCTTTTTCCCGCTCTTCATTGTCGCCATCTACTTCTTGACCAAGCGGATGCTCTCCACGGAGGGACGAGCATGATGGGGGGTGTTGGGGTGTTCGGGTGTTGGGGTGAAAGGGTTATGGTGATTTCGAGCCTGGCCTGGCGCCCGGATCTCCCATCATCCCACGACTCTATGACCCTATTACCCTCGATCCATCGCCCGTCCCCCATCACCCATCACCCACCCGGAGCGCGCGCATGACCGCGAAAACGTGGCTGATGCGCAAGGGCATTCGAAGCATCGTGCTCTTTTTCGGGCTGGCGATCTTCAGCGTCTGGACGCTTTTCCCGTTCCTCTGGATTGTCTCGACGTCGATCAAGCCCGACCGCGACCTTTACCGCAAGGTGAGCCTTTGGCCGAAGACCATCACCGACGCGCACTACGTTGAAGTGCTTTTCGAGACGCCGTTCTTGACCTACTTCAAGAACAGCTTTGTGGTGGCCACATTGACCACTGGTATCGCCATGGCAATCGCGGTCCTCGCTGCATACGCCATGACGCGGCTCTCCTTCAAGGGCCGGGGATTCATTGCTCGCGCCACGATCGTCACCTACCTCATTCCGGCGGCGCTCCTCTTCATCCCACTCTTTCAGATCGCGCAGCAGCTCCCGTTTCGCGGCGAGGCGTTGGGCCTGGTTTCGATCTACCTGATCTTCGCGGTTCCCTTCTCGACCTGGCTGGCAATCTCCTACTTCAACACCATCCCGACCGATCTCGAGGATGCAGCACTGGTCGATGGCGCGACGCGCCTGCGCTCGCTCTTCACCATCTTCGTCCCGCTGGCCTTGCCGGCACTGGCGGTGATTGCGCTCTTCACCTTTACCCAGGCCTGGAACGAGTTCCTTTTCGCCCTGCTGCTCATTCAGCGGGATTCACAAAAGACGGCGCCGATTGGCCTGGCCGAGTTCGTCGTAGGGGATGTCTTTGCCTGGGGACCGTTGATGGCGGGATCGCTGATCGCCTCCCTGCCTCCAGTCCTGATCTATGTGGTCGCTCAGAAGTGGGTCGTCTCCGGCCTCGGTGGAGGGGCCATCAAGGGATGATCTGCTGTCGCGTGGCAACGCGGCATGAGTGAAGTTGGCCGACGAGGTGATGGCGCTCGTTGGCCGTCCGTGGCCAGGCAGGCCATGGGACCGCAAGGGCAATGCGGCCGTTGCGGACGACGCACGATGGAGGAGATCGAGGTGCGAAGCAAAAGTTCCATGGAAGTCAACCGGCGCTCGCTCCTGAAGGGAGCCGCCGCCCTGCCGGCCGCGGTGGTGCTCTCACCGCTGGCCACCAGGCATGCGGCAGCCCAGGACAACCGGCTGACCGTCTGGGGAGTCGTCTCGTTCACCGAAGAAGGCGATGCCTTGCTCGGACAGCAAATGCAGGAGTGGGGTGAGGCGAATGGACTCGAGGTCGAGTACGTCGCCCTGCCCGGCTCAGACTATGCCACCCGGCTGGCGACCGCCGTTGAAGCCGGCGACGTGCCGGATGTGGTCATGATGCTACAGGACATCACCCTCTTCTATGCCGAGCAGGGAAGGCTGGTCGATGTCACCGATGTCTATGACGGGCTGAAGGAACTCAGCGGCGGCATGTTCGAAACGCTCCTGCCGTGGGTCGAGGCGGACGGCGTGATCTACTCCATCCCGATGCAGTCGGATGTCAGTGTGATGTACGCCCGGCTCGACCTGATCGAGGAAGTCACCGGCGAGCGCGTGGCCCCGGCAACACTCGATGAGTTGGAGCAGGTCGCCACCGAAATCAACAATCCGCCGATGGTCTTCGGCATAGGGCTTACCGTTGGCCGCACACCCGACGCCCACGGGCAGATCGTACAGATGATTCTGAACGAGGGCGGAACCCTGGTTGACGAGTCGGGCATGCCAGCGATCGACAATCCAGGGACTATCGCCGCCCTGGAGCGGATGAAGCGCTGGTGGGATGCCGGGCTGATACCTGAAAACTCGGCATCGTGGGACGATTCCGGCAACAACACGGCCTACAACTCGGGGCAGGCGGCATTTGTCTTCAACCCGGCGTCGATTTTCGCCTACCTGGAGGCAAACGACCCCGAACTGCTGGCGGACACCACGCAAGCGCCTTTCCCGGCAGGTCCAGCGGGGAACTTCCCGTCGGTCGGAACGTGGTCATGGTCAATCTTTGCCGATAGTCCCAATATCGATGCGGCCAAGGAGATGATAACGGCGATCATGCAGCCAGAGATGGTGCAGGCTGTCTATGAAGAGGTTGGCGGGCGCTGGTATCCCGTCTACCGCGATCTGGCGAACGCGCCCTTCTGGCAGGAGCGGCCGTTCTTCAACGATTTTCCGACGATCATCGAGAGCTCACGCCCGGTCTGGCACCCGGCGGAAGCTACGCCGCTGCTCCTTTCTCAGTTGAGCGCGGTCTACCAGACGCTGATTCTGCCGGACATGTTGCAGGAAGTGCTCATCAACAACGTGCCGCCAGCCGAAGCCGCTGCCACGGCGCAGACCCGCATGGAGCAGGCATTTGCGGAGGCGGCAGGCATGGCGGAGGCAACTCCAGAGGCATAGCCGCCCTGGCCAAACTGAGAGACGAGCGAGCCGGAGGCGAATTCGCCTCCGGCTCGCTCGTCATGCCCATAGGCCCAAAGTCGGCTGCCAATGCTCAGCGCGAACGAGCATCTTGTGGTTTGATGTGCGAGCGGCCAGCACACCGTGGTTGAGCATCCCGCGAATCGCCAGGACGAGTCTGGCCGGCACGCATGGCGATGCGCGTGGGGCTCCGTGTTTGCCTCGGAAATGGGGTCCTCGCGATCATCGCGAGGACATGGCGCCTGAACGGTGGACGAGAAGAGAGGGAGTTCGGTGAGCGGAGAGTCGGCGGCGGGGCGGATCATGACGGTGCTGGGACCGATTGCGCCCGAGGATTTCGGGGTCTGCATGGTTCACGAGCACCTGATCGTCGATTCCTGGGCCATGTGGCAGGTTCCCAACTACTCGCTGATCGTCGATGACGTTGGCCTCGTCACCGAAGAAGTGCAGCGATACAAGGACGCGGGCGGCACGAGCATCGTCGATGTCACCAATATCGGATTGGGCCGCAACCCGCGAGCCTTGCAGCAGATTTCACGGGCAACCGGCATCCAGCTCGTGATGGGAACAGGGTGGTATCGAGAGCGCTCCTATCCAACCTATATTCAGGAAAAGAGCGCCGACCAACTGGCCGCCATCATGGTCAAGGAGATTGAAGAAGGCGTCGATGACACCGGCATTCGCGCCGGCATCATCGGCGAGATCGGCACCGAGCGAGGTTTCATCACCCCGGCGCAGGAGCGCGTTTTCCGGGCGGTTGCGCGGGCTCATCTCCAGACCGGGGCGCCGATCTCCACCCACACAACCCACTGGGGCGAGCTGGGGCTTGAACAGTTGGCACTGTTGGCGGAAGAGGGCGTCGATCCTCGCAACGTTATTGTTG
>CAYSXO010000274.1:0-5261 GCA_964434995.1 uncultured Sphaerobacteraceae bacterium
CAGGCCCGCGGACACGCTTCGGCCCACACATCCCCGGCAAGCATCCCCCTTCCGGGGCGCAGAACGTGCCATTGCAGCACCGCTGTCCTCGCCCCCGGCGGTTGTGCCACAGCTTCGCCATCAGAAAGCACGTGCGGGACGCATAGGCTGCTGTCACGTCATCGTTCGGGTCGTATTCGGCGATGGGGGGAGTGATCGTCTCCGTGCCGATCGCCTCGCTGAGACCGTCGTTCAGGCCCGGGCCACTATCGGGCTTGAGCCACCCTGCCAGGTCGATCTACAAGATTCTGGTCAAGTCGCTGCCAACAACTCTGCCCGCACTTGACGCGTCGCCGGATGCAGGGTACTTATACGTATCAGAAGCTCAAAACGAATTGGTAGGTTCGGCCAGCATGATGGGAACACCAGTGGCCGTTCGCGACGATAAGCGAAGACGCCCTACTCAGGCGGACGTGGCCAGGGCTGCCGCTGTCTCGCAGCCGGTCGTTTCCTATGTCCTCAGCGGGGATCCTAACGCGCCCGTGGCGGCCGCTACCCGCCAGCGCGTCCTCGATGCCATCGCCGAACTTGGCTATTTCCCGAACTATTCGGCGCGCAGCCTTCGCCATCGGCGCACCCTCACCATAGCAAGCGCAATCCCCGACATAACCAATCCGTTCTATCCCGCATTCGAACGCGGCATTCAGGATGTGGCCGAGCAGGCTGGCTACGATCTGCTGACATACAACACGGACGGGAATCTCGAGAAGGAACAGAAGTTTCTGAAGTCGGCCATGACCGGAAGGGTCGATGGGGTCATCGTGCGCTTCTTTCAGGTTCCGTTGACAGACTGCCTGCAGCTCGTCGAAGCGGGCATCGCGGTCGTCGCGCTGACCAGTGAACATCCGCCAGCCAGAACTGCTCCAATCGACACGGTGGCAATCGACGGCGCTGGGGCTGCCGATGCCGTGGTGACCTATTTGATCGACAGGGGGCATCGCCGCATTGGGCTGCTGGCCGGAGAGGCCGGCAGCAGGGCGCGAAATCAGCGGGCAAAGGGGTACCGCGCGGCGCTTGCTCGCGCCGGGTTGCCCTATGATGAAGCGATCGTGCTGGATTGTGAGTTCACGGAAGCCGGCGGTTACGTGGCCGCGCGCGTGCTGGCGCGGGTGGCGAACCGGCCAACGGCGATCTTCGCCACGAATGACCTGATGGCCCTGGGCGCATTGACCGCCCTGCGCGAGGCCGGGCTGGCGGTTCCAGGGGACGTGGCCCTCGTCGGCTTTGACGATATTCCCTTTGCGCGCCTGACAGATCCCCCATTGACCACCATCGCCCAGTATCCCGAGCGGCTTGGAGCGCGCGCGGCTGCGTTGCTGCTGGAGCGGCTGAACGGCACGGGAGCGCCGGAGGGTCGGCGTGAGCTGCTGCCGTTCGATCTCGTCATTCGTCAATCAGCGTGACCGTTCGTCCACGTGAGGAGGTGATGAACCCGCAATCCAAATGCCCGGATCGCGCACATGTCCGGCAATGGCGCCGGAGCGACCGCGTCTCGCTACGTTGGGACGCGCTCAGAGTCAGGAGGAGATTCATGCGAAACGCACTGCGCGCGTTCCTGATCGCGGGGCTGGCAATGACCGCGCCACTTGGCGCCACCGTTACGCGTCCCGCTTTGGCCCAGGATGCCACCGAGATCGCCATGTGGCTCGATACCACGGGCGGCGCTGAGACGGCGGAGTGCATCGTGGCCACCGCCATCGATCCGTTCAATGCCGCCGGTAGCGGCGCGATGGTCAAGACGACCATGCAAGCCAATGGTTGGGACGCCACCCGCACGGCGCTGGCAGGAGGCGCGGGGCCGGACATCGTCGGTACACCTGGCCCTTCCTTCGCGATGCAGTTGGCGTTGGCTGGCCAGCTTGTCGCGCTCGATGACTATGCCGAGGAGTTTGGTTGGAACGATCGGTTCGCGGCCGGCTCGCTCGATCTGGGCAAGGCAAATGGCAAGCTCTACAGCATCCCGTCCGAGATCGAAACTCTTGTCCTCTACTACAACAAGACCCTCTTCGAGCAGAATGGCTGGGAGCCGCCATCGACGCTCGATGAGCTCATGACCCTGGCCGAAACGGTCGACAGCGCCGGGATCATCCCGTTTGCCCACGCCAACGCGGAGTGGCGGCCAGCGAACGAGTGGTTTGTTGGTGAATTCCTCAATCACAGCGCGGGTGGGCCGCGGAAGGTCTATGACGCGCTGGTCGGCGAGGTCGCCTGGACCGATCCTGATTTCGTGTCCGCGATCGAGACGCTCGACCAGATGCAGCAGAATGGCTGGTTCAGCGGTGGGCTCGACCGATACTACACCGGGACATTTGCTGAAGTCGGTGCGATGTTTGGCGCTGGCGAAGCCGCGATGAAAATCGAAGGCTCGTGGTACGTCTCCGATACGCCGTCGCAGTTCGGCCCCGAGGCGGGCAACGAAAATGAGTGGGGCTGGGTCCCGATGCCATCGGTGAGTGGAGAGCCGATCTTCGACATTGGCATTGGCCAGACCTTCTCCATCAACGCGAATTCAGCGAATCAGGATGCGGCAGCCGCGTTCCTCGACTACTGGTTCTCGCCCGAAACGCAAGCCAGTTTGCTCGTAAACTGCGCGCTCGTGCCGGCGCCGGTCAGCCTCGAAGGACAGGATCTCACAGGAGTGAATCCTGGTCTGACTGAAATTCTGGCGGCGATGAACGAGGCCTTCGCGGCCAACAACTACGGCTACACCACCTGGACCTTCTGGCCGCCCGCGACCGAGACCTACCTGATTGAAGAGATCGAGCGGGTCTGGGCAGGAGAGATTACGGCCCAGGAGTACCTGCAGGGGCATCAGGAGCGATTTGACGCCGAGCGCGCGGAGGGAGCAGTTCCCCCGATTCCCGAGCGCTCGTGAACCATGGCGGCGGGGCCGCGCGGACCCGCCCCTTCGCCTGCCCTGGAATCGAGACGGCTCATGCAGGAAACGATCTCGTTGTCCCGTCCTGTCGCTCGCACGAGCACCGCTGACCGCCGACGCGCATTCGTCCGGCGCAGGGTCGTGCCATGGCTCTTTGTGCTGCCCATTCTGCTGATCAACCTCGCGGTCGTGGCGGGGCCAGCCCTGAGTTCCGTGTATTACTCGATGACCAGGTGGAATGGCATCGGTACGCCAGAGTGGGTTGGGCTGCAGAACTTCCAGACGCTGTTTGTCGATCCCGGCTTTCATCACGCTTTTCTGAATAACATCATTTGGCTAGCCATGTTCCTGACCGTGCCCATCGCCATGGCGCTCATGGCCGCCAGTCTTCTTGCTCCGATACGACGAGGAGCGCTCTTCTTTCGCATGATGCTGTTCATTCCCTATGTCCTGCCCAGCGTCATCTCGGCGGCGCTATGGCGCGGTCTGCTCAGTCCCGACCGGGGTATTCCGGCATTGCTCACCGACATGGGAGTGCCGGGTTTCGACAAGGCATTCCTGGGTGATCCGAAGACAGTCCTGCCCGCGATCGGCTTTGTCGACAATTGGCATTGGTGGGGTTTTCTGATGGTGCTCTTTCTGGCGAGCATGCAGAACATTCCGCCCGATCTCTACGAATCGGCGCGGCTCGATGGCGCTAATCGCTGGGAGGAGTTTCGGGACGTGACGCTGCCCGGCATCAGGCCAACGATGGTCTTCATGGTCTTGATGACGATGATCTGGTCGTTTCTGACGTTCGACTACATCTGGATTCTTACGCAGGGTGGGCCAGCACGCGCTTCGGAAGTGCTGTCGGTCCTGGTCTTCAAGGAAGCATTTCGCAACTTCAACGCTGGCTATGCCGCCGCGATTGGCTTGACCATGAGCTTCTTTGTCGGCTGCGTGATTGTCGGGTTCCAGTTCCTGCGGCGGAGAGGATGGGAGATATGAATGCCGTTTTCTCGTCCCACCGTGGCCGGCGCGAGCTGAGCCTGACGCCAAACTACATCATCCTGATGCTCTTGCTGGCATTTGCCGCCGGCCCGTTGCTGGTGCTCGGCTTCAACTCACTGAAGACGCCAGCGGAGATCGGCCAGAATCCGCTCGGGCCTCCACAATCGTTCGTCTGGGAGAACTTTCCCAGAGCCTGGGAGGTTGGGAACTTCGCGACGACGACGCGCAACAGTGGCATTCTCGTCATCGGCACGGTGCTCGGAGTGCTCGTCCTTGGCGGCATGGCGGCATACAGTCTGGCGAAGCTCAACCTCCCAGGCGCGGGCATGGTGACGCTCTATTTGCTGATCGGCACGAGCGTCCCATTGCAACTCTTTCTGGTCCCGCTCTTCTTCACCTGGCAGCGACTGGGGCTGGTCAACAGCCTCTTTGGGCTCATTGTCATCTACATCGCGACGAACGCGCCGTTCGCCGTTTTCCTGCTGCGCTCCTACATGCTGCAATTGCCGCGAGACTTCGAGGACGCGGCGCGGGTCGACGGCGCGGGCGAATGGCAGATCTTCGCCAATATCGTCGTGCCGCTCTCCTGGCCCGGATTTCTCACGGTCGGGCTGGTGGTGGCGCTCAGCGTCTGGAACGAGTTCCTGCTGGCGACGGTTTTTCTGACCGAGCAGGAGCTCTTCACCGTCGTCACCAGCTATTACAACTTCGCAACTCGCTTCAGCCGCGATTGGACGATGACCAGCGCGGCAGCGGTCATGATGATTCTGCCGGTCATCATCATCTTCCTTTCGCTCCAGCGGCGCTTCATCGATGGTCTGACACAGGGCGGCATCAAGGGATGACGGGGAATGCTCCGGAACGAACGCATCGTTTCGGTATGTCGGAAGGGGAAACGTGCCCGTGTTACTGAGCAAGGTGCGAGGCTGTCTCTATGGCGGTGCGATTGGTGATGCCATGGGTGCGCCGGCGGAATGGAAGTTCCCGCCGGAGATCCGCGAGCGCTATGGCGAGATTGTCGATTTCGTCGAGCCATGGGATGGCCCCTCGCCGATCGGCAAAGGCGATGGCCGCTACACCGACGACACGCACATGACGCGCTTGCTTGGTCAGATCTACGTTGAGGAGCAGCGACATCTCGACCCGTTTCTCTTCGCCGAGAGGATTGTGCCGCTGATCGCCGACGAGCCACGCTGGGTGGCCGAGCGAGGCATCGAGATGCCGCTCGTCGACCGGCTTTTCTATCCTGAGAAATGGTTGCTGATGCGCCTGCGGCTGGCAAACGCCGATCCCCGGCTTGGCGGCGTTGGCAACATGGTCAACTGTGGCGCCGCCATGTACGCCGCGCCGG
>CAYSXO010000274.1:5271-6943 GCA_964434995.1 uncultured Sphaerobacteraceae bacterium
TCAACGCCTGCGATCCGGCTGCTGCCTACCGCGAGGCGATCGACATCTTCAGCGCGCACCAATGGAGCTACGGGCTCGAGGCAGCGGCGGTCATGGCTGCCTGCGTGGCAGAGGCGTTTCGGCCAGGCGCGACAGTCGACTCGATTGTCGCCACCGCGCTCGACCTGGCCAGGGAGGGCACCAGGGAAGCCATCGGCGCGGTGACCTACGAGGCGAAGTGGCATGAAGACTGGCGCGATGCCCTTCAGGCGCTGCGCGACGCCATTCGGCCTTTCGACGGTAGTGCCGAGGATGGCGTAGGGGATCGAGGAAACGGCACGGACGATTGGGCGCCGAGCCGGCGCAAGTCGATCGAAGAGCTGCCGGTTGCCCTTGGCTTTCTGGTCGTCACCAAAGGCGACTTCGAGCAGGCCATCTTCGGGGCCGTCAACTATGGCCGCGACAACGACTCCATCGCCGGCATGGCCGGCGCCATCGCGGGCGCCCTGCACGGTGATGGCGTGCTTCGCCCGGAGTGGATCGCGCGGATCAACGAGGCCAACCGGTGCGATCTCGATCCACTGGCACGAGACCTCACGGCACTTGCAACGCACCTGCAAAACGAGCAGATGCAGTTCGCGCTCAAACGGCAGAGTGAGTTTGCCTCCCTGGCAGGATTCGATCCTTCCTGAACAGGATCCAAAGCCGAGGGGTGAACTGAACCCTTTCGTGCCGGCCGCTGGTTGGCGCATGCCACGGGCATTCCGGAGATGAGATGACAGCAACGGAGACGTTTCCAGCAGACTACCTTGATCGAGTCTACGCTGGTGTTCTGGGGAAAATTATCGGTGTCTATCTCGGCAGGCCGGTTGAGGGTTGGCCGTATGAGAAGATCGCGGAGACGTACGGCGAAGTCGACCGCTACATCCATGAATCGCGCGGCGTGCCGCTGGTCGTGACGGACGACGATATCTCCGGGACCTTTACCTTCTTGCGCGCGCTTCCCGACCACGGGAACGACCCAGACCTGACACCAGAGCAGATCGGCGACACGTGGCTGAACTACCTGATTGACCGGCGCACGATCCTCTGGTGGGGCGGAGTAGGCAACTCAACCGAGCACACCGTCTACGAACGGCTGAAGAGCGGCATTCCCGCCCCCGCGAGTGGCTCGATTGCGCTCAACGGGAAAACGATCGCTGAACAGATCGGCTCGCAGATTTTCATCGACGGATGGGGAATGATCTGCCCAGGCGATCCTGAGCGCGCTGTTGACTTCGCGCGGCGCGCGGCCAGCGTCAGTCATGACGGCGAGGCAATCTACGGCGCGCAAGTCATCGCCGCGATGGTGGCGCACGCATTTGTCGAACCGGACATCAACCGGTTGCTCGATTCCGCGGTCAGCCTGATCCCGACGGAATCGACGATTGCGCGCATTATCGCGGACGTACGGGCATGGCACGCCGCGGATGCAGACTGGCACAAGACCCTGGCAAAGATCCAAGCAAGCTATGGGTACGACAAATTCGGCGGTGTCTGCCACATGGCGCCCAATCACGCCCTGATTATCATGGCGCTCCTTCACGGAGATGACGATTTCCGCCGGTCCCTGGCGATCGTCAACACGGCCGGCTGGGACACCGACTGCAATTCGGCGAATGTCGGGGCCATTCTCGGGGTCAAGAACGGATTG
>CAYSXO010000275.1:0-3601 GCA_964434995.1 uncultured Sphaerobacteraceae bacterium
CCGCCCATCGTTGAGACCACACTCCGAGGTGGAGTCTCTCCCGCATATGGCGTGATCCCGTCAAACGAGTCGATCACGGCGGCTTCGATCCCGGCGGTGCGGCGTCCGCTCAGGCTACGGCCAGCCGCATCTTGACAACGTGTGCGGTTCTGGAGGCTCCCGGACTCGATCGCCGGACAGTGGAAATGGGAGGGCGTGTTCACTCGTGTTCTCACGGCCGCAAAACGGCAGGCTTGGGCAATTCCTGACCCGCCGTTCTAGCCATTGGCCCTACGAGTTAAGCAACGATCACCGCGTATCTTCGCTAGCACCCTCCTCCCACGTTGGCGTTGTACAGCTCCGGGCACATGAAGCCCCGGCACTGTCCGCCGCCTACGCAGTCCAGGGGCACCACGCACTCGAACGTGCCCGGGATGCAGCGTTCTTGCCCGCTGTCGGCATCGAAAATGCTCTCATCGGAGCAACATTCGAAGCTGCTCTGAACGATGAGGCCAGCGGATTTGCAACCGTTGTACTGGCCGCAGACTCCGTTTTGCCGTATCAGGTTGGGATGGCAGTTGCAGAGCCCATCCTGGCAGATTTCGCGGGCGCAGCGGTTGCAGTCGTTGTCGGTGCAACAGTCGGATTGCGGAATGCAGCGATTGCCGCATTTCTTGAGGCCGCTGCCGCACGGCTTCTTCCCCTTGCCCCCCTTTTTTCCTCCCTTCTTGCCGCCCTTCTTCCTCGCGTCACCTTCTGCCAGTCCAGCGAGACCCAGCGCACCGCCGAGGAGCAGGCGGAGGGCGTCACGACGCGGCATCCCTGCCCCTAGGGCGCGTAGAACTGCATCGAAACGATATCCGTCCATCGCTTTGTCCCTTCACTCGATTGATGACCTCGCTACGAGCCTATTGGGATGCGATTGTCAACACATCAGTAGAAATACGGAAATCGACGAGTTGCTCGTCCTCCTCGTGCGGAGCGCGTGGGTCAGCCGTCAGCGAAATCGCCCGCCGCATGCCGGTGCTCTGCCGGCCCGAGGCTTCCATGTCCCCGGCGGTAAAGACCTGCTGGACCGTGGCAGTGGTGTTCGGGTGGTTCTGCCGCCGGCGCCTGGCGTGGCCTCCTGCGCCAGCACTCGAGCTGGCAGACCCTGCGCGACGAAGGCAGGGGTCATAGCTGAGGCAACACTGGCGAGCGCCAGCACGCGGACGTGAAACCGAGCCACGGCTGGCCCCCGTGCTTCCCTGACGGATCCGAACCGCTGCTCACAGGGCGAGAGAGATGGCGCGACATCGTGCGTGACAAACGTGAGGCTGGTTGACAGCACGGCTCTTTCGTAACCATACTTGTTACATGAAAACAACGTTTCGGTTGTGGTTCGGCGCGCTGGCCGTGCCGACGTGGAATGGCTTTCCCTGCGTTGTTGGCCATACGCATCCAGGAGTTTTGTCATGGCGTTCGAAGTCATCGTTGTGGGCGGCAGCTACGCGGGGCTTTCCGCCGCCATGCAATTGGCGCGTGCTCGGCGTAAGGTGCTGATTGTCGATGCTGGGCAACCACGCAATCGCTTTGCCGGGGCGTCGCATGGCTTTTTCGGCCAGGACGGTCACCAACCGGAGGCGATGATCTCCGCCGCCCGCGACCAGGTGTTGGCCTACCCGACCATGCGGTTCATCCAGGGCGAAGCCGTTGAGGCGAGTCGTGACGGGGAAGCGTTCGCCATCACCCTGCGCGATGGCAATAGCCATACCGGCTCGCGGATTGTGGTCGCCACCGGCGTGCGCGACGAGTTGCCGTCGCTGCCAGGGCTGGCTGAGCGCTGGGGCGTTTCAGTCCTGCACTGTCCCTTCTGCCATGGCTACGAATACGCGGGACGGCAACTGGGCGTGCTCGCCACCATGCCCATGATCCATCAGGCAATGCTCCTTCCCGACTGGGGGCCGACCACGTTCTTTACCAATGGCGTCTTCGACCCGGATGAGGAGCAGGCGGCGGACCTCGCGCGCAGGCAGGTGACCGTGGAATCGACGCCAGTGACGGCTCTCGTGGGCGATGGCCTGGCGCTCTCCGGGGTGCGTCTGGCGGATGGACGGGTTGTGCCGATCGACGCTCTTTTCGTCGCGCCCCGCGCCCGGCTTGTCAGCTCGCTGGCCGAGCAGCTTGGCTGCGCGCTGGAGGACGGCCCGCTGGGCCCGGTTATCGCGGTCGACGACGGCAAGCGGACGAGCGTGCCCGGCGTCTTCGCCGCCGGTGATGCGGCCAATCGGATGCAGAACGCGACACTCGCCTCAGCCTCCGGGGTGATGGCCGGGGCCGCGGCCTACCAATCGCTGGTGTTCGGCACGTCCCAGTAGCTTCAGGCCGCGGCCGCCGGCCTTCATCTCAGGATGCTTGGGAAACCACCCATTCGCCCTGTTGCATCAGGTCTCGTCCCGCCAGCTCGTTCGCCTCGCGCCACGCCTGCAGGCGCACCGGCTGAATGCGGAAGTACTGATACGGGGTAGCCAGCTCGCGCGGGTCGAAGCCGGTTTTCGCCGCGAAGGCGTCGCCAAGCTCGGCGGAGACTTCGCCGTCCTGCAAGGCGCGGGCCTCCCCTTCAGTCAGGATGACTCGCGCGTCGGCCCAATACCCACGCGGACCTTGCCGTTCGACCGCGGGTTGCGGCTGGTCGGGCTGGCTGCCGGGGTAGAGATGACGAGCGCGGCGCCGTCTCAGAGGTAGGAGAGGGGAACCAGATAGGGGCTTCCGACCGGTGGCGTCATGAAAGGACAGGCTCCTGCCTTCGGCCTAATGCCCTGGCTGGTGGCTGGTGGCTAGCCGCGGCATGGGATGGATATGGCAAGGACGGAGGACGCGAGATAGAAGGCAAGCGCTCCATCTCTGGCCCTTCCGTCCCGCGTCTTCCGACTTCCCCCTTCCGGCCCGCGGACTTGCCTCAGGGATTCTGCAGCAGCCCGATCGCGTTGCCATCGGCGTCTCGCACGATGGCGATCTGTTTGCCACCGCCGACGTCCCGCACCCCCTGAACTTCCTCCGCGCCCGCCTCCAGCAGCGCCTGCAGGCGTCCGCGAATATCGTCCACGTGCCAGTATCCGGCCGGGCCGGTCATGCCCGAGGCATGGCCGTTCGGGTCGAGGCCGACATCCTGCCCTTCGACCGTGAAGCCAACGTGGTACGGCTTATCGACAGAGGGCGCGACGCCGAGGAGCGTGCCATAGGGCGCTTTTGCGCTTGCAAGATCTTTGGCCGGGTAGATGATGGTCCTGACGCCGTGACTCTTGGTGAGCTCCTTCGCGGTGGCGCCAACGCGGCTCGTGTACCCAAGCACGCGGACCACTTCGCCTGCAACGACGTAGCCGCGGTGAAGGAGTCCTGTCACGCCAGCCGCATCCGATTCGTCACCTTCTTGACGGACGTCATGGCCGGTTGGTGACGGGTCAATGACACAACCGGCGCGAAGGAGAGGTTGAAGGTGAATCTCAAGTCAATCGTCTACTGGGCGGCGACTGGAGTCCTCGCTTCCGGAGTGCTGATAGGCGGCGTCGCGGAGTTGACACGCCAACAGGCAAGCCTGGACAGCGTGGCTCGAACTGGGCACCGATAGGCAGCACGCGCATCA
>CAYSXO010000275.1:3611-4693 GCA_964434995.1 uncultured Sphaerobacteraceae bacterium
TCGCCTCGGCTATCCGCCATATCTGCTGACCATCCTTGGTTTCTGGAAGGTACCCGGCGCCTTGGTTCTGCTGATTCCAGGCTTGCCTCGAATCAAGGAATGGGCATATGCCGGCATCTTCTTTGAAATGACCGGCGCCGTGGCATCGCACCTGATGCATGGCGACAGCGCGATCTACGTCATTCTGCCAACCTTCTTTGCCTTTCTCGTGATCGTCTCCTGGGCGCTGCGGCCGCGGAGCCGGATGCTCGGCGTATTGGTTGCGCCGGCTGATGTGACGAGGAGTGGAGCGAGCTTGATGGTGTCCGGTGCATCGGCGCATTCAGCAGACGGTGGCCCGTCAGCGCGCTGATGGATTGCGGCCGGGGGATGTGATGCCAGACGAGCGTGACTGGCTGGCAGACCGTTTCGAGGACCACCGGGGCCATCCGCGCGGCGAGGCTATCGGATGCTCGGCTCGCCGAGTGAGGCCGAGGATGCCATACAGGAATCATGGTTGCGGCTGAGCCGCTCCGGCGCCAGCGGGGTCGAGAAGCTAGGTGGCTGGCTCACGGCCGTCGGGGCCCGCGTCGCTCTTGACATGCCGCGAGCACGACGGTCGCGGCGCGAAGCGCCGCTCAACGCACCTGGCTCCGCGTTACCCCTGGCCGATGCAAATGACCCCGATCTCGAGCACGCGGCGCTCCTGGCTGATTCAGTTGGGGTGGCCAGGCTGGTTGTGCCGGAAGCCCTGATCCCGGCCGCGCGAGTTGCCTTCGTCCGGCACGTTATGGTCGCCATCTCCGTTGCCGAGATCGCGCCGCTGGCGAGGCCGTGCGCGCCTGGCGGAGATCGATCTGGTGATGCTTGAAGGCGATCAGGCGAGGTGATGGTCAGGCGTGCCGCGCCAGAAACCCGAGCACCGTCTCCTGAAAGACAGGCGGGTTGTAGAGATCGTGCGAGACGCCCGGGATCGTCGCCCGTTCGACGGTAGGGAGGCAACTGGCAATTTCATCGGCGACCGACGAAAACATCGGCGGGCTCAGCTCGCCTTCCAGCAGCAGAACTGGCATCGTCATGCGGCTGAGATCGTCGCACGTCAG
>CAYSXO010000275.1:4703-5688 GCA_964434995.1 uncultured Sphaerobacteraceae bacterium
ATCCGCGGCGGCGTCAAGACCTGGACCTTCAACTCGGGCGCGTTCTGGAGGATGGTTGCCTGGACCGGGACCGGGATCTGATCGAACGCCCCGGGACCGATCACCCCATCGAGGAACCGGCGCACGCCTTCTTCCATGCCGCCTTGCTGAAATGCTCGCTGCGCCGGCTCCAGGGCATTGGCCATGAAGCTGGCGACCATGGCGCGGCCCTCTGCCGAGCCGCCGAGCCAGGTGAGCAGCGGCGGCTCGCCCAGAATCAACGTGCGCACCAGATCCGGCCGGCGGGCGGCCAGCACCAGCGCGGTTACGCCGCCGATGGAATGCCCGAAGAGGTGGACTGGACCTGCATCCAGCGACTCGATCAGCGCCGCCAGATCGGCGGCATGCACTTCCGGGTCGCACGCCGAGTAGTCCGCGGGCCAGGCATTCGGATAGTGACCGCGCCGGCTATAGACCACCGTCCGGTAGTGCTCGGCGAACGGCTCGATCTGGTTGAGCCAATCGCGATAGTCCCCGAGCGCCCCGTGCACGAAGGCGAAAGGCGTTCCCTCGCCCTGTTCCAGGTAGGTCAACGTGGTCCCGTTGACCGTCATCATGCTGGGCCGTGGCACATCCACCGAAGCACGCTCCGTTTCCGGGTTCGCTCGCCCCTCACGTACACGCTGAGCGCTGAGGGCCGCGCGCCGAAGGCGAAGTCTACGGGAAATGGGCCGATCCGATCGGCGCCGTGCTCGCGGACACTGGCCAAAACTCCGGCCAGCGGCTTCAATGGCCGAAACAACACGTGCAATTGAAGAACCTGGTTTTGATAGCGTCGGCGAAGGGAGTGCACATGCGGCGTCTCGGCGTGCTCGGCATGGTCCTCAGCGGTTTCCTTCTGGCGTCAGTGCTGGCGAATCCGTCGCCGCCCACGCGGGCACAGGAAGCGGATGGCGCAACCCCGGCCGCGCCCGAAGTCGTCTTCGAGCGCGTGGCGGACGGGGTC
>CAYSXO010000275.1:5698-6883 GCA_964434995.1 uncultured Sphaerobacteraceae bacterium
ACCGCTTGTGGCAGAACAGGCGGGCATCGACCTGCAGGTGGCGCGTTTCGCGCCCGAGGCAGCCTACACGGTGCCGAAGGATGACGAGACGCTTCTCCTCGTCGCGGTGGAGACCGGGTCGCTGACTGTCTCATCGACCACCCCCCTGGTTGTCAATCGCGCCGCCAACGTGACCACCGCCGGGGCACAGGCGCATGAATTGATTGCTGCCGGCGTGGCCTTCACGCTCGCCACGGGCGATTCCTTCGTCCGCCCGCCGGAATCGGAGCAGGAGCTTCGTAACCTGACCGGGGAGCCTGCCTCGGCCTTTATGGCGTCGATCGAGCGCGGCTCCTTGGCTAGCCTGCAAACCGCCGCGCCGGAGCGCGATCGGAGCGTTTCCGGAGTAGTGGTCGCCGTCGCGGTGGTTGTGGCGCCGGAATGCCCGGAGGGCTTCGATCCCGTGGAGGTCCATCCGGCAGCGACCCCTGGCGGGGGTGGCGGGGCCGGCGGGGCCGGCGGCGTGGCCATGGCGATCGCGGCCGCGCCCGAATGCGCGGGCGGTGGTGCGGCCGCGTCAATGGGCGCCCCGACGCCGTAGGGGGTGTCGGGGTGTCGGGGTGATTGGGTGATTGGGTGATGGGGTGATAGGGCGATATGCTTCCTGACACCCTGACACCCTGACACCCTGAAACCTTACACCCTGACACCCCGACACCCTAACGCCCCGTAACCTGACAGAATTGCCAGTAAAGGCATCCATGGTATTGGCGGCATTGCTCAGCGCTGCCGTCACGCCACTGGGCAGGCGCTTCGCCTTGATGCACTTGACGCCCGGATCGCAGGTAATCCGGCACTGGCCGGTCACCCTCGAGCAATCCATCCGCCATCCTTTGAAGTAGCAGGTGTATTCGCCATTGCCCCAATTGGCGAACTCGCCCCCCGCGGCCACGCAGTCTTCCTCGAACTGCTTTGCGCTGATATCGAACGCGACCGGTTTCGAACGCGCCGCGCCTGCCGGCTCGGGTACGGCTCTCCGCGCCAGGATGCCACCGAGCGTGGCGATCGTGCCCGCCAGAATTCGTCGTCTGCTTGCACCGTTCATCGGGAATCTCCTTCCGTGGCGGCGCAGATCGCGGCTCGTGGTCGAACCGCCGATTGCAGTGCATCAGAAGGAGGATCGCTCGACCGCCAAATGGGGAACAG
>CAYSXO010000276.1:0-6120 GCA_964434995.1 uncultured Sphaerobacteraceae bacterium
TCCGCCGCGCGGGCAGAACTCCGTAGAAATTACCGATGCGTTCTTCTGGCTCCCGGTTCAAGATGGGGCCTGATTTCGGCTTGGCCTGATGGACGCCGGCGACAGCCGGCCTTCAGCAGACCCCGGAAGGAGCCTCATCATGTCCAGATCGACGCTGCCGCTGCTCCTCGCGTTCGCCGTCCTTCTCACCATGAAACCGGCCCTCGCCATCGGGCAGGATGCCACCCCGCCCGCCGCGACCGGCGCGTTGCTTGAGGTCGTGGTCGACCGCGCGGACCTGCCCGGCGACGAAGGCTTCTTCATTTTTGGGCGCAACGTCGCGCCGCCCGGCGTGCGGCACACCTATTTCAACCCCGATGACAAGGGCGTCATCGCGGTTGTCGTCGAATCTGGCGTCCTCACGTACGAACTTGAGACAGAAGGACGCATTCTGCGCGGCGCCAATACCGCCAACCCCGTCGCGGAGACCTCTCCTGCCGGCACGCCATTCACGCTGGAGGCCGGCGACGCGCTCGTCTATGCGGCGCAGAAGCGGGTTGAGGCGAACGCGAGCGATGCGCCGGTGAGCTTCCTCTGGTTGGTGGCGCTGGAGCCGACGCCACCACCTCCGCCCGATCCAGACGACATCGGTGAAGTCGAGTCGATAGTTCTTGGCCGCCACGATGGCCCCTGGATGGCGTTGCCCGAGGGTCCAATCGCGCTCAAATTGCAGCGGACGATGGTTGGCCCGAGCGCCGGTCTGCCGGTCGTGCCGGGCGGCATGCAGGCAACCGCTCAGGAGTCCGGCGTTCCCGGCGATCTCCTGATTGGTGGAGACGGCGCGGCGTTCAACCTCGGTGACGAGCCAGTCGAGGCGCTGGTGATGACCATCGTGCCCACGATTCCAGCCATCGCGCCAGTGGTCACCTCGCCCACGGCTCCCGCGATGGCCTCAGCCTCTCGCGAACCAGCGTTTGAAGACGTCGCGACGGTGACCCTGCTGGCCGAGGCAATGCCCGAAGAGGACGCCGGCTTCGATGCCTGGATGAGCGTCTTCGAGCCTGACGAGGAGTTGGCGTTCCCCTCATATGGATCGCAGATCAGCATCGCCGCCGATGTGGTGATTGGCGGAGACTACGGCGCGCAATCCGAAGGGCGCATGCAGCGTCAACGCGATGGAACGGTGGAGGAGATCACGCCAGGAACGGAGGTCGCCCTCTCGTCCGGCGACGCGGTGGTCTATGTCGAGAACTCGGCCGCGCAGCAGGTCCGCAATCCGGGGGATACGGTGACGGAGACGGTCAGTTTTGGCGTCTTCCCCGATTCGCTGACCGTTACTCCGGCTGCCTGGGAGCAAGCTGGGCTAGCCAGAACCGATGTCGCGGTTCACGTGAGAAGCCTTACCCTGCCGCCCGGAGCCAGCCTGCCGTATACGCCCCGGGCCAGCGAGCCAACCGCCTACGTGGTCATGTCCGGAGACGTGGATTTGGCCGTCATCGCCACGAAAGACGCCAGCAAGCCACTGGCTACATTGCGGTTCCTGCCGGGGCAGGTTCTGCCATTCCGAACGCTCACCGAGGGCAACCAGTTTGTCCTGAGCAATGGTGGCAACGAGCCGCTGCGGTTGATCGAGTTGGCGTTGACCCCCGCCGGGGGATAACCCCGGAAGAGCGCGCGACCGCGTTCCAGCCATCTGCCATGAGTTATGCGATGATCACCCTTGTACGACATGGCAATCGCGGTGAGGGGTGGCATGGCATCAGCACGGCCAGTCGCGGTCGAGAAGCAGATCGAACTCCCGGCGGATGATGGACTCTTTGGGCCGGAGAGCATCAGTTGGCGCGCCTTCTCTGGCCCATCGAGCGCCGTGGCCGGCGCCACGGCCGTGCTTCTGCAGATGATCCATCCGAAAGTCGTGCGCATGATCGACCAGGCATCGAGCGTGCGCGAGGCCCCGGAAGAGCGGGCCAGGCTGACCGCCGAGTACCTCAACACCATCATCTACGGCGACACGGCATCAGCCGAGCGGGCAGGCGAGATCCTGCGCGCCATCCACGCGCGCAAGAAGGCTGTCGATCCGAGTACCAGTGAAACGTACACGCCGAACGAGCCAGACCTGTTGATGTGGGTGCATTGCACCCTGGTCTGGGCGATTCTGGCCGGGTGTCGCCGCTGGGGGCCGGCGCTGACCGCGCCGGAGCGCGACCGCTTCGTTGACGAGCAACGGACCGCCGCGCGGCTGGTCGGCATCGACCCCGAGCTGGCGCCAGGAAGCGTGGCCGAGCTGGATGCCTACATGACCCGCATGCTCCCGCACCTGGCCTATGTCACCGACACCCGCTTCATGCGGGAGATGATGGTGCCGCCGAAGCTGCCCTTCACCCCGGCCGGGCTGGTGCAGCTCGTCATGACGCGAGCGGCAGTCGATCTCCTGCCGCCGCCAGTTCAGGACCTCTACGGCTTCCGCTGGACTGGGCTCAATCATGCCCTGGTGAGGCTTGTCTCGGCGATCATCATGCAGACGGCGAACTCGAAGATGCCGTACGAGAAGCTCCTCCCGGAGCTGCGCGCGCAATCGACGGCGCACGCCTTTGGCGGCGCGGCGAAACGGCTGCGGCGGCAAAGGCAGAGAGGCCGCGGCACATGACGCAATCGAGCGGCCCGGAGCGAATCCGTGACGGAGTGATCACCCTGGCGCTCGCGTGCCCGGACGAACTCATCGCGGGCCAAATCCTGCATGTCGATCTCCCGCGCTCCCAAAAGCGAACTGTCAACGACATGAGAATCTCGCTCCGTCGAGCGCTCAAGGGAGCCGACAGAAAACCGTTCGGTGATGTGCGGCCATGCCCAGATCACCGGCAACATGCGGCCATCGTTCAGGTGGCCGACATGCTGGCGGTGAAGTCAACGAGAATTCCGGGATCACTGGGCCGTTTCTTCCAAGCCTGGGGAAACAAATCAGCATCGTCTAGTGCAAGGAAACCCCGCCGCTAGCCGAGTTCCAGTGACTCGGCCCGACCCTACCCGTGAGCAAGGTCGACTTCGCGGCGGGGAAAAACGCGATCGCGTTTTCTGTAACCAATTGCCCGGTTACCAGGGGCCGCATCGTCAGACTTGCGAACCACGCTACGATGCAAACTGCATTCGCGCAAGCAAGAGCGCGCTCAGCGTATTGCCGAACGCCTCAACGTGAGAAAATGCTGGTCCTTACGCCGCCTTTGCCAACCCTTCGGGTATCGCCAGAGCCGGATCGACCGTTTCACGCGTGATCAGCCGAAGCTGTGCCGAGGTGGATGCTGACCGGATCTCTGCCTCGCGCCGCGTCTCGGCCAGGCGGCGAGCCAGCAAGCCCAGCTCGTTGGGTGCGCGGTGCCGCTCGATCCCGTGACTCCCGAGCGCCCAGCGCTGCTTGACGGTCATCAGTTCGATACGCCGTTCCAGCGCGGCCAGCTCGTCAAGCGGCAGGCGGCCAATGGCGGTGCGGAAGCGAGCCAGCGGAAGAGCGATCAAGCCATCAAGGCGCTTGGCCTCCTTGCGATTCGTCAGCGTGCGGGGCATGTGGACACTCCAGTATTTCTAGCCAGCTATCCGGATGAGAGGCTGATAGACGCAAACTTGGCGGAATACCGCCGGTTTTGTGCATGCGCGCGGCTTCGCCGCGGCCGTTCCATGGCGCAATCTGCTTGGCCTAATTGTAGCACATCGGTTCTGTTATTGTCGCCTTACGTCGCTCCGACGGCCGCGGCGGCGACGGCCTGCGCGGCCGCGATCCCGGTGAGGTGAGCGCCGTGACAGGTCGAAAAGAAGTCGGGAGACGTCGCTTCGCCCGCGAAGTAGAGACGCTCATCGACCGGCCGGGCCAGATCACGCCGCGCGTCCGCGTGCCCCGGGCGCGCCGCGGCATAGGCGCCGCGGAAGAGCGGGTCGCTCTCCCAGCGAGTGCAGGCCGTGGCCCCAATCCCCTCTTTCACGTCGCTGCCAAGGATCGAAATGAGCGCCGCAGTGACGGCATCGACCATCGCGCCCGCGCCCTCCCGCTCGAGCGCGCTGCACATCGGGCCAGCCAAATAAGCCGAGGCAATGTTCACGCCGAAGGGGCGCAGATGAAAGCCGATCGCACCTTCGGTCCCGCATGGCACGCTGACAGCGGTATGCCCCGCGACGCCGAGGCGATCGGCATCGATGGCAAGCCCCACCTTGTTTGCCTTGCCGAGCGGAACATTGGCAATCGCCGCGCCCTTCCAGTCAGGCAGGACGGGTGTAAATCTGATCGCCCCAGCGCCGAGGACCCCGGCCGAAACGGTAACAATGACGGCGCGGGTCTTTACGGTCCCGTTCGGCGTGAAAACCTTGACCAGACGGCCCGACCAGTCGATGGCCGTCACGGGTGTGTTCAGTTCCACCGGGATGCCGGCCGCATGCCGCGCCACCAGCGCGCCGTAGCCGTCCTGCACCGGCCAATTCCTGTCGGTATCCCGGTAGCGAGCCTGATCGAGCGTCGGATCGACGCCCCACTCGGCGTTCACTGAATGCCGAAGAACCCAATAGGCGGGATCGGCGGCATCGATATGATCGGCCATCGGCTCATCCCGCCCCGCCTCGCCAGCCAGCAACGCCGCCTCGTAGCTCCCATCGACGTAGGCGTCGACCCGCGCTTCCTCCGCTGCCGACGCCCATCGGTCGCCGAGATGCGACCGCCACGGCACCGGATCCGCGAGATAGCGGAACCCATAGGCATCGGCCAGCCGGGTGAACGGATTGATATCCGCGGAATGGAGCCAGTGGCAGCCCCAGTCCCAAGGTGCTCCAAATGGCTCTGTGGCCGTAAAGGCGCGGCCACCGATGCGGCCCGCCGCCTCGAGAAGGACGAACGAGAGCCCCAACTCGCCGGAAGTCCGCGCGGCGGCCAGCCCCGCCGCGCCCGCGCCGACGATGACGACATCAACCGGTGTAGACGTTCCCAATGTCTTGTGCTCCGTTCTTCGTATCGATAGATGTCTGCCGTTGGCGCGCCTACTCGATGACGATCAGCTCGCGCGGCGTTGTGCCCAGCCAGCGGGCGTCGGTCTCGGTGAACATGATCGTGTCGATCAACATGCAGTAGCCGACCATGCGCGGCAGATAGAACTGGGCTTCGTGATTGACGACCAGCCCAGGCTCGCAGACCTGGTCGCCGGTATCGACGTGCGGCCCGTAGGTGAACTCGCCGACCCAGTCGGGCGGGAAGGCGATGCCCAGCTCGTAGCCGCCGATGTAGCCGCGATGGTCCCAGATGCCAGCCTCTTCGTAGTACCCCTGAACCGTTGCATTCAGCTCGCGCAGCGGCAGGCCCGGCCGCAGGATGCGCTCGATGGCAGGGAAGACGCCAGCCGCCCTTGCGAAGCGCTCGGCGACGGCCGGATGCGGCTCGCCCATCGCGAAGTTGCGGGCCAGGTTCACATGGTATCGGTTGTAGACGCCGCAGACGTCGACCAGCACGATCTCACCCGGCATGATCTTCTTGCGCGAGGCCAGCCCGTGTCCGGTCGGCGTCTTGATGCCGGAGAGGACCGGCAGCGTGATGCCCGCATTCTCGCCGCCGGCCTTCGCCATGGCGGCGATCATTTCGCCATAGATCTCCAGCTCCGTCACGCCGGGCCGCAGAGCCGCCCGCGCGGCAGCTAGCCCGATGCCGGCAATGCGGGCGGCAATCTCCATCGTCGCCAATTCCTGCGGCGACTTGAGCCGCCGCGCCTCGCGCACGACGTCAGTACCGTCAACGACCGCACAGCCGGCTCCTTCGAACGCCGCCTGGAAGCGCTCGCTAACGACGCGGTTTGGCCGGTAGCTCCACATCTCCAGGCCGACCGGCCCGGTCAGCCAACCCGCCGCCTTCAACTCATCGACGATGTAGGGGATGGCCGTCGCCCGGTCGGTGTGGCGAACATCTGTCGCCACGGACGACGAGCGGCCGAGCATCGCCTCGGCGGGACTGTCGAAATGGATGAAGTGGCCGTGATTGACGTGAACGGCAATCCCGCTCGATGCCGCCCAGGCCTTGGGGCTTTGACCCTGGTACCACTCGTTCTGGTAGCCGCTCAGGTAGCAGATGCTCTCCGGCGCCATCACATAGAGGAGATCAATGCCCGCCTCCGCCATCCC
>CAYSXO010000276.1:6130-6501 GCA_964434995.1 uncultured Sphaerobacteraceae bacterium
CTCATCGACAGGCCGGGCCAGATCACGCCGCGCGTCCGCGTGCCCAGGGCGCGAACGCGGTCGAGCCGCTGCCGGTACTCCGTGAGCGAGAAGGGCGCCTCCATCGCCGGCGCGCCGTACTTCACCGTCCGCTCGCGGTCGTTCAGCCTCTCGCCGGTTTCCCAGGGCATGCCTGCCACCACGCGCATCCTTTCTTCGTAGCTCGAGCAAGCCTGAGTCAATCCTCGTGTCTTGCTTATGGCCTACGCGCCATCGCGTCCCACCACATCCAATGCGTGGTCGAGTGTGTCAACATCGATGACTAGCGGCAACTTGATGCGGAGGACGGCTAGCCTACGTTTGATTCAACGCCTCTGGCGATCAATAGGTAT
>CAYSXO010000276.1:6511-6851 GCA_964434995.1 uncultured Sphaerobacteraceae bacterium
AGTTTACAGATATATCGGTCCAAGATAATCTATGGCCTCAACTATCCGATAGTGTCCAATCCATTCAATGGGGACGCTGTGACATGAGTGATGTCCGCGCGCTATTGTCCCGATATCCAGAAGGCATTTCCTTTGATGACCTATTCCACCTTGCCCAAGCCAAGATTCGCCGCAATCTCACCGAGAAACAGCTTCGACGCGAGCTTGATGCGCTCGGAGACGAGATTGAGTCTCAAGAAAGTCGGTTGCGAATTCGGCTGATCGATTCTCTCACAGCCGAAGATCCACGGCTGTCACAAGCCAACTCGGCAAGGATTAAGCGTATTGTCGTCATTGACTG
>CAYSXO010000277.1:0-4188 GCA_964434995.1 uncultured Sphaerobacteraceae bacterium
CCCTGGTTCATGCTGGGGGAAGAGTTGGGCGCGATGGTCGCGCCGCTCATTGGCGCGGAGCCGGAGGCCGTGGTTGTTGCCGGCACGACCACGGTCAACCAGCACGCGCTGACCGCCACGTTCTACCGGCCAGAGGGCGAGCGCCGCAAGATTGTGGCTACCGAGTTGGATTTTCCCTCCGACATCTATGCCCTGCAGAGCCTCATTCGCCTTCATGGCGGCGATCCTGAGCGGGACCTCGTCCGCGTGTCGTCGAGTGAGGGCCGCAATATCGACGAGGCGGACATCATCTCGGCCCTGAGCGATGAGGTTGCGCTGGCGCTCCTGCCGGCCGTTCTCTATCGCTCGGGGCAACTCCTCGATATCCCGCGGCTGGCCGGCGCGGCTCGCGAGCGAGGCATCCCGCTCGGCTTCGATTGCGCGCACTCGATCGGCGCTGTACCGCATCACTTTGACGACTGGGGCGTCGATTGGGCCTTCTGGTGCTCGTACAAGTACCTCAATGCCGGGCCCGGCGCCACGGGCGGCCTCTATGTCAATCGCCGGCATTGGGGAACCGCGCCGGGTCTGGCAGGCTGGTGGGGCTATCAAAAGGACCACCAGTTCGACATGGTCCACGCCTGGCTTGGGGCGGCGTCCGCCGGCGCGTGGCAGATATCGACCCCGCCTCTCCTGGCCACCGCCCCGCTACGGGGGTCGCTGCGGCTCTTTCACGAAGCAGGCATCGAGGCGCTGCGGGCGCGGTCGCTGGCGCAGACCGCCTACCTCGGCTGGCTGCTGGACGAACGCGGGTTGACAATGCCGCCTTTCGATTTCGCCATCGGGACCCCGGGCGAGGCGGCGAGGCGCGGCGGGCACCTGGCGATCGAGCACGAGGATGCCACGCGGATCGCAAAGGCCCTGAAATCGCGCGGCATCGTGCCCGATTTCCGCGCGCCGAATGTCATTCGCCTGGCCCCGGCGCCGCTTTACACGGCCTATCACGACCTGTGGCAGGCGGTGGAGGCGCTGCGGGAGATCATCGAGCGTGGCGAGCATCACGCCGTGGCGTCGGGCCGCGAGTTGGTGGCGTGAGGGTTGGAGACCGCGGGGCGGACGCTCGCGCGCCCGCCTCCGTTCATGCGGCTACATGCCGGTGACCTCGACGGTCCCGACCATGCCGGGATGGATTGCGCAGTGGTAGCCGTAAGCGCCAGGAGTCCAGAAGGTTGTGCTGAAGCCGCCGCCGGAGCCGAGCGTGCCGGAATCGAATGCGCCGAAATCTGCTGTCGCCGTATGCGGGGCGGCTCCCGCGTTGTACCAGGAGACCGTGCCGCCAACGGGGACAACGACGTAGGCCGGTTGGAACGCAAAGTCGACGATGGTAACGCCAGCCGCGGCTCCCTGGAAGTTCGACATCGTGTTATCGGCCGGGGATAGCCCCTGCGCGATGGCGACTCCTGGCAGAGCAAGGAGCGTGATGATCCCGAGTGCAAGCGCCAGCCGTTTCGTGTTCGTGCTCATGGGGCATGTCTCCTGATGGACGAACGCTGGTCCGCCGAGGAGGAGCACCCTCCTCGCTGCCATTCCAGACGCCATCCCAGGCGTGCATATTCCCGACCAGCGCGCTTTCCCGTTCAACGCGGGTAGTCGAACGCTTTCTCGGAGGGCAGAGAAATGGCCCCGGGCGCGTGCCAGGGGCCATTTCTCTGCTTCGCGCCGTTGCGCGGAGGCTATGCCGACTTCTGCTGCGCCGATTCCGCCTCGGCTGCTGCTGCCGCCGCGGCGGCCTTGGCGGCGGCGCGCTTGGCGCGCAGCGCGGCATGCGCGTGCGCGCTGCCCCGGCGGCGGCTTTCAGCGCTGTCCGCCGGAATGGCCGTGCCCGTGCGCTTCGAGGCCCTGCGGCCGATCGTCGAGCTGACCACCTCGGCAAAGCAGTTGACGCGCTGCTCTTCATCGTTCGGGAAGCGCTCCGCGCAAATTTCGATGCCGTCGATGAAGGCGCGGTGATTGTCCTGCCCAAATTGAGAGCCAGCGGTCGGGGAGACATCGCTGGGATGAACTTGAATCTCCTGCTCGAGGGCCAATATGCACTCCTTTTCTGCCGGTGACACGCGCGACCCAACGTTGCACTATACTACAACACTTGACATATTTTCAAGTGAATTGCTGCATCGTTCGGCGTATTGCCTGACGAATGCAACCAATCGTCATTTTTCACAATGCGTGCCAGACATCGTCGCGCTCGGAATGGCGGCCGCGCGGTCTAGCGATAGCGCGTGACGCCGATGCGTGGACACATGTCGCGGAGCGGGCACGTGGTGCACCGCGGGACCGTTCCGGTGCAGATGTGCTTGCCAAAAGGGACCAGCAGCGCGTTGATGGCAATCCAGTATTGGCGGGGCAGCTTTCGCTCCAGGTCCTGCATGGTCGCTTCCGGCGTGCGCGCCTGAACGTACCCCCAGCGATTCACAATGCGGTCAACGTGAACATCGACGCTGATCCGCGGCTCGTGGCAGGCGATGCCAAGGGCCAGGTTCGCGCACTTGGGGCCAACGCCGGCAAAACCGCGCATCACCGCGTCGTCACAGGGAAGGTGGCCAGCGAACTCGTCGACCACCTTTCGCGCAATGGCGTGGATCTGCTCGGCTTTGCGTTCATGAAACGTCGCCGGGCGGATCAGCGCGTCGATCTGTGCCGGGCTGAGCGCGGCAATGTCGCCTGGCGCCGGCGCCATGTCGAAGAGGCGCATGCTGATGGGCAGGCTCTCCTCATCTCTGGTGCGAATCGAAATGATGCAGGCAACGAGTTGCTGGAACGGCGTGCGAAACCCACGCTCCGCCAGTTCGAACATGGCAGCCTTGGGATACGGGCGCACGGCTTCCGCGACGCGATCGAGCGCAATGCCGATATCGAAGGGCCGTGTTGGCGGAGGGAGCATCGGAAGAGATCTCTCCATGGCGGCAGCGTCACACCCGGGCCAATGCTTCGCACGGTTCGGGCCAGGAATGTGTCTCCATGTCGCCCGTTGTGGCCGCGGTGCAGCGGCGAGGACCCCCAGGGCCGGGCAACGACGGACCTCGACGATTGCCGGACCGTGCGCGCGGTAGCCGCCCCGTCGTTCCTCTCGCGGGCACGGCTACCGGGCCAGATGCTCCGCGTTACGCGAACGCGGGCACGACCGCTGTTCCAAGGAGCTCGACGGTCTCCTCATCGCCGCCCAGGGGATTGGTGACGAAGTACTGGAAGCCGAGCGCGGCGAGGGCGCGATAGAAGTCGATGGCTTCCTCTGGCGTGCCGGCGAAGAGGGCATCGGCGGCCCAGGCCAGGGTGTCCCGCGGCATGGCCTTCAGCTTCTTGTTGAGCGCATCCCGTGATGGGGCAAGGATGAGCGGCATGGTGAAGTGCGTTCGCAGAACCGCGTCGTGGGGTCGGCCGTAGTCGTTGCACCAGCGCTCGAGCACGGCGAACTTGCGGGTGATGTCCTGATCGGAAACCGCCTGGCCAATCGCGGGATGCGCGCCCATGTTGGCGGCGTCGGCGAAGCGCGCCACCTGGCGCAGCGTCGTCTTCTCGCCGCCACCGGCCAGCAGAAAGGGCACGTATGGCTCCTGCACCGGTGGCAGGAATGCGCCCCATGGCCCCGGAGTCGAGGCGGAGAAACTCTGGCCGCGATAGCTGAACGGCTGGCCCGACCAGAGCCCGCGCAGGATGGCGAAGGTTTCTTCCAGCCCCTGCTGGCGAACTGGTGTTGGCGGATACTCGAGGCCCATCACCCGGAATTCGTCGTCCAACCGGCCGATGCCGAGGCCAAGCACGAGCCGCCCGCCCGAGGCGCGGTCGACGTCCGCGGCCTGCCGCGCCAGCAGATAGGCCGGGCGATAGTAGATGCAGTCGACCATGGTGCCGAGCCGGATCGTTTCGGTACTGACCGCCAACGCGGAGAGGGCTGTCCAGCAGTCGACATTGGCCGCGGGATGATCGTAACTCCAGTAGGAGTCGATTCCCATGGCCTCGATCCGTTGCACGAGGCGGATGAACTGCTGCCAATCGGGCGGCTGCGGGAAGATGCTGACCCCGAAGCCGATGGCGTCCCGCCATTGCGCGACCCAGGGGTGAATGCCGTCCGGAACAGGGGGCAGGACGGCCTCGAGTGAATCAGGCATGCGGCTCCTCAAACGATCGTTCGAACGTGCGAATCTGGGTGGG
>CAYSXO010000277.1:4198-6811 GCA_964434995.1 uncultured Sphaerobacteraceae bacterium
GTGATGGGTGATGGGGTTGTTAGGAAGCACGGCGCGGCCAACAGCCAAAAGCCGATAGCCGATAGCCGATAGCCGATAGCCGCTACCCGATAGCCGCTACCCCGCTACCCGCCGTGCTACACTCTCCCTGTTCGGGGCGTGGCGCAGTCCGGTAGCGCACCGGTATGGGGTACCGGTGGTCGGAGGTTCGAATCCTCTCGCCCCGACCCAATCCCCTCGGCAGGCCAAGGCAAACCGTGCCGAAGTGTCGTAGTGTTCGTCCCGCACGGCGGCGCGTTGCGTTTGTCATGCGGCAAGCTGTTGCCAGATAGTGATGTGCTCTGGCCTGACGTACTTGAGGACCCCGCGGATGAGCGAATCTCCTTCCCTGACGCGCACCTGGCGCGTGCTGATCGCTGATGACGAGTCGCTTATCCGGCTCGATCTGCGCGAAATGTTGACCGAGCTCGGCTATGACGTCATCGCCGAGGCTGGCGATGGGCGAACCGCGCTCGAGTTGTCGCGCAAGCTTCAACCCGATATCGTCATCATGGACATCAAGATGCCGGAGCTTGATGGCATCTCCGTCGCTGAGGAATTGACTCGCGAGAAGATCGCCCCGGTCGTGCTGCTGACCGCCTATTCGGATCAGCCACTGGTAGAACGCGCGCGCGAGGCGGGCGTCGTCGGCTACGTGGTGAAGCCCTTCCGCCCGGCAGAGCTGCTGCCGGTCATCGAGATTTCCGTGGCGCGCTTCGACGAATTCCGCGCGCTGGAACGGGAGGTCGGTGATCTGCGCGAGGCGCTGGAGACGCGCAAGGTGGTCGAGCGGGCCAAGGGTGTCCTCATGGAAACGATGGGCTTGCGCGAGGCGGACGCCTTCCACCGGATTCGCAAGACGAGCATGGACACGCGCAAGTCCATGCGCGAAGTTGCCGAGGCGGTCTTGCTGGCGCACGAAATGGAACGGGCCGGCGTCGACTAGCCGTAAGGACACTGAGCGAACCAAAGAGCCAACCAGGGCCGGGCGTCAGGGCTTTCTGACGCCCGGCTCTTTCCTATCCCTCCCTATCGTGGCGCGATAACGCGCGATGTCGGTCCAGTTGGCGTTGCGCTCCCGCTCGGCACGAGATTGACGACCACCAGATCGGGCTCGGTGCGCAGCCACTGCACCTCAGGGGGCACCGTTACGTTCGGACGCACCTGATGCCGTCCGGAGCCAAGGCCCCGCAGCGATACCGACGTCGAGATGTCGTCGCCGCCCAGGCTCGCCATGGTGTCTTCCGAAGCGAAGACCACCACGCCGATGGTGGCCGGCTCGACCATTGCGGTGAACCCCTCGGGGACGTCGGTCACCGTCACCGGCAGGTCGCGCAGGAGCTGCGTGACGCCGCGGCGACGGATCTGGACCACGGCCACGACCGAGCCATCGGCCGGGTTCACCACCCGTACTCCCTCCGGCAAGGCCTGCAGGCCGGTGCGAATGTTGACGGTCTCCGATGCGCCATCGACATCCACCGGGGCGGTTATCACCGAGAGGATATCCGTCAGCGCGTCGTCCGGCCCATCGAGGAGAACGGTTGATGGGTTCGCCACGCTGCCGACAATTTCGTACCCCTGCGCCGGGTTGCCCACGGTCTGCACCAGAACTGGCACCGACCGCCCGCGCTGGTCGACCTCAACCGCGGTGGTTACTCGCGAAGGGAGAATGACAATTTCCGGAATCGGTTGCCCGGAGGCGTCGAGCGCCGCGGGCACAAAGTCGACCGTGAAGTCATCGACCTGGTCGCCGATATCGACCGGCAGGACGACTTTTGCCACATTGTCGACTAACCGCTTCGGCCCGCTGATGGTTACTTCAGAAACGGCGGGCTCCACTTCACCCAGGCGGCGCGTCGGATCGCTGATTTGCACCGGGGCGACATCGAGATGGACGGTGCGCGTTGCCGTTTCATCGACAACCAGGGCCACGCGCGGGGGAGTGATGGAGTTGACGCGGGCGGCGGGCGGCAGATCGACCAGCACCTGTGCCTGATAGTTGCCGGGGCCGGAGATCTGGCTGACATCCAGCCTCGGCTCCAGGCCAGCGCGCGACACACGGTCGACAACGGAGCGTGGCCCGGTGACCTGGATCGTGACCGTTGGCAGTTCCCCGGCGATCTGTAGCGGTTCCGGCAGCTCGGGCGCTTGCATCGTCAGGTCGGCGTACACCCGCGTTTCCGGCGGATCGCGCTGAGTTGTCACCCAGGCCCAGAGGAGAAAGGCCAGCGCCAGCGACGCCACGGCCCTGAAAATGGCGTCGCCGCGCGCGCCCCTGAGCCCACCAGGAAGGGAGAAGTTCATGCCAACCTATGCCGTCCGCGAGGGCTCGGCGTCCGCCCCCTTCGCGCTTTGCGAGGCCGCCGAAGAAGCGCCATTTGGCGAGGCCGACTCTCGCGGGAGAAGATGGAGCAACTCACCGATGTTCTGAAGAATGCCGCCGCGCTCGCGAGCGGGCTGGTCGAGCCTGAGCAGCTCGCGCAACTGCTGTTCCAGCCGCTCGGCGTCGAGATTGCGGATCAGCCGCCCGTTTTCGGCGATCGCGATCTGCCCGGTCTCCTCCGAGACGACAATGGCGATAGCATCCGACTGTTC
>CAYSXO010000278.1:0-6799 GCA_964434995.1 uncultured Sphaerobacteraceae bacterium
GATGGCCTGTCCATTGCCAAGTCCGAGACCTTTGCCATCGACTGGATCAGGTGGCAAGAGGGCAGGATCTTCTCGGGCGACGGTTCGCGCAACGAGGACTGGTACGCCTTTGGGGCCGAGATCGTCGCGGTTGCGGATGGCACGGTCGTCTCGATGCGCAACGACATGCCAAACGAGGCTCCCCTGTCAGCGCCGCAACACGTCCTGGCGCCAGGCGACTACGGCGGCAATCACGTCACCCTGGAGATTGCGCCTGGCGTCTATGCCTTCTACGCCCACATGCAGCCGGGCAGCGTCACCGTCGAAGTCGGGGACAGCGTGGCGGCAGGAGATGTTCTCGGCCTGCTCGGCAACAGCGGCAACACATCGGGGCCGCATCTGCACTTTGCCGTCCTCGATTATCCCGATCCGCTCACCGGCAACAGCCTGCCGATGGTCTTCCCCGACTACGCGCTCGCGGGAACGGTGAGCGCGGAGGCGCTGATGGCGCCGGACGTCGACCCTTCAACCGTCACGCTGGACCTTACCGGCCCACCGGAGCCACAGGAAAAGACCCTACAACTCGTCTTCACGGTCGCGGACTTCGCGGAATAGCACCAAACTCTGGAGAACTCTTGACCAACGGACGCTATCACCTCGGCATTGACATCGGGGGCACCTTTACCGATCTCAGCCTCTTCGACAGCCTGACCGGGCAGATCATCGGCCTCAAGACGCCGACCGTCCCCGCCAATCCGGCACGTGGCGTGGCGGATGGGCTGGATCTGCTGGAGGAACAGGGCATCGCGCTGGAGGAGATCGGCTACTTCGTTCACGGCACGACCATTGGCGTCAATACCATCATCCAGCGCCGCGGGGCGCGCATCGCCCTCCTCGTCACCGAGGGATTCCGCGACGTGCTGGAGTTGGCCCGCCTGCGGCTGCCCGCTCCCTGGGACTTCTACGGGCAGCGCCCCGCGCCGCTGCTGCCACGCGAGCAGGTGGTTCCGGTGCGGGAGCGGATGCGCCACAACAGCGCGGTGGAGACGCCGCTTACTGACGACGAGATCGCGCGTGTCATCGCCGAGTTGCGAGCGCTTGGGGTCGAGGGCGTGGCCATTTGCCTGCTGCACGCGTACGCAAATCCCGCCCACGAGCGCGCCATGGAGACAGCGCTGGCTGAACATGCGCCTGAGCTGTTCGTCTCATCCTCGTCCGACGTCTGGCCGCAGATGCGGGAGTACGAGCGCGCCCTGGTGACGGTGATGAATGCCTACGTGCGGCCGCCGCTCGTGCACTACCTGAACGACCTGGAGACGATGCTGCGGACGCGCGGCGTGACGGCCCGGCCCTACCTGACCCGCTCCAACGGCGGCATCATGACGACCACGGCGGCAAAGGAGCATCCGGTGCAGACGCTCCTTTCCGGACCCGCGTCGGGAGTCACCGGAGCGCTCGGCGCAGCGCGTCAGGCGGGGTTCACGGAGGTCATCACCTTCGACATGGGCGGGACTAGCGCCGACGTGGCGCTCGTGACCAGCGGCGAGATTGAGTTCAGCCGCGAGGCCGTGGTCGGCGAGTTCCCGCTCTTCCTGCCCGTCGTCGGCGTGGTCAGCATCGGCGCGGGCGGCGGCTCGATCGCCTGGCTCGATGGGGCCGGGGTGTTGAAGGTCGGGCCGCGCAGCGCGGGCGCCGATCCCGGCCCGGCCTGCTACGGATTGGGCGGCACGGAGCCGGCGCTTTCCGACGCCTTCCTGCTTTGTGGCCTGCTCAATCCCGAGCGCTTCGCCGGCAAGGCCCGGCTCGATGTTGAGGCCGCCCGCGCGGCGATCGCGCCACTGGCGGAAGCGCTGGGACTCACCGCCGAAGAGGCCGCGGGCGCCATCGTGCGCGTGGCGCTGGCGACGATGTATACCGAGCTGTCGGGGGTACTGGAGCGGCGCGGCGTCGATCCGCGCGACTTCACGCTCGTTGCCTTCGGCGGGGCGGGGCCGGTGATCGCCTGCCTGCTGGCCGAGGAGATGCAGATCCCGCGGATCCTCGTGCCAACGTCGCCAGGGACGCTCTGCGCGCTTGGCGCGTTGAAGGCTGACATCGCCGCCGATTTCATCCGCAGCGTCCATTGGGCCTTCTCCATCTCAATGGGCGCTGACCTGCTGGCCGCCATGGATGAACTGGAGGACCAGGCGGGCGCCTGGCTGGAGCACGAGGCCCCAGCAGTCGAGACAACCTCTCTGCGCTGGACGGCCGACATGCGCTACGTGGGCCAATCGCACGAAATCGAGACGAAGATCGATCCCGCGGCATTGCGCGCGGGAGACAGCACGACATTGGCGAACGCGTTCCATGCTGCGCATCGGCGCATCTACAACCACGACGATCCGAAAGCGGCGGTCGAGATGATCAACCTGCGCGTGCGCGCCATCGGGCAACTGCCGCGGCGGCTGGAGCGCGACCCGGAGCTAGCATCGACAACCGCGGGGAAGCCCACCGGTTCACGCGAGATCGCCATTGCTGGCCAGACACGCACCGCTTCCGTCTATCCGCGAGACGACCTGGGCCGAGGCCAGCGCATCCCGGGACCAGCGATCGTCGAGCAGGCCGACACGACCACGTTCATTCCACCCGGATGGCACGCGGACGTCGACCGCATTGGCAACCTGGTCATCACGCGCGAGGTGGGCAGTTGAACGCTATTGGCTCCTGGCTATTGGCTGTTGGCGCCAAGGACGCAACGGTTCTTGCCGTCTTGCCGTCTTGCCGTCTTGCCGTCGTTCTTCCGACTTCCGGATCACGACTCACGACTCACGACTCATGACGGACAAGGTGACGCTGGAAATCCTGAAGAGCTTCATGGTGGCCATCGCCGAGGGGATGGGCTACACCCTGGAGCGAACCTCGCACACCACCTTCATCAAGGAGTCGGCAGACTTCGGAACAGCCATCGCCACGCCGCGCGGCGAGTTCTTCGCCTACCCGCGAACCATCGGCGTCACCAGCTTCGTCGGGATGGACATGGCCCCGACCCTGGCCGCCTTCCCCGATCCGCAACCGGCCGACGTCTACATCACCAACGATCCCTACTCGACCCAGGGACTGGCGACGCATCTGCCGGACATCCACCTGATCAAGCCGATCTTCGCGGGCGATACCCTCCTCTGCTTCGCCTGGTGCTTCATCCACTGCTCCGACGTCGGCGGGCTGGCCCCAGCCAGCATTTCGCCGCTCGCCTACGACATCGCCCAGGAAGGCTTCCGCATCCCGCCGCGCAAGCTGATCGACCGTGGCGTGCTCGACGAGGGCTTCCTGGAGCTTTTTCTGGCCAATTGCCGCATCCCGGAGCAGAACTGGGGCGACCTGAAGGCGATGCTCGCCGCGCTCAACACGGCGGAGCGCGGCATGCAGGATCTGGCGGCCAGGTTCGGCCTGGGCGTGGTGCAGCAGGCGATGGAGGATGTCATCGCCTGGAGCGAAGAGCGCGTGCGGGCGCTGGTGGCCCCCATCCCCGATGGCGACTACGCCTTTGCCGACTACATGGACGACGACTTCAATGGCGATCCATTACGGCTGGCGGTCACGCTCCGCGTGCGCGGCGACGAGATCGAGCTCGACTACAGCGCCAGCGACCCGCAGGTGAGCGGCGCGCTCAATCTGCCGGCCTTCGGCGAGCGGCATCCCTTTCTGCTGCAAGGGTTGGTCAACTTCATGCTCAGCGAAGACCCGCACATTCCACTCACCGGCGGCCTGGTGCGCCCGTTCCGGGTCGTGGCCCCTCCGGGGAGCGTCGTCAATCCGGTCTTCCCGGCCGCCGTCGGCGTGCGCTACGCGACGGTGGTGCGGCTCTACAACGTGGTCCTCGGGGCGCTGGCCCAGGCCGTGCCAGAGCGGGCGCCGGCTGCCGGCGCCGGGCAGGCGGCGATGGTCGTCCTTTCCGTGCCGGACGCGGCCACGGGCAAGCGGGACGTCGCCGTGCTGGAGCCGATGTTCGGCGGTGGCGGCGCAACCAGCCGAGGAGACGGGCCTTCGGCCATCGACTCCGCCGCCGGATTCCTGAAGAACACGCCGGTGGAAAGCATGGAAGCGCACATCCCGGTGTTGGCCGAGTGTTACGAGCTCCTTCCCGAATCGGCGGGAGCGGGGAAGCAGCGAGGCGGCTGGGGAACGCGCTTCGACTTCCGCATCCTGCGCCCGGAGTCGATCGTCACCGCGCGCGGAATCGAACGGACCCGCTTCGAGCCGTGGGGCCTGCACGGCGGGAGCGCGGCGCGGCGGACACGAACCTTCGTCAATGCCGGCAAGCCGGACGAGCGGGAGATCGGCCGCATCGACGTCCTGAGGCTCGAGCCGGGCGACGTGGTCAGCATCCGCGCCACCGGCGGAGGCGGCTATGGCAACCCTCTCGCGCGCGACGCGGCCCTGGTCGCTGCCGATGTTCGCTCCGGGCTCCTATCGCCCGAGGCCGCGCGGCGCGATTACGGCGTGGTGTTACACAATGGGGAAGTGGACGTCCCGGAAACCACGACGCAGCGTGCCGCGCGGGCCAGCATGACGCCAGCGCCCCTGTTCGACCTCGGCCCCTCGCGCCGCGCCCACGAGACCGTCTGGACGGACGAGCTTGCCATGGCGCTGGCCGCATTCCTGATGTCGCTGCCGCTTCCCTTCCGCGCCTTCGCCAAGCGAGAGCTGCACCGGCGCATCGAGCGCTGGCCCAGGGAGAGCCCGCCAACGGCAGCGGACATCGCGGCGCTTTGGGACGATATTGCCGAGGAAATGGGTGGGCCACGATAGTGAAGGCGTCAAACCTCATCCTGAGCGCGCGAAGGATATCGTTCTCTCCGCGTACTCCCGCATTCTGAGGCGATGTGGGTCGCTGCGTTCATCATGACGGGCTTGGATATTCGTCGCAAAGACATGACTCGCGTCGTCGCCTCGGTGCGCGAGCCGTGCATGGTAGGAGGCGTCCATGACGGATTCTGACCGGGTGGTGCTGGTAACTGGAGGCGGCCACGGCATCGGCCGCGCGGTGGCCACGATCTTCGCCCGTGACGGGGCAAACGTCGCGATCGCCGATCGTTCCGAGGATGCGGCCTGGGAAGCGGCGAGCGCGATCACCGCCGAAACCGGCGCGACCGTGCTGCCGCTAATGGTCGACGTGCGCGATGCATCCGCCGTCAATGACGCCGTCGAGCAGGTCATCGACCGCTTCGGGCAGATCGACGTGCTGGTGAACAACGCCGGCATTTACCCGAATACGCCGGTGGTCGAGATGGATGAAGACGAGTGGGACGCCGTCTTCGACACCAACGTGAAGGGCATCTTCCTCGTCTCGCGGGCGGTGGCGCGGCGGATGATCGCGCGAGGCGCGGGCGGGCGGATTGTCAACATCTCCTCCGGCTCGGGTGAATCGGGCAGGGTCGGCGCGGCGCACTACTGCGCCTCGAAGGCGGCGGTCAACATGTTCACCAAGGTTCTGGCGATGGAGCTTGCCCCGCACGACATCGCCGTCAACGCGGTGGCGCCCGGCCTGATCGAAGTGGAAGGCTGGTCGCTAACCGGCGAGTACATCAACGCACTGGTGGCGATGACACCAATGGGCCGCATCGGCCAGCCGGAGGACATCGCCCGCGCCGTCCACTACCTCGCCTCCCCCGAGGCAACCTTCATCACGGGAACGATCTTGCATGTCGATGGCGGCTCGACGGCGGGCCGCCCCTTGCCGCTGAGTGGATAGACGAGGGTGTTGGGGTGTTAGGCTGTTGGGGAGAACGGAACTATCGTCGCGCCCAACACCCTAACACCCCGACACCCCAACACCCTTCGGAGAAAGGAGCAACCGTGGCCCAGTTCCCCTGGCCGAACGGCGCGCGATGCGCGGTGGCGCTGACCTTTGACGAGGATGGCGAGTGTATTCCCCTCAACTATGATCCACCGAACGCGCGCAAGCGGCTGTCGCTGCAATCGGAAGGGATGTACGGGCCGAACGTCGGCACGCCGCGCATCCTCGATCTGCTCGACCGGCACGGCATCAATGGCACCTTCTTCAGCCCCGGCTTCGTCGTCGAGCGGCACCCGGACCTGATGCGCGAGATCATCGCGCGGGGGAACGAGCTGGGGCACCACGGCTACCTGCACGAGCGCCCCGACTTCGTCGATGAGGAGGAAGAAGAGCGGATCATGATCCGCGGGCTGGACGTGCTGGAAGAGGTCACCGGCATCCGCCCGCGCGGCTATCGCTCGCCCGCGTGGGAGCTGAAGCCGACCAGCCCGGCGCTGATCAGGAAGTACGGCTTCCGCTACGACTCCAGCCTGATGGGCGACGACGAACCCTACCTGATCGATGCCGGGGAGGAAGGCGAGACGTTGCTGGAGATTCCGGTGCAGTGGATGAACGACGACTGGCCCCTTTTCGGCTTCTGCTCGATCCCGCCGCTCGGCAACGGCATCTCCAGCCCGCAAGCGGTCTACGAGATTTGGTCGGAGGAGTTCGCCGGCTACCACGAATACGGCGGCTGCTTCGTCCTGACCATGCACCCCTTCGTCATTGGCCACCCCTCGCGCATCCGCCTGCTCAACCGGCTGATCGAGTACATGAAGAGCTTCGACGGCGTCTGGTTCGCCACCCTGGAGCAGATCGCCGAGCACGCCTTGGCGACAGGACAGGTCCGATATTGGGCCCACGCGGATTTGGGGGATAGGGGGTAGGAGAAACAGAGGACGAGGGAAAGGAAGTCAGGGAGAGCTCACGATACTCCCGGCCGTTTCCACCCCCTATCCCCCAAGTGCAATCGCGATGGGTCTTGGACAAATCCGCGTGCTGACC
>CAYSXO010000279.1:0-6745 GCA_964434995.1 uncultured Sphaerobacteraceae bacterium
GACCAGGCCCTCTCGCCCTCCCGTGATGCCAGCTTGTCAAGGTGCCCCCCGGTGCATACCAGCCCACGTGCTGGAAGGTTTCCAGCCGCCGAACGGGCCACCCGGTCTGCCTCGGGGGTCGCTCCGAATGGAGCCTGCGAAGGCTACCTCATGCAACGTGACCCTGTCAAGGATCCGAGATAAGGCCGAACTCCGCTCGTTGCCGATTCCGAACTGCCGACTTCGGCTCCCGGAATTGCGCAACCTCACCAGTATACGACGGGCATATTGCTATGTCAAGTCGCTTGCCTGGATCCGTCTGTCTCCAGCCGCCCGACGCGGTGAGCCGTCGGGCAGAAAGCGGATCATAGCAGCCAATGCGAATGGAATTCAAGCCCCACGGAATACTGCTTCAAAGCACGCGATTGCTGGCGCGTCAGCGTGCCGCATGCCGTCCCTATACTGCTCGAAAGATCGCGGATGGTCGAGGGTCACACCTGGATGGAGAACAGCATGAAGCCGCTCATTGGCATTACCCCGAGCGCGCAAACCGATGCCCTCGCGCACGGCACGTTCAGGCGCTTTGTCATCTCTCAGCCTTATGTTCGGGCCGTTGAGGCCGCGGGCGGAGTCGCATTCATCCTTCCGCCGCAGTTGAACGCCATTGATGACATCGCCGATCTCCTCGATGGGCTCCTGCTGAGCGGCGGAGCCGATATTGCCCCATCACGATTCGGCGATGACGTGATTCATCCCGAAACGTATGGCATCGACGAGGAGCGGGATCAATTCGAGATCGATCTTTTCGATGCCATGCTTGCCAGAGACAAGCCCGTCTTCGGCATCTGCCGTGGCATTCAGGTTGTCAATGTCGCGCTCGGCGGGACACTCATTCAGGATGTCCCGTCCGAGCATCCGGGCGCGGCAGAAGTTGGCCATCGCCAGCACGAACGCAACGTGCGCGACGCCGATGTCGGCCACAGCGTGTGCGCGACACGACCTGACCTCCTCCCCATCTTTGATGGGACGATCCTCGGGGTGAATTCATTTCATCATCAGGCCATCCGCGATCTGGCCCCAGGCCTGGCCGCGGTTGCCACGTCGCCCGATGGCTTGGTTGAAGCGGTCGCGATGCCAACCCATTCGGCAGTCTTCGCGGTGCAGTGGCACCCGGAACTGATGTTTACCGAGCATCCCGAGCACCTCCGCCCATTCGAGCGCCTGGTCGAGGCGGCAATTGCACGAAAGCCGGTGCGTGCGCACGCATGATCCAGACGGCCGTGGTCGGACGTGAATAGCGGGAGCCGGCAGACGCCGGCTCCCGCTATTTTGGCCATGTTTCCCAGAAACCGTACCGCTAGGC
The DNA here is from genome assembly GCA_964434995.1 of uncultured Sphaerobacteraceae bacterium. Taxonomy (GTDB): domain Bacteria; phylum Chloroflexota; class Chloroflexia; order Thermomicrobiales; family UBA6265; genus JACCXM01. Next base: position 1,343 of record CAYSXO010000279.1, read on the forward strand.
GACAGCGCTTACCGGCTGTTCGCTGGCTACGGTGATCGGATCGACGATCTCGATCGAGTCGTCTATCCCCGGCCGCTGCTTGACGAACTCCGGCGGCATCGCCGCCCCCAGAACGTCATCCAGCGTCTCTGCCAGAACGAACGTCATCTCCTCTCGCAGTTCCTCCGGCAGATCGTCCAGGTCCGCTTCGTTCCGCTTCGGCAAGACAAACGTGGTAACTCCCGCTCGCCTCGCCGCCAGGGCTTTCATCTTGATGCCGCCAACCGGAAGCACCTGACCGCGCAGCGTGATCTCCCCGGTCATCGCCACATCTTCTCGCACGGGCACCCCTGCCAGGAGCGATATCAGCGCGGTGGTCATCGCGGTCCCGGCCGACGGACCATCCTTCGGAATGGCTCCCGCCGGAACGTGCAGGTGGATGTCCGAGTCCTTGAAGAAATCCTGATCAATGCCCAGATCCTTCGCCCGTGACCGGACAAATGACATGGCGGCCGTTGCCGACTCCTTCATGACGTCACCGAGCTGCCCGGTCACGGTCAAGGAACCTTTGCCGGGCATGCGCGACGCCTCGATGAACATGATGTCGCCGCCGACGCCAGAAACGCCGACACCAATGGCCACGCCCGGCTGTTCGGTGCGCTGAGCCCGCTCCTCGTAGTAGTGCCGCGGTCGTCCCAGATACTCGCGAACCTCTTCGGGGCCAATACGCTGGCTGTAGTCGCGGCCTTCCGCCTTGCGCGTGGCGATCTTTCGCGCCACGGTCGCGATTTCGCGCTCGAGATTTCGCACGCCCGCTTCGCGCGTGTAGTTCTGAATCAGGAACGCGAGTCCTTCGTCTATCCACTCCAGCGGTTCATTCACCAGCCCATGCGCTTTCACCTGCTTGGGGATCAGGAACCGCCTCGCGATCGCCTGCTTTTCCTCATCGGTGTAGCCGCTGAGTTCCAGAATCTCCATTCGGTCGCGCAACGGCGCTGGAATGGAGTCCAGCAAGTTGGCGGTCGCGATAAACATCACCTGTGACAGGTCGAATGCCACATCGAGATAGTGATCCCGGAACGTGTTGTTCTGTTCAGGGTCCAGCACCTCCAGCAACGCCGAAGATGGGTCGCCTCGCCAGTCGCTACCGAGTTTGTCCACTTCATCGAGTACAAAGACCGGATCGTTCGATCCCGCGCGCCGGATTGCCTGAATGATGCGGCCGGGCATCGCTCCAACGTACGTTCGGCGATGTCCCCGAATCTCTGCTTCATCACGGACGCCACCGAGTGACATCCGAGTCAACTGGCGCCCCAGCGCATGGGCGATCGACTGTGCCAGGCTCGTCTTGCCAACCCCGGGAGGCCCGACAAAACAGAGAATCGGCTCCCGAGAAAGCTGCGCGTCATCCTCGCCGGCTTCAGCGGCAGCGTCCTGTTTCAGCTTGCGGACCGCCAGATACTCGAGGATCCTGTCCTTGATCTTCTCAAGATCATAGTGCTCATCATTCAGGATCTGGCGTGCCTTCGCGACGTCGATTTCGTCTTCGGTGCTCACGTTCCAGGGCAGCGCGGTCAACCAGTCGAGATAGGTCTTGATCACGCCGTACTCAGCCGCGGCCGGCGGCAGCTTGCTTAACCGGTCGAGCTCGCGCTTCGCTTCCTTCGCCGCTTCCTCGGGCATGCCCGAGTCGTCGATCTTCTGACGGAGCTCGGTCACCTCTGCCTCGGTCTCGGTGCCCTCGCCCAGCTCGCGCTGGATCGCCTTCAGCTGCTCGCGCAGGTAGAACTCCCGCTGGTTCTTGCCCAGCTCCTCCTGCACGTCGCTCTGGATCTTCTTGCCCAGCTCCAGGACATCGAGCTCCTTCGAGATGAAGGTATTAAGCGTCACGAGCTTGTCGCGTACAGAATCAAGCTCCAGCAGCCGCTGCCGCTCCTCGGGGTCCATGCGCAGGTTCGTCGCGACCAGGTAAACGAGGTGCCGTGGATCGTCAACGTTTAGCGCGGCCGTCACCAACTCGTCTGGCATGTGCGCCACCAGCGACACAAGCCGCTGAAAGAGCTCGAGTGTGTTTCGCGTCAACGCATCGACTTCAACGGAATCCTCGATGACTTCAGGCGCGCGATGCACCCGCGCGGTCAGGTACGGTTCTTCCCCGGTAAATTCAAGGATCCGCATCCGTTCGTTGCCCTGAACGGCGAGGCGAACCGTCCCGTCGGGGACACGCATCATCTGGTGAATGGTGGAGATCGTTCCGATGTCGTAGACGTCGTCGGGGCCGGCGCCTTCGAGTTCCGCGTCTTTCTGCATAACCAGCGCGACGGTTCGATCGCCAGACATCACTTCGTCAATGAGGCGCAGCGAGCGCGCCTGCGCGGCGGCCAGCGGCACGACTGTCAGCGGGAACACGACGGTCCCGCGCAACGGAAGAACTGGCAGCTCAAGGATTTCGCTTTCGCCGTCGTCCAGGGTTGGCTCCAGTTCACCGGCGCCAAGCTCGATGAGCTCAACATCATCGACGAGCTGCGCCGGCTCGGTTTGATGGATGGTGTCCGTAATCTGCTCCTCAGCCTTCTTGGCCGATGATCGCTTCGCGCGAGTCTTGCGCTCTTCAGAATTTGTCATTGCCTATTGCTCTCCTCGCTGGGCGTCGCCAACCGTCCCGGCCCCACGCGCTGGCACCGTCGTTGCCGGCAGGCGCGGAAGAATTACGGTCAGGATCCCGTCGACGTAGTCAGCATTCGCCAGGGGAATGTCAATAGGAAATGGCAGGCGAACTGACGCTTCAAATGGACCATACCGAACGCGAGACTCGTGATAAACCCGGTGCTCATCAGGCCGATGATTGGTCCGCTCACCGCGAATAATCACCATTTCGTCATCCGCTTCGACCAGAATTTCTTCGATGCTCAGGCCGCCAATCTCGGCGCGAACAATCAGGTTCTGCTCCGTCTCGAAGACTTCGATCGGCGGGCGCCACGGCGCGTAGCATTCCGGACGCCGGTGATAGACGTGACTGAACTCAAAGAGCACATCGACGTCACTGGTTGAACCAATTGTCTGCGCTTGACGCCCTCGGCGCAAAAGTATCATCCCCTTATCCCTCCGCGGACCCGCGGCACAAAAGTCGCCACAGGGACACGGGTCCATCACACGCCTACTGGTGTCGCCGGCATCGCAATTCCGGCGAGCAGCTGAGAATCGGAGTATACACGCATATCCGTTAAGTTGCTATGGATCGTATCAAATTCACCAACATGGGCTAGGCCGATCAATGGTTTCGTCCCAGGACCGAGCCCTTCAGCGTGTGAAATAGAAGAGTATGGCGCTCGCTATGCCCCAGATCGAAATTGCCACGAGCAGGCCCCGATCGGTCAGCAACATCGTTTCGGGCGCTCCGCCGCCACCGCGACGATACAACAGATGGAGATATCGAAAGACGCCATAGGCGACAATCGGGATAGTCAGCATCATGCGATGATCCCTCGGTGCGGACTCCGCATCGAAGGTGTAGATCCCGTAGGCGACCAGCGTTCCTGCCGCGGTTACCGCCACGGCCTGGTCGAGCAACGCACGCGAATAGGACTCCAGATTCCGCCGGTGCCGCACCGCGTCATCGAGTGAGATCAATTCGAAGCGGCGCTTGCCGAATCCGATAAGGAGAGCCAGCAACAGCGTACAGATCAACAACCACGGGGAAATGACGACGTCGACCGCGATCGCCCCGGCCGCCGCGCGAAGGACAAAACCAAGCGCAATAGCCAGAACATCGACGATGACAAGTTGCTTGAGGCCAGCGTTGTATGCGGCCATCAAGACCGCGTAGGCCACCACCGCGAGCGCGAATGACGTTCCGAGAAACAGCGACGCCGCGGTCGTGATGGCAATAATCCCCGCGCGAAGCGCGGTTTCGCGAGCCAGTCGCCCCGCCGCGACCGGCCGCTGGCGCTTCTGAGGATGGGCGCGGTCCGCCTCGGCATCGCGTACGTCGTTGACGAGGTAGAACCCGCCACTTAGAAGACAGAAGCAGCCTGCCGCATAGATCGCGCTCGCCACTGCCCAGGGCTCGAAAAGCCGCCCTCCAAAGACAAGCCCGGCAAAGAGGATTCCGTTCTTCAGCCACTGCGCCGGCCGCATGGCTTGAACGAGTGATCGGACCGAAGATGTGGGTGTGATTGGGTCAGGGAGAGCGGAGGAAACCAGCGCTGGCCCTGCTTCCTCCTCACGTGGCCCGGTCTCTTGCCGAGCCGAGTGCGGAAAGGCGACTATTCGGGCTTCAGTGCCTCGGCCTGGAACTCTCCCGCCGCGTTCCACAGGATCCATCCGCTGACACCCATCGCCTCGGCCGCGTCGATCTGCTCGCGCACCTCCGCTGGCCCGTACTCGGAATATCCCTCAAGAGGATAGGTGAAGTCCTGGAGCCATGGCCGATGCTTCTTCATCACGCCTGGCGTGACTTCGTTGACCCGCTCAAGGGTGTACGTCACGGTCTCGGCTGGGAAGTCGTTCGGGTGGCCGTCAACGGGAATGTTGCCGTACTCATAGTGCGATGGGTAGATCATCAGGTTGACGTAGTCGGCATAAGGCGTCAGGTCCTGCAACGTCTGGCCGATACCTTGATCGTCCCCCATGAGCGCGATGATTGGGAAAAGGTCAATGGCGAACCGTGCACCCGTCGCCCTGACGCGCTCGCTCGCAAGCGCCACCGCGCCGGTAATCGCCGCTCGGCGGCTGGCCTCGGAATAGTCCGACTTGAAGTCGGCCGTCTTCAAATCCCCGTCGGACGGCAGCCGGATGTAGTCGTACTGAATCTCGTCGAAGCCGATGCCCGCCAATTCGACCGCCAGGTCAGCGTTCGCGGCCCACAACTCTTCTTCGAAGGCATTGACCCAGGGCGTGCCATTCATGTCGAGCCAGAGCCCGCCGTTGACCTCGTCCTGAACCGCCAGATCTGGCCGTCCCGCCGCCACAACGGGATCCTTGAATACAACCATCCGCGCAATTGCGTAGAGTCCGCGCTCGTGCAACTGGTTGACGATCGACTCCATATCGAGGACTGGCGTAACCATGCCCTCGACATTGCGGAAAAATGGCACCTGCGTGTCGTAGTAGATCGTATCCTGTTTCACGTCGATGACGATGGCGTTGATTTCGGTGGTATCGGCGATCTCAAGCAGCCGGTTCCATCGCTCCTGGTCGCCCAAGACGCCGAGGTTCGCGTAGATGGCCTTGATCATCTCCGGCTCGAGCTGTGCCAGAACCTGCCGCGATGCATCGACCGCCAGGGTCTGTTGTTCGAATCCCGCGGCAGACACGAGAACCTCACCGACTTCGGTTCCCCCCGTGAGGCGAAACGAGCCGTCCGCGCCGGTCATCGTCTCAGCCGTCCCGTTAGACGCGGCAACGCGCGCATTGGCCACCGCG
>CAYSXO010000280.1:0-435 GCA_964434995.1 uncultured Sphaerobacteraceae bacterium
CACGCACACCCTGGCCACGCCGTCGCGCCGTTCGTTCATTGGTCGTCCACGCTTCCGTCATGCACTCTCCCGTCCCACTCGTTACAGGAATACTGGCCCACCAGGAATGGGGCCGCCGCCCGCGAGTGTAATCCCCAGTCGGCGCGGCCGCGAAACAGGTCGCCATGAGACCGGACAATGGCCGCCGTTCACCAGGACACGTCCGCTGAGCGCGCTGACACCAGCGTACTGATTGCCGGAGCCGGCCCAACCGGGCTGACGCTCGCCATCGAGCTGGGCCGCCGAGGGATTCCGTTTCTCCTGATCGACAAGGCGGCCATGCGCCCCTCGTCGTCGCGGGCCATTGGCACGCAGGCACGCACGGTCGAGACCTTCACCCTAATGGGCATTTCCGAAGCGGCGCTCGTGCCGGCAGTACGCCCTCGCGAGTTTCGC
>CAYSXO010000280.1:445-6728 GCA_964434995.1 uncultured Sphaerobacteraceae bacterium
GGCTGGTCAGCATGGATCAGACCGACACCGAGCGTGTCCTGGAAACGCGGCTGGCAGCATTGGGCGGCCGCATCGAGCGCGGCGTCGAATTGCTTGGCTTTGGCGTCGAGCGAGAGGACATCGTCGCGACTGTCCGAGGACCAGCAGGGGAATCGCGCATTCGAGCGCGGTTTCTGGTCGGAGCCGATGGCGCGCAGAGCACCGTGCGCCGGGAGGCTGGCATCGCCTTCTCGGGATCATCCTACCCCGAGCGGTTCCTGCTGGCCGATCTCGACCTCGATTGGGAGCTTCCCCACGACGAAGGGCACATCTGGATCGGTGGCGACGGACTGGTCGCGGCGATCCCCCTGCCGGGCGAGCGCCGATTCCGGCTGATTGTGCCACTCCCGCCAGAAGCATCGGCAACCACGTTGGCGGCCGAAGCGGACATCGCGAAGCGGGCCGAGGCGTTGCTACGCGACCGCACCGGTATCCGCTTCCGACGTGTCGGCGAGCCTGTCTGGGCATCGTCGTTTCACATCCATCGCCGGCAGGCAGAGCGGTACCGGCTGGGTCCCGTCTTTCTGGCAGGCGACGCCGCCCATGTGCATAGCCCTGTCGGAGGGCAGGGGATGAACACCGGTATTCAGGATGCGTTCAACCTCGGCTGGAAGCTGGCCCTGGCCGCCCGGGGCGAGGCGGCCCCTGGGCTGCTCGACACGTACGAGGCGGAACGCCATCCGGTCGCTCGCGGAGTTCTCATGGGCACGGACCTCGGGACACGGTTCCTTCTGACCCGCAATCGCATTGCGCGGACACTTCGTGACGTGATAATCCCGGCACTCGCCAAGGCCCCTCCTGTCCGGCGACAGCTCCTCGCCGCGCTCTCGCAGCTTCGGATCGCCTACCCCGACTCGCCTCTTTCCGTCAACGCATCGGCGCGCGCTGCTCGGAGCCGGATCGTGCATTGGCCTGATCCTGGCCTGCATGCAGGCGACCGCGTTCCCGATGCCACCTTGTTGGCCATACCGGGAGATGTGCCGGTTCGTCTCTTCGACCTCATCGCGCGGGGATGGGCGCTTCTGCTCTTTGCCGGTGAGACGCCATCATCGGAGCGGATCGCCAGTCTGGAAACGCTCGCGCTCCAGACGCGCGTGGCGGTAGGCGCGGCAGTCAGCCCATTCCTCGTCCAGAAAGAGATGCACGCGCGCATGGAGCAGACGCCGGTTCTCCTCGATCCAACCGGAGCCCTTCACCGCGCGTTCGGCGCGCGCGACGGGCTCGCGGTCCTCATCCGGCCAGACGGCTACCTCGGCTATCGCGGCCAGTCAGAACAAGAGATGGAGCTTGCCTCCTACCTGGCTCGCGTCTTTGCGATGCAGGTCATAAGGTGTCAGGGTGTCAGGGTGTCGGGGTGATGGGGAGAACGACGGGCGCTACGCTCGCTTCCTGACACCCTGACACCCTGGCACCCTGACACCTGACCAGATTCGTGCCCGGAAGCCCCCAATTCGCGAAGTGCCGCGGCATGGGGCTTGACTTTGCTGGCCGTGGGTGTAGTCTGCGAACCACGAATCACAATAGAAGACGAGGCACATGGCAACACGGTCGTTTCACGGGTTGACGATCTGGAAGGAGACCTCGATGTTGCGCAAGCTCACGACGTGCCTTCTTTGCCTGGTGGCGGCGATCGCCCTTGCCATGACCGCGAGCGCGCAGGAGGCCACCCCGGTCGCGGAGACGGGAATGGCGTCGGGCCTGACCCTCGCGGCCTCCGGGCTGACCAATCCTCGCGGCTTTCTCTGGACCGCGGATGGCGCAATCTGGGCCGCGCAGGCCGGGATAGGCGGCGACACTGCCGGGGAACCGCCGATGCCACCCCCGGTCGGACCTCAGAGTGGCGGCCCTTCGGGCAGTGTCGTTCGCATCGACGCTGGCTGCCCTGTCGTCGTCGCGGAAGGTCTGCCGTCGGCGATGAACGGACTGGGTGAAGCGCTCGGTGTCGAGGATTTGGCAATCCTGGGCGACCAGTTGTACGCGGCGGTCGACGGCGGCGGTGAGGTTCATGGCAACCCCACGCAACCTGCCGGGGTCTATCGCATACTGGGCAACGGCGGCTTTGAGCTGGTCGCCGATCTCTCCGCCTGGGTACGGGCCAATCCGGTCGCCTTTCTGCCTCCCGATCACGACCCCGACGCCGCCGGGTTCAGCCTCGTTGCTGATGCCGCGACGAGCAGCTTCTGGGTCGTCGACCCGAACAGCAGTCAGATTCTCAACGTCGGGCTGGATGGCGCGGTCTCTCGCGTCGTTGACCTCTCGGAAGGCCACCCGGTCCCGACCGGCCTGACTGCCGCTCCGCAAGGCGGCGTCTACGTCGGGTTTCTGACCGCCATACCCCTTCCAGACGGCGCATCGAAGGTGATCCACGTTGCGCCCGATGGCACGGTGACGGACACCTGGACCGGGCTGACGGCGGTCACCGATGTCGCGGTCGGCCCGGACGGCGCGCTGTACGCGCTCGAGATGTCGACCAACAATCTGATGGAGCCGCCGTTCTTCGTTCCCGACAGTGGCCGCGTCGTTCGCCAGACTGGCGCGGACACCCTGGAAGAGGTTGCCATCGGTCTCAACCTGCCCATTTCGCTCGCCTTCGGGCCGGATGGCGGCCTCTATGTCGCGCTGCCGGCCGCCGGCGCGAATGACGGCGGCGGCATAATCGCAAGGATCGACCTTGCCGCGGCCCCGGTAGTGGAGATATCCGGCGCGCTCGCGGACGAAGTCCAGGCAGCCGGCTGCGCCCAGGCGCCGGCGCTCGCCGCGGCCGCCTGAGAAACAGCCTGGCCAGAACAGATTCGGGAGGCGGCGGGATGGGGAACCGACCCGCCAGCCTCTGTCCACCACGCTTGGTCAGTCGTGACAATCCAACCGAAGGAGGCTCCGCTCCCCAGCTCTGCCTCGATGTGCCGCGGATGTGCATTAGCGAGGGTCGGCGCGGGGCGCAGCAGGAGCGCAACCAGCAGTGTCGCCAGCGAGAGAAGAAGCCAGAGACGAACGATGTCCCAGATCATGACGGTGGCACGGCCCCGACGCATGAGACGCGTTCCGGGACCGCCTCATCCGTGCAGGCAATGGCCACTGGCAGGGGCCTGCCCGCCAGCGCCGGGATGGCTCTGATCGTCGCCAGCAGATTCGGCGCATCATCATCGATGCGGTTCGCCAATCCGCCTTCGGCTGTCTGGAAATGGGCCCGTACTGCCGGCGCGTTCGCCCACGTAGCGGATAGAGGATCCCCATCAGCGGCGATCAGGGCCTGAACGGCCAGCGCCGTGGCAAAGGCATCGGCTCCCCGAGCCTTGGCCGTTCCGCCGGTAAAACCGCTTCCCTCCGGCGCCAGAAAGCCGCGCGGCGCCCCGAACGCGCCCTCAATCATCGGGTCGTCGGCGCGGTCAGCGGTGGCCAGCGCCTGAACGATCAGCGCCGTCGTGACAGCGCTGACCGCTGCCGGCTCGGCCGGGCCGTCGGCCACCCACTCGCCGTCCGCGCCCAGGGCCGTACGAAACGGCTCGATGCCGAACGCGTTCCACACGGCGGTCAGAGCCAAGGCAGCGGCAATCAGGATGCGGGTGGCCATTCGCAAGATCGACGCGCCGAGCGGCCGACCTGGATCGAGGCCAGAATCTTGTCCGGCCCAACATCCGCGCGACATGAAGCACCCCTTTCCTTTCCCGCAATGGGTGCGTTATGCGTTGGACGAAGAAGGCGCTGTGCGCGGTGGTGGCGACAGCATGCCCGCGTTGATTCGCGATGCGATGGCCGCGCGGAGTGTCGCACCCGGCGAAATCGGGCGTCAACCGCGCCGCGCGAGCGTCATGCCGCTGGCGCGATGCAGCGAGGAATGCTATAAGCCCTCCGGGGGAGGAACGGGTTGGATCTTGTTTACTCGTTGGAAATCGGTGTCGTGGCGGCGGTCGCTGCCATTCTCGGCTCCATGCTCGGTCTGGGTGGCGGTGTCTTTCTGGTTCCCATCCTGACACTCTTTTTCGGCATCGACCCGAAACTCGCGGTCGGCGCCAGTGCCATCGTTGTCGTCACCAATTCCGTCGTCGGCTCGACGAATCACCTCCGCAGCCGCTTCACCAATCTGCGCCTGGCCATGTTGCTGCAGGTCTCGATGGCCATCGGCGCAATTGCCGGAGCGCTGTATGGCGTGGTCGCGGACCCGCGCGTCATTTATGGCGTCTTCGGTGTGGTGCTCGTCTACGCCGCCGTTTCGATGGTGGCGCGGCGGCAGCGAGCGGTGATGGGCCCGCCCGCGGGCACGCCCGATCCGCTCGATCTCGGCGCGGCGTTCCACGATCCCGCCATCAAGGACGACATCGGCTACATCCCGGTGCGGGTTGGCGGCGGCATGGGCGTCGGCGCGGGCGCGGGGGTTATCTCCGGCATGCTCGGCATTGGCGGCGGCGTGGTGATGGTCCCGGCCATGAACCTGTTGATGCGCGTTCCGGTGAAAGCGGCGGTTGGGACATCGTCGTTCATGATCGGCATCACGTCAGTGGCGACCGCCTTCGTCTATTACACGCACGGCAAGATCGACCCCACGCTGGTGGTGCCATCGGTGATCGGGGTGTTCGCCGGGGGGCAAATCGGATCCCGGCTCACCCGGCGCATCAAGGCGCAACGCCTGGCGTTGATTTTTGCGGTGATTCTTCTCTATCTCGGGGTGTCGCTGCTCCTGCGCGCCGCGGGCATCAAGGTTCCGGGACAGACATGAGCAACTCACCCAGCCCCGAGATAGCCATGCGCGAGGAGGAGGCCGAGCGAGAAACGGCCAAGCTCATGCTTCGCACGCAGCAACTGGCGCCGCTCTACGACTCGGCCCGGCTCATCTTCACCTGGGGCTTTCGGATCGGCGCGGCGTTGCTCGCGCTTGGCATCGTCGTCGCCCTGATTCGGCAGGAACCGATCGGGCACGAGGCGGCGCGCTTTGGCGACATCCTGTCGGCGGTGGCCGCCGGACGCGCGGCCGGGATTATCGACCTCGCCATCCTCTGGTTCATGGCCACCCCGGTCGTCACGGTGGTGGTCGTTGCCGCGAGCTTCTGGCGCATGGGCGATCGCCGGTACGCGCTTCTCTCGCTCTTCGTTCTCGCCATTCTGGGCGCGAGCATCTCCCTCGCGCTCTACCGTTGACGCCGGGAATGCTGGAGGCTGCCAGATGACGGAACCGAGGCCGATTGGCATCGTTGTCGCGATGCAATCGGAACTGCAACACCTGCTCGACCGGGTGACGCCCGTGCGCGACGTGCAGAATGGCCCCTGGCTCGATCAATTCGTCAACGCGGGGGATGTCCCGCTCGTCGCGCTCCGCTGTGGCATCGGCATGGTGAACGCCGCCGCTGGCGCCGAGCACCTGATCGACCATTACGCGCCGCGCGCCATCCTGAACTTCGGCTGCGCCGGGGCGCATCGCCGCGACATTTTGCCGGGCGACATCGTCATTGGCGACGGCGCGGTCAACCACGGGGCAATGCACATCCTGGCCAGTGGAGAGACCTTCTTTCCCGGTCTCGAGTACCAGTTCGCGGGGGAAGACGTCGCCCTGACCGAGCTCACCACGGATGCCACATTGCGCGAAATGACGGTCGCGGCGGCGGAAGGCTGGACTCCCGATCCGTGGCCACGCGGGCTCAACCTGCCTCCAGACGTCGAGCAGCGCCCACCCCGGGCCTTCGTCGGGCGGGTCGGGTCAGCCGACATCTGGACCCAGCACCACGAGCGCATCGACGAGTTGAACACTCGGCACGCCACGCTGTGCGAGGACATGGAAGCCGCCGCGATCGCGCATGTCTGCGCCCGCCACAAAGTTCCCTTCATGACCGTGAAGGACATTTCGAACAACGAGTTCTACGTGGCTTCCGAGCTATCCGACCAGAGTGAAGTTCTGCCGGCGGCGGAGGTTGGCAGGCGCTCTGCCGATCTGATTCTGCGGCTGATCGAGCGGATGGGACGCGCGTAACCGCGCCAGCCTCGGGCTCCGCAACGAGCGGCGGGCCGGCCTTCTCCCGGGGCTGCCGCTCCTCAGTCCTGGCGAAGCGACCGGTAGGAACGGCAGTCCCTGCTCCGGCGCCCCTGGGTAACCCGGCGGGAATTTCTTACCGGCAATCTGACCGCCAGCGAACTCCGGGACGCACACCCCGTTGTAGCAAATCGGCGCTATAGATGTAGATGGCACGTCTTTATACGGTATCCGGATGATCAATCCCGCTGGAGAGGGATTGGGGTGAGGGCGCTCGCCGCGCAT
>CAYSXO010000281.1:0-6486 GCA_964434995.1 uncultured Sphaerobacteraceae bacterium
GCTCGCGGGTTCCTGGGCCGCGCCTCCCCAACAGGATGCTGTCTTCCCGTGCGATTAATACGGCTACCGCGAGCTTTGGATCGAGATAGACGGTTCGTCCGCACGACGTACAAACTGGACGGCGGCGCCCTTCGACCACGCGCCAGTTCGTGGCCGCACCGCATGAACCGCAGAACTCGTGCTCGGTGGCCGGCTGACCGTCGGCGCTACTGGAACCCTGGTTCACTCCTGCAGGCATGACCTCGTCGAAGCCGTCCTCTGCAACCTAGCGAAGGCCGAGCCGGGTCCATGGGTTTGGAACCGGGCCGATCGGCACGTTTATCAACGTCGGCTCGTCGGCACGCAGTGCATCGTCTATCGCCGTTCTCAGTGCAGCGGGCGACTTCGCCGTTCGGCCCGATATGCCAAAAGATTCAGCCAGTTTGACGAAGTCGGGATTGGTGAGGTCGGAGGCGATCGTCCGGCCTCCAAACTGCTCCTGCTGGATTCGTTTCACGTTACCGAATGCGTCATCGCTGAAGACAACCACAACTGCACGAATGTCATGCCGATACATGGTCGAAAGCTCGTTGAGGCAGAAGCCGAAGCCACCATCGCCGTTGATCGAAACGACTGCTCGGCTGGGATGAGCGACTTTCACGCCCAGCGCGGTCGGAAACCCAAACCCGAGGGTGCCCTGATAGCCCGGCGTTACATAGGTACGAGGCTCGTAAACAGGGAAGGCCATGTTTGACCAATACCCGACCTGCGTCATCTCGGAGACGACAATCCCATCATCAGGAAGCGCTTCGCGGATCGCCATGGCGTAGTCGGCCTGCGGCCCAACCGCACGGGTGCGTTCGGCAACCCGCATCTTGAGGTCAGAAAGCTCGACTCCCCTTGAAGGCCGCTCGGTGACTCGCTCCGTCACCAGGTCGGCCAGGGCCGCCAGACCCGCCTTCGCATCTGCCTCGATGCCGACCGCCACTGGGTAGTTCCTGCCAATTTCTTCAGGATCGATATCCAATTGGATCACGACGCGGTTCGGACCAAGTCCCCAAGAGGCCGTCGCCGGATCGACAAACCGTGTACCGACCGCCAGGATGACGTCCGCGTTGGGCAACAGCTCCGTTGCCCCGATAATGCCGTGCGCGAGCGGATCTCGATCGGAGATTGCGCCTTTTCCGTTTGAGGTCATGACGACCGGAGCCTGCAGGAGTTCGGCAAGTCGCTGGAGCTCGTTCCACGCCTCACTGCCGAGCACCCCCCCGCCCGACCAGATCAGCGGAAATCGTGCCGAGCCGAGGAGCGAAGCCGCGCGCTCCAGGCGCTCGGGTTCCCCAGCGAAACGCTGAGGTTGCTCCACGGCGCCGTGGAGCATAACGTCTCCCGTCGCAAAGAGGGTGTCGGGAGGAACTTCGATCTCAACAGGCCTCCGGCGTCCCGAAAGCACTCTTGAAATCGCGCGGTCAACCATGCCCGGGATTTCGTCCGGTTCAGTGGCTCGCTCGGCGGACTTGGTAACGGACCGAATCATGCCGAGCTGATTGGGAATTTCATGGAGCAGCCCACGGCCAAATTCGATCAGGTCAGACTGGATCTGGCCCGTCACGCAGAGGACCGGAGAGTTGCAGGCGTACGCCGTCGAGAGCGCCGCGGCGGCATTCAGCAGCCCCGGCCCCGGCACGACCATGCAGGCGCCAACTCGGCCAGTTGTCCGGGCATAACCGTCGGCCATGTAGGCCGCCGCCTGCTCGTGTCGCGGATGGATCACGCGGATCGCATTCTGGTCCGAGTAGAGTGCATCGAATGCTCCGTCAAGTTGCACGCCTGGCAAGGCGAACAGCGTGTCAATGCCGTTCGCGATCAGCGACTTGACCAGTGCCTGGCCACCAGTCATCCGCTGGCTTCCAGGAACGACTGGTTCCACCAGGGCGCCCGTCGATTCCCTGCCACGAGTTTCAAGAGCCAAGAGATCCTCCTTGATCCAGCAACGGGATTCAGTCCGCCGAATCCGCTGACCAGAAATTCCATCGCGGCATTGTAGTACTCGAGTCCTGAGTTCAGCGGGTGGCCAGTGTGGATTCAGGACTAGACCTAACGCTTCCCTTTCGCTACTATTGGGTTGCCGGCGGCGCCGCATTCCGCTTGGGCGAGCATTGGTGACTGGCCCAGATGCTACACTTGGGTTGTCACCAAAAGTTGCCCCGCCTTGTATCGCCTCGGTCAGAGTGTTCAGACGGGGTTCGCTTTTCGCCTTGCAGAGGTTCGATCGTATGGATGCACTGTTGCTTGCCGCTCGTTTGATCCTTGCCGCGGTGTTCATCGTCTCAGGCATTGCAAAGCTGCTTGACATCCCCGGATCTCAGGCCGCCATGCGCTCGTTCGGTGTCCCGGAATCGGCGACCCGATCCAGCGGCATCATCTTGCCTGTTGTCGAAATCGTCGTGGCGCTTTTGCTCTTGCCGGTAGCCACCGCGAAGTGGGGTGCGCTTTTTGCGCTCGTGCTCCTCCTCCTATACATCGGAGGCATCGCATATCACCTTTCCCGAGGCCGGAAATTCGCGTGTCACTGCTTTGGACAGTTGACGAGTTCAGAAATCGGGCCTTCAACGCTCATTCGGAACGCCGTCCTTGCCCTCCTTGCGGCCTTCATCGTGATTCCCGGCTTCGCGAACGATAACGTTGGCCTCTCCCTCGCCGACTCGTTCGGGACCCTGGACACGTTTCAGTGGCTGATGCTCATCATCGGCGTGATTCTGGTGGTGGCGCTGGCCGCGGTGTCCTGGTTGCTCGTTCACCTCCTCGGTCAGAACGGGCGGTTGCTGGTTCGTCTCGACCGAATCGAGGCGGCGCTCGAAGACTCCGACATCGAATTCGATCTTGATGACGACGAAGACGAAGACGATGAGGAAGACGAGGAAGAGGAAGGGTTGCCATATGGCGCACCCGCCCCTGCCTTCAGCCTCTCCGGCCTTTACGGCGAAACAATGACCCTCGACGCGCTGCGAGCACGTGGCAATCCGGTCCTGCTGATTTTCTCCGATCCCGGCTGTGGGCCTTGCAATGCCATGATGGGCGATGTCGGGGCCTGGCAAAGGGACCACGCTGACAAGTTGTCGGTGGCGCTCATTTCCCGTGGCTCCGTGGATGAAAACCGGAAGAAGCAACAGCAGAACAACCTGACCACCGTCCTCATGCAGAAGGACTCTGAGGTCGCCGACGAGTATTTGACGTTCGGCACGCCGACGGCTGTCCTCGTCACGCCGGACGGAACGATTGGCAGCGCGCCGGCAGGCGGTGCGGACGAGATTCGCATGCTCGTTAAGCAGGCTCTCGAAGGTCGGGTGCCGGTGCCGGCGCCTCGGCCCGCGCCAGCTCCACGCCCGGTGCAGCCCGCTGCTCCTCAGGCCGTGCGCGGGATCTCGAGCATCGGGAAGGACGCGCCCGTCGTCGAGCTGAACAACCTCGACGGTAAACCGATCAAGCTGGCGGACTTCGCCGGGCACCCCACGGCCGTGCTTTTCTGGAACCCAGGCTGCGGATTTTGCCAGCGGATGCTGGATGACCTCAAGTCCTGGGAATCGGCCAAGCCGGAGGGAGCGCCCAATCTCCTCGTCGTTTCAACTGGCGATGTGGAGGAAAATCGAAAGTCCGAGTTCGGTTCTCCTGTCGTCCTCGACTCCGGTTTCTCCGTCGGCCGCGCATTCGGCGCCAGTGGTACACCCTCGGCCGTCCTCGTTGGCGCGGATGGCAAGATAGCCTCTGGCCTCGCGGTCGGCGGACCGACCGTGCTCTCGCTGCTACGCAATGAGGCGCCCGCCTTGCTCGATCCTGCCACGGCGGAGGAAGAGCCAGAACCGGCAGGTCCGCAGGGGGTTCCGGTTGGCAAGAAGGCGCCTGCTGTGAAGCTTCCCGATCTCGACGGCAAACTGGTCAACCTGGAAGATGTTCGGGACGGCCGCACCGCGCTTCTCTTCTGGAACCCTGGCTGTGGCTTCTGCCAGCGGCTCGTTGATGACCTGAAGGAATGGGAAGGCAGCCGCAGCAACGGCGCGCCGGAACTGGTGCTGATCTCGACCGGTGAAGCTGACGCCAACAGGGCGCATGGCTTCGAATCCATGATTCTCCTCGACCAGGGATTTACCACCGGCAGCGCCTACGGAGCCTCCGGCACGCCTTCTGGCATTCTGATTGATGCTGACGGCAAGATTGCGTCCAACCTCGCGGTTGGTGGGCCCAATGTCATGGAGTTGCTTCGCTCCTGACCCATTGACAAGCAAGGAGAACGGGGCGGCCGAATTGCCGCCCCGTCTTTATTGCTTGCCAACGATGATCTTGCTCTCGGGAGGCGGCATCTCACACGGCTCGACATGCCAGATCACTTCCGCTCCGCCCGCGAGGCTGAGTTCCGCCAGGAAATCCGCCAGCCGCTCATGATCCACGTAGTAGCTATTCTCGTGCGCGTGGAGCCTCTCTGATTCGAGCCTCGTCACCACGCGGTAGTATCCAGCCAGGCTCGCTCGCTCTTCGTCAACCGTTCCAGCGTGCCGGTAGTGATAGCGGGTCCCGCGTATTGCGGCGACCCAATCGACATCGGCCCAGCCGCTTCCGTCCGGATTGTCCGGTATCCAGAGCCGATCTCCTCGATCTCTCGTCATGGCTGCTTGCCCCCGCCGAGGTCACGGGAGATGAGAATCTCCGACTGCTTTACGATCGTATCGACGACGTTCTCAAGCGCATAGTTCCGCTCCCGACCCGAACCCTCTCGTACATGGAGCTCTATATCGGGGTGCAAGAGGATGCGCCGCCAGCGGTCGGCAGGAGGCGCCGTCTCAACGTGCAGCATTGCCGCCAGGTCCGATTGCCGAATCCCGGCAAGACGTTCGCGGATTTCGCTTAGCGGCGTATGTGATTGCTTCAAAGCGGAAACGGCCTTCAGTCGCAGGAGATGCTCGGGGCTGTATGTCGCCCCCTTCCCTCGCCCTTTTGCCGCCGGCAGAAGGCCTTCAGTAATGTAGTACCGGATCGTACGTGCGGGTATGCCCGTCTCGGACTCGAGGTCGGCCATTGTGTACTGATACGGATCGACGAGCGATGCGCCCTTGGCCGCCGAACCGACGGGTAGGTGCCCATCACGGCGATCCAGGTCAGCGCCCCACCCACTCTGCCGCGATGAACGTGGAGGGACGCGATCCCGATGCATTTGTTATGTCTCCTCCAATGGCGCAATCGCCTGAGAACTGGCGACACCAAGACTGTCGATAGTGTAGCCGGTGAAAACCGCCCAACGTTCGCGGTACCATGTCGCGCAGAGATGCCGGAACGTACCTTTTGCTTCCGGTTTGCTCCGCCGGGAGTAACATTTCGTGGGACTGCAGACCATCATCTACTTCGGGGTGGCCGGAGGCTCTGTCGCCCTGGCCGTTTCGCTCCTCTACTCGCGGTACGTTCGCCGTGAGCAACGGGCCGTCCAGTCAGGAGGCGCATTCGGCATCTTTGCCGCCTTCATGCTTCTTTTTGCCATTGGAGCCGCCGCGGCAGGATTCGCGTCACTTGGAGCGGGACGCTAGTGAACGGGACCACAGCAGCGAAGCCTGGCGTCCATCGGCTGGTTGGAGTCATCCACCTTCCCCCGCTTCCTGGCTCTGCACGAGGACCTTCGGCCCGCGAATTTCATCATGTTCTCGATCACGCACGTCGCGACGCGGCAACTTGGACTTTGGCCGGGGCAAACGCACTCATCGTTGAGAACTTTGGCGATGTGCCGTTTCGCAAGGGGCCCGTCGGCCCGGAGACCGTCGCCGCGATGACGCTTGCGGTCTCCAGCATTATCGCGGAGTCTGGATTACCGGTTGGCGTCAACGTCCTTCGCAACGATGTAGAGGCCGCCGTGGCGATCGCGGCCATGAGTGGCGGGAGCTTCGTTCGCGCAAATGTCTATGTCGGAGCCGCGGTGACCGACCAGGGGATGATCGAAGGGCGGGCGGATGCCGTTCAGGCTCTGGTTCGTACGCTCGGAGCTCCGGTCGAAGTTTGGGCCGATGTTGACGTGAAGCACGCGGCGCAGATTGCGCCCCGTCCTGTTGGTGAGCTGGCAGTAGACGCCATCACGCGTGGTCTGGCCAATGCGCTGATCGTGACTGGCCCCGGTACTGGGCGGCCGACGGACCTTGGGGACGTGCAGGCGGTTCGCGCGGCCATGCCTCGCGCGCCGATCTATGTTGGCAGTGGGGCCACGCCGGCATCTCTCCCGAGCCTATTGGCGAATGCCGATGGCGTAATCGTTGGCACGGGCGCCAAGATCGACGCCGATCCAGAAAACCCGATTGACCTCAAACTCGCCCGGGCCCTGGTAGCGGCAGCACGGTCGCCTAGTGGCCTGTAAACCGCGGCGCGCGCTTCTCCGCGAATGCGAGCAGTCCTTCTTCGTAGTCGTCCGTTGCGTCGAGCGAGGCGCGAAGCTCATTGACCCGAATGCGAGCGGTCTCATGGTCCACCCCCTCG
>CAYSXO010000281.1:6496-6716 GCA_964434995.1 uncultured Sphaerobacteraceae bacterium
CCGCTATCTCGCCAGCAAGCGCACGCGCTGCCGGTATCACCTCGTCAGGCGCAACGATGCGATCCACGAGCCCAATCCGATGGGCTTCTGTGGCGCCAATCCGCCTCCCGGAAAGGAGGAGTTCTCGGGCGGGCCCCATGCCAACGAGTTTCGGCAAACGGGGAACTCCGCCGGCCCCGGGAAAGATGCCAATTCTGACCTCGGGAAACCCGAAGACCGA
>CAYSXO010000282.1:0-5532 GCA_964434995.1 uncultured Sphaerobacteraceae bacterium
CCTGCGCCTGCTCTAGAGCGTGTTCGGCGGCGTCGACATCCTGGCGCGCAGCAATGCCTTCGGCGCCGAGTTGTCTAGCACGGCGCAATTGGGATTGCGCAAAAGCAACATTTTCGCCCGAGGCGCGCAGATTGGCCTGCTGGGCGGCGTACTCCGCTCGCAGCGTCAGCACGCGGGCCCGCGCTGAAGCGAGCGCGGCTTCATATTGGGCAACATCGGCTTCGGGGTTGGCCCGGTCCAGGCGAAACAGAACCTGTCCGGCGCGAACCGTCTGGTTCTCGCTAACGCGCATCTCGACGATGCGGCCCGTAACGCTTGTACTAATTGGAACGCGCGCGGCTTGCACATAAGCGTTTTCGGTTTCTTGAAAGCGCCCGCCGGTCAGCATGAAAGCAAGCAATGTGGCCACAGCGACCCCCGGCACGCCGTAGATGGCGAAGAGCCGCGTGCGCCCGGTCAACCTCTCGCGCATCCTCTGCAATAACGATGGAGCCGCCGGCCCAGCGGAAGTCGCAGCGTCCATCACGTCTCCTTCGCGGGCCGGATCGGCGCCATGGCGCCCGCACGATCACGCAGACGCTCAACAAGGCCGCGCAATTGCTCCAGCTCCCGATCCGAAAACGCCTCGCACAGATCGCGATCGAAGCGTTGCACCACATCGAAGACGTCGGACATCTTGGCGCGGCATTCGGGATGAAGATGGACGAGCCACCGACGCGCGTCGGCGCGATCGGGCCGGCGGCTCACATGCCCGCTGGCTTCAAGCTGATCGACAATCTGTCCCGCGCCTGCCCGTGTCACTTCAAGCAACCGCGCGAGTTCAGTCTGGCTCAGCCCATCCTTGCGATAAAGGTAGGCGAGCACCCGCCAACTGGATCCCCGCAGTCCGAGTGTGCGCATCCGTTCGTCGAAGGCGGCGCGCATCAGCCGGGTTGCGTCAGCCAGCGCGAAACCCAATCGGGTCAGGCGCGTCTCGGCGAGTTCATCTTGGGGCTGCGCCCTCACCGCCTTGCCTCCTCCCTGAAATTCTGTAAACCACTTTACTATAACTGGATTTCTAAAAGAAGGGCTTAAAATCGATGGCCCCAGAGCCTGTCTGCTTTTTTTCCCCCGATGAAGTAGAACTGCGTGGTGAAGCTTGGGGCTCTCCGGAGCATGGCGTCGTTCTGTTGGCTCATGGCGCGGGACAAACCCGACACGCTTGGGCGGGCGCCGCCCGGCGGCTCGCGGGCGCAGGTTGGCGCAGTGTTGCTTTGGACCTCCGGGGCCACGGCGAGAGCGCCTGGGCCGCTTCAGGAGACTATCGCCTCGAGGCCTTTGGGACCGACCTGGCCGAGGTCGCCAAATCTCTGGCGAGCACAGACAAAAAACCCCACCTCGTTGGCGCTTCGCTCGGCGGTTTAGCAGGCCTTTTGGTCGAGACGCTGCTTTCGCCAGGAAGTTTTGCGTCGCTCACATTGGTCGACATTGTGCCGCGAATGGATGCGAGCGGCGTTGATCGGATCATGGCGTTTATGGGCGCGCAGGCCGACCACGGCTTCGATAGCATTGAACAAGCGAGCGACATGATCGCGGCCTACATGCCGAATCGGCCAAGACCGCGCGAGCTCAGCGGCCTCGCAAAGAACCTGCGTGCAGGCCCCGACGGACGTTTTCGTTGGCATTGGGATCCAAGATTCGTAACCAGCGTCCGTGAGACGCGGCGCGAACACACGCTCGAAGCGCTTGAGCGGACGCTGGCCGCCCTCACCTTACCTGTGCATCTGGTCCGGGGACGGATGAGCGAACTGGTTCCCGAAGAAGCCGCGCGCGCTTTCATCAATGCGATTCCAGGGGCGTGTTATACCGATATTGCCGATGCGGGTCACATGGTCGCCGGCGATCGAAACGACGTGTTCTGCGACGCGGTGCTCGCGTTCTTGGACAGAATAAGCCGGCCCTAATCGGACCCCGCATCCTCGGCGCGGACATGATCTTGAAGCACCAAGAGGTGATCCCTCAGCCGATTGGTAAGCTCTGACATCGTCGCTAGATCTTTTTCACTGAACGTCCCGAAACACTCCGCTTCGATGGCGCGCGACGCTTGCAGAAACTCTTCGACCTTCGCGTGCGATTGCGGGCTAAGGAATACGCCCCATGAACGGCGGTCCGAAGGGTCGGCTCGCCGTTCGACAAAGCCCGAGGCTTCTAACCGATCGATCATTTGGCCAATCGCGGGTCGGCTTACTTCCAACAGGTCGGCAAGCTTGGTCTGCGTCAGTTCCATCCTCGCGATACAGATAAGCCAGCACACGCCAACTTGCTCCGCTCAGGCCCTTCCCGCTGAGACGCGCGTCGTAAACCGTTCTCAGTAACCTCGTGACATCGGCGAGCGCGAACCCGAGCAGTGCCCGTGGCGACAAAGCCGCAGCGTGGGCGCCTCGCTCTTTTGCGCGAGCTCTAGTGCTTGCAGGGCGCCGCGACATATGCAAACTTCCTCACTATAAAGACCTTTACAAAACTTCGGGCGCATTAGCGAACCGGGGACAAGGGGGGATTGCCATGAGAACAAAGTCAACACTTGCGCTCCTGTCGGGCGTTTCGCTGGCCGCGATCGGTGCGATTGGTCCGGCTTTTGCGCAGGATGAGCCGGACGCCAGCGAAGAGATTGTCGTCACCGCAACCGGACGCACCGCCGCAATCCAGGATGTGCCCCTTGCCGTTACCGCGGTCAGTGGCGAGCAACTGACAAATTCCGGCGTCCAAGACTTACGGGACGTCACCCAGCTTGCGCCGTCATTTCAATTGGGCACGGGCCAATCCATCGCGGCCAGCACCGCCCGCGTGCGCGGAATCGGCACCGGCGGCGACAATGTCGGCTTTGAATCGGCCGTTGGTATTTTCATCGACGGCGTCTACCGCGCGCGCGCCGGCGCTGCGCTCTCAGACTTGCCCGACGTGGAACGAATCGAAGTTTTGCGCGGGCCCCAGGGCACGCTCTTCGGCCGCAACACGTCAGCCGGCGCAATCAGCGTCGTTTCCGCTGGTCCCGATTTCGAACCGGGCATGTACATTGAAGGCCTGCTCGGCCTCGACGACCTCGAAGAGGCCGGACTCCGCACGGGCGTCAACATCCCGGTCAATGACAGTTTGGCCTTTCGCGTCGATGGCGCCATCAGATCGCGCTCGGGCTATATCACCGACCTCATTTCAGGCGATGACCTCAACACGCGCGATCGCTGGACGGCGCGCGGGCAAATGCAATGGGACATCAACACTGACGCAACGCTTCGCGTCATTGTCGATGCGTCCGAGGCAGATGAGGTTTGCTGCGGCGTGACACCATTCATTTATGGCTCGACGCAAGGGGCGGTGACCGCAATCGTCGGCCCAGCGGGGACCCCGGCAATCAATCCCGAAGGCCGTTTCATGACGGTGACTGGCGCGTTGCCGGGGCTGCCCTCCCTCGGACCCGGCCTGCCGGCCCAGCCGCAAACCGATGCGCGCGATCTGTCCGACGTCACCGAGGACTTCGGGGTCTCCGCGCAGCTGGACTGGGACATTGGCGGGATAAACCTAACCTCGATCACGGCCTATCGCGACTGGCAGCAAACCCGCGGCCAGGACATCGACTTCAACCTCATCGACATCGCGTATCGTGACGGCGTTGAGGTCGGCGTGGAGAACTTCACCCAGGAATTCCGGCTTCAGGGTGAAGCGGGTCGCGTAAACTGGCTCGCTGGCGTCTTCTACTCCGACGAGACGGTCATCAATAACGACCGCATTCGGATCGGCGCGCATGCAAACCTTTTTGCCAACGCCTTGGCTCAGGGAGGCACGGCGCCGCTGGCCGCCATTGGCGGTCCGGCCGGCGGATGTCAGCTCTTTGACTCCGGCGCGGTAAACGCTGAACCGGATTCCATCCCCTCGTTTTTCTATTGCGTCAGCGACAATCCGGCCACGCCTCTCGTATTCGATCCAAACCCGGCGCTCGCGGGGTTTTACTTACAGGGCAACGTCGCGGGGGCAGGCCAGCAGCGCGATGACTGGCAAGCCGAGACTCAAAGCTGGTCAGTCTTCACCCACAACGAAGTGAACTTGAGCGATCAACTCGTGCTCACAATCGGGGGGCGCTACACCTCTGAAACCAAGGATGTGACAGCCGACCTCTTCTCCGTGTCGCCGGCATGCGATTCGCTGCGCGCGATCGAACTCGGCACAGACCCCTTCTTCGGCGGCGCTGCGGACGGTGTGGGATTCATCGAAGTACTCCAGTCCACGGCTAGCGCCGGCGGCTTGATGAACATTGCTTGCAGCCCTGCGGTGAATCCCATGGGGAACGGGCACTGGGAAGGTTCGTCGGAAGAGAACGAGTTCAGCGGGACCGTCTCGCTCGCCTATCATCTGACCGACGACGTTATGCTCTACGGCGGTTATTCACGCGGCTACAAAGCCGGGGGGTACAATCTAGACCGCCAGGGCATGGCGCTGCGTCCTGACACGACAAGCGCGGCGACGCTGAACATCGAGCAAACGCACTTCGATCCCGAATTCACGGATGCATACGAAATCGGATTGAAGTCGACCGTGCTGGGTGGGACGACGACGCTGAACCTCTCCGCGTTCTACCAGCAAATTCACGACTACCAGCTCAACGCGTTCAACGGCTTCAACTTCATCACCCGGAACGTGCCGGAAGTTGTTTCCCAAGGCGTTGAATTGGAAATGTCATCGAGCCCGATGGAAGGGCTGACGATAAGCGGCGGCGTCAGCTACATCGATGCCTTCTTCGACAGCGAGGTCCGCTTCAATCCCCTCACGGCGGGCCAGGGTGCGGCCGATCCGAACGCCGTGTTCTCAGGCGATCCACTGGCGCTTTCGCCTGAATGGACCGCTACCGCCGCGATTGCTTATGAGATGCCGCTAGGCAACGACCTGCGGGCTTTGTTCTACCTCGACGGCCGCTGGAACAGTGAGTATCGCACGCAAACGCTCGGACGAGATCCGCTGGGGCGCACTGACAACGAAGCCTACGCTGTGTTCAACGGACGGATTGGCATCGGTCCACAGGATGAACGTTGGTCCGTTGAGTTCTGGGGACGCAATCTCGCCGACGAGTTTTACTATGTCGGCGCATTCCAAGCGACGCTTCAGAACACCTACGTCATCTATCCCAGCGAGCCCCAAACTTACGGCGTCACCTTGCGCGCGCGCTACTGACGCCCCCCCCCGTTCAGTCGCTCCCGCGGCTGTACACACGACGCGGTTTGCGCCCTCCTAGGCCCCGCGTCCGCTTCAAAGCCCCGGTCCCGCTTGTGGACCGGGGTCTTTTTTCGCACGATCTGGTTCGACGTGAATGCGGTCAAGCCGTCGCGAACGTAATTCCGAAGTCTGCAACACACGCGCTTCGGGCTGTGGCCGTCCGGTCACGCTCCATTGGCCCAGTTTGCGGCGACCTTCCATGTTCCCACCCTCTCGCCATTAGTTGAGCGATCGCGAACGCTGCGGGCGCTGGCCCCTCGGCCCAACAGAGATTGGAACACCCAGGCCTTA
>CAYSXO010000282.1:5542-6701 GCA_964434995.1 uncultured Sphaerobacteraceae bacterium
GTAGGCGCCGGTCAGCCAATCGCGCGTCACCGAGAGGAGGAAGAACGCCTCTCCCAGAAACGGATCTTGCGCATTCGACGAATGCGGGCCCTTCAATTGCTCCGGCCGAAGCGCCAGAAGTTGGGAGCTTGCCGCGAAACGCGGCATGGGCTGCGCGGCGCTACCTGATGTAGCCGCCAACATATTGCGCGGCTTCGTCATCGCCAACGATCTCAAGCGCCTCGGCCGGCAACACGCGCGCTTGGATCGCTTCGATTTGCTCTGGCGGCGCATTCAGCCATTCTTCGCACCCGGCGCGGTCAGGCAGCACGACGGGCATCGCCTTGGCGTGCACCGGCCGCACCAGCTCATTGGCGTCGGTCGTGAGAAAACTGAAGAGGACATGGTCGCCCTCGTTCGGCTCCTTCTTGGAGCCGTAGTCGCCAGACCAGACTTTATAGAGCCCGGCAAAATACATCATTCCGCGATCGGGCGGCGTAAACCACCGGATCTGCTTCTTGCCTTTCGGAGAAGCATCTTCGTATTCGCTGAACGCCGTGAACGGCACGATGCAACGATGGGGCACGGCCAGGACGCTGCGCCAATGCGGGCTCTTCACGTTGCGGAGATTGGTGACCGGCGCGCCGCCGAATTGCGGCGGACCAGGCAAGCCCCAGCGCATGGTTTGCCATTCCAGCTCAGCGGTCCGCTTGCCGTCGATCCAGCGGTTGCGGATGACTGGCGCTTGGCTTTTGGGAAACACTTCGAGCATCGCGTTGCCAAGCACCGGATTGATGCGCGTCTCGCTCCACTCGTCGAAACCCCAATAGTCTCGTTCCATCCCGGCTTTTCGGATGTCGGAGGCGTATCGATTGCACATGCGAGGGAAGTTAGGGCTTTGGCTTTCCGTGCGCCAGCGGGCGTCGCCCCGGTCGTAGAACTACGGCCTAGCGGTTCGGCTCCAGGCGTCGCGCCTCAGGACGCGTCATTGCGCGCTTCGGCGATGGTTGCACCGCTCGCCTTTCCCTAGAAGTGTGTGAACGGACTGGCCCAGCTCATTGGCGATAGCGGTTAGCTCTAAGATCGTCAGGTCATGCGCCCCCGCCTCGACTTGAGCCACGCGGAACCTCGAAAGCCGCACGCGGTCGCCAAATGTCGCCATACTCAGCCGAAGCTTCGC
>CAYSXO010000283.1:0-6668 GCA_964434995.1 uncultured Sphaerobacteraceae bacterium
GCCACGCATGGCGTTCTGCGCGCAGCGGCAGACCAGGACAGCGCTCAGGACGACCACCGCGCTCGCGCCCAGAATCCCATAGTAAGCGCCTATGCCGATCAGAACGAAGTCCGTGTGGACCTCTGGCACGCGGACTGCCGAGGCAATGCCGCGAGCGCCCAGTACGCCACCCGCTGCCGCCGCATAATCGCCCTGAAGAAACTGAAATCCAGTTCCAGTCGGCGATTGCCACGGGTCCAGCCAACCGCCGACTCGGTCGCGAAGTCTCGACGCCAAGGTGACGGCAATTGTGCAGGAAATACCCAGCAAGACCAAGGCCAACACCGCGCTCGCGCGTGATTGCAGGATCGAGACGATCATGACGACGACCGACGTCGCCATCAAAGCCGCCATGCCAAGATCGTTTTGCAGAACGAGCACGGCAACGGCGGCAAGCGATGCGGCCGCGAGCGGGATGAGATACGGCGCCGGGGGAAGCCCTATCCGGCCGATGCGCCACGAGTCCGCGACAAGGTGGCGTCGATCGAAAAGGTAGATTGCCACGAATGCGGCCAGGAGGATTCGCGCAATCTCCGATGGCTGAAACCGGAGAGGGCCGAGTTGCAGCCAGAGTCTGGCGCCATTCACTACCTGGCCCAGGACAACGGTCGCGACCGTGAGCAGCAAGGCGGCAAACGCCAGAGAGTAGGGATACGGCCGAATGCGGTCGAGATGGCGCGCGGCCCAGGCGCCAGCGGCCAGCGCGACAAAGCCTCCAGCGATGAACAATTGATGTCGGGCGAGCAGTAGGCCATAGAAGCCTCCCTCGTCATCGCCGAGTGTTGCCAGCGCCAGCAACGATGTTGCGCCAATTGACGACAAGGTGGCTGCCGTGGAAAACAACACCAGATCGAAGTTCGGAGCGACCCTCCGCAGAAACAGGGCGGTCGCGACCGGGGCCACCGCGACCAAAGCCATTCGTGGCAACCAGGAGTCTTCGGGTGGTGCGTCGACTCCGGAGCGAGCCATGATCTCGGCGACTCCCGCGGCGTAGATCACGGCAGGTAGAAGCAGGAGGGCCAGGTGCATCGGCAACGGTCGCGAGACAGTCATCAGTGAGCGAGCCGCTCACCGAGCAGCAGCGCCACGTTCTCCAACTCGGCAGAAGGAATCCGGGAAGGATCCGTCATGATCGCATTGTCCAGCGCCGCGGCGCACGAACAGCGGCGTTCAGGCAGGCCATTCTCGGTCAGAGAAAGGAGGATCTTGCCCGCGGCCTCTCCGTTCGCGCGGAGATGCGAAAGCACGACATCGACCGTGACGTCGGCCTCCGTTGCATGCCAGACGTCGTAATCCGTCACCATTGCCAGGGTCGAATAGCAGAGTCCCGCTTCTCGCGCCAGCCTGGCTTCGGGCATCGCGGTCATGCCGATGACTGTTGCGCCCCATGTCCGATAAAGCTGAGACTCGGCGCGAGTTGAAAACTGCGGTCCCTCGATGCAGACGTATGTTCCCCTGGAGACGACGGGCTGGCGGGCATCGATCGCCGCGCTCGAGATGGCCGCGAGAAACGCCGCGCACATTGGATCCGCCATGCCAACATGCGCGACAATGCCGTTGTCAAAGAACGTGCGCGGCCGGTGGAGCGTGCGGTCGATTATCTGATCGGGAAGGACCAACGTTCTCGGGGGCAGCTCCTCCCGTAGGCTCCCAACGGCGCTCAGGCTCAGTAGGTGCGTTGCTCCCATCCGCTTTAAGGCATAGATGTTCGCTTGATACGGCACGTTCGTCGGTGAAACTGTGGGAGAAACAGCACCTCCGTGCGTCCAAGCGTTCCTTCACGCACCGGCCCGCTTGGTTTCCCGAACGGCGTTTCAAGGTCGATTTCGCGTGCATCCTTGAGCGCATCAAGCCCGTAGACGCCGCTGCCGCCAATGACTCCCAAACGCGCCATGGAATCCCTCACACTACACTTCCGCCCATGCTCCAGGTCATGAACCAACCGTTTATGGCGCTCAATGACACGCATGGAGGGCATGGACCACAATCGCACGAAGGATGGTATACTCGACCGGTTGAGTGCTCCAACGAGCGCCGAATTTGTGTGTCCGAAACATTGCTACGTCAGGAGAGGAACCGATCGTCATGGCGCTTCAGCGCGAACAAAAAGACTCAATTATCGCGCAGTTCCAAACGCATCCTGGAGACACTGGATCGCCGGAAGTTCAGA
This sequence comes from uncultured Sphaerobacteraceae bacterium, assembly GCA_964434995.1. Classification (GTDB taxonomy): domain Bacteria; phylum Chloroflexota; class Chloroflexia; order Thermomicrobiales; family UBA6265; genus JACCXM01. The sequence continues at coordinate 2,210 of CAYSXO010000283.1, forward strand.
TCGCGCTGTTGACTGAACGGATCACCGGTCTTACTGACCATCTCCGATCGCATCGGCATGATTTCCATTCTCGCCGGGGTCTCCTCAAACTCGTTGGTCAGCGGCGCCGCCTGCTGGCATACCTTGCCAAGAAGGATGTCGAACGGTATCGCGCGACAATTACGCGTCTTGGCCTTCGCAAGTAACGTGTATCCGAATGTTCGGGTGTCTCGGCTGCTCGCAATCCGCTGCCGGTTCCGTTCAGGTGATGGCCCAGGGTGATCCGCCTTGGGCCGTTTCGTTGCGCGCGCGGCATCAAGGCTGAGCGTTGCGGAAGGGGGGTTGACCGGCTCATCGGCCGCTCCGTCGTAGGAGGACTTTGCTCGTGGGGAATTGGAGCCTGTCCACTGTCGAGGTGGCCAGACTCCAGTCCCTCACGGTTGAGCGCTCTCCTCTCGGTCCGGCAGTCTCCAACATTCATCCGGCCCGACCGCGTCGCACCAGGATCGAAAGGAACTCGTATGTCATCTGGCATTCTGCCACCTGTTATCCGCGTAGAGATGGAGCTCGCGGGCCGCACATTGTCGCTGGAGACCGGATTGATCGCCCAACTCGCCGATGGCGCCGTCGTCGTGCGCTATGGAGGATCAACGGTCCTCTCCACGGCCGGCGGCGAACGTGAGCCGAACGAATCCGTCGGGTTCTTCCCGCTGACTGTCGACTACGAAGAGCGCATGTATGCGGCGGGCAAGATTCCGGGCGGCTTCATCAAGCGCGAAGGCCGCCCAACCGAAGCCGCCATCCTGGCGGCCCGTCTCACCGACCGCCCAATTCGCCCGCTTTTTCCGAAGGGATACAAGGCCGAGGTACAGGTCATCAGCACCGTCCTCTCTGCCGACCAGGAAAACGACCCCGATACCCTTTCGATCATCGGCGCGTCCGCCGCGCTGACCATTTCTCCGATCCCCTTTGATGGACCCATTGGGGCTGTGCGTATGGGCTACATCGACGACGAACTCGTCGTCAACCCAACGACCTCCCAACTCGAGGACAGCAGGCTGGACATGGTTGTCGCTGGCACCAGCGACGCCATCATGATGGTCGAGGGCGAGTCCGATCAGGTGTCCGAGGACATCCTCGTCGCCGCGATCGAGCGCGCCCATGAGGAAATCCGCCGCATCGTCGATCTCCAGCTCGAGCTCCAGCGTCAGGCCGGCAAGGAGAAATGGCCGTTCGAGTCGCCATCGCCAGACGCCGCGCTTGAGCATCAGGTGAACGAATTCCTCGGCAATCGCCTCAAAGAGGCGATCAACAATCCGGACAAGGTCGTTCGCCTCGAGGGAACATCAACGCTCAAGGACGAGCTTCTCGCGCATTTTGCTGAAACCGTCGATGCTGACACCAGCGGCAAGGGCGTTGGCGATGTCTTCGAAGGTTTGCTCAAGAAAGCGGTCAGGACCAACATTCTCGAAGATGGCGCCCGTCCTGACGGCCGCAAGCCAGAAGAAATTCGGCCGATCTGGATCGACATGAGCTACTTGCCCCGCACGCACGGCTCGGCAATCTTCACGCGCGGCCAGACCCAGGTGCTCACGGTCGTCACCCTCGGTTCGACTGCCGAAGAGCAGCGCCTCGATTCCATCAGTCCAGAGACGACCAAGCGGTATATCCATCATTACAACTTCCCGCCATTCAGTGTTGGCGAAGTCCGCCGTCTGCGCGGACCGGGCCGGCGCGATATCGGTCATGGAGCGCTGGCGGAACGCGCGCTTCTACCGGTCATTCCTGACGCGGAAGAGTTTCCCTACACCATGCGTCTCGTCTCCGAAGTCGTCAGCTCGAACGGCTCGACCTCGATGGCCAGCGTTTGCGGCAGCACGCTTGCCCTTATGGACGCGGGTGTCCCGATCAAAGCGCCGGTTGCGGGCATCGCCATGGGTCTCGTGACAGGCGATGGCGGCACGTACCAGATTCTGAGCGACATCCAGGGGATTGAAGACGCCCTCGGCGATATGGATTTCAAGGTCGCCGGAACGGAAGACGGCGTCACCGCCATCCAGATGGACATCAAGGTCAAGGGGATCACTCCCGAGATCATGCGCGAGGCGCTGGCACAAGCTCGCGAAGGCCGCCTGTTCATTCTCGGTGAGATGGCAAAGGCAATCGCCGCGCCACGCGATGAACTTTCCGAGTTCGCGCCCAGGGTCATCCGGCTGAAGATCAACCCGGAGAAGATTGGCGCGGTAATCGGCCCCGGCGGCAAGATGATTCGCTCGATTCAGGACGAAACCGGAACCCGGATCGACATTCAGGACGACGGAACGGTCTCCGTCGCCTCGACCGAGTCCGCCGGCGCGGAAGCCGCCATTCAGCGCATCATGGGGCTGACCCAGGAGCTGCGCATCGAGCGGGGAGAGATTTACAACGGCAAGGTCGTCAGCATTATGCCCTACGGCGCGTTTGTCGAGATCCTGCCGGGCAAGGATGGCCTGGTCCATATCTCCGAACTCTCTGAAGATCCGACCGTTCGTGTTGCGCGAGTTGAAGATGTGGTCAACGTCGGCGACGAGATTACGGTGATGGTCACGGAAGTGGCTCCCAACGGAAAGGTCAGCCTATCGCGGCGCGCGGCACTCACCGGAGAGCTTCCCGAACAGAAGCCCGAGAGGCCGCCGCGCCGAGATGGCGACAGAGGCGACCGCGGGCCCCGCCGCGACGACCGAGGCCCGCGAGGTCCACGGCCCGAAAGCAGTGGCCGCCCACGGGACCCTCGACCGGCTGGTGATTTCGCGAGCCGGCCAGGTGACAGCCGCCGGCGTCCATCCAGCTTTGGGGATCAGGACTAGCGCGGCGAGCGCAAGTTCTCCCCTTCACTCGTGCGCTTCGCGCCGCGTTTGCGACAACTGGAACGAGGTTGGTAGGATCGCATCGGCGTTTGCCTGATCGCTGATGCGCCTACCGGTCGTGGAGATCGTGCAACCATGGACCTGACCCCCGCGGCAATCGAAAAGGAGCGCATGCTTGCATCGTTGCTGTCCGACATGCGGTCGGTTGTCGTGTCCTTTTCCGGTGGCGTTGATAGCAGCTACCTTCTCAAGGTCGCCTACGGCGTCCTCGGGTCTAACGCGGTTGCCGCAACTGGGCTTTCGCAAACGTATGCGGCAGAAGAAATGGCCGATGCCAGTGTCGTCGCCAACGATATTGGCGCGGAGTACGTGCTGATCGACACGGCCGAACTGACCGACCCGCGCTACGCGGACAACACGCATCAGCGCTGCTATTTCTGCAAATCCGAGCTCTACTCCCGTCTCGTCGAGTTCGCGACGCTCCGGAGATTGAATGTGGTGATCGATGGCTCGAACGCCGACGATGTGGACGACTTCCGACCGGGAATGCGTGCCGCACGTGAACTCGGCGTGCGCAGCCCATTGCAGGAAGTCGGCCTGACCAAAATGGAAATCCGCGCGTTGTCGGAGCATCATGGCCTGCGCACGTGGGACAAGCCCGCGGTCGCCTGCCTCTCGTCGCGCTTCGAGTACGGTGATCCCATCACGGTTGAGAAGCTGCGGCAGGTAGCCAGTGCCGAGAGCGCCGTACGCCAGTTTGGTATTCGCGGGTTCCGGGTTCGGCATCATGGCGACACCGCGCGGCTGGAGATTCCGCGCGAGCAATTCGTATTGGCCGTCGAGCGGGCGGACGAGATCGTAGACGCGGTCCGTTCCGCGGGTTATCGACATGTCGTGCTCGACCTTGCCGGGTATCGGAGCGGTAGCATGAACGAGGTGCTCAATGCGCGTCTCAAGTCGCGCGGACTACGGCGTCCGAGCGCTGTTTGAACTCGCCCTTCGCTCCGGCCAGGGACCCGTTCACAGCAAGGAAATTGCAGCTCGCCAGGAAATTCCGGAAGCGTATCTGCATCAAGTGCTCGGCGCCCTGAACAGAGCGGGGCTGATCCGCAGTACCCGTGGCCCGCTCGGCGGGCACGAACTCGCACTGGAACCTTCTGAAATTTCCATCTATGCGATTCTCGTGGCCCTCGATGGCATCGACCAGAAGACGCATCCACATCCAGACGGCCTCGGCGCGGCGGATATCGTTCATGAAGTCTGGCACGAGTTGCAGGAGAGGTCCGAGGTCTACTTACGGTCGATTTCGTTGCTGACCCTGGTCGAGCGCAACGCCGAACGTGAACCGGTGCCTAACTACGTGATCTAGCATTCCCTAGCCAGAACTTCGATTCGCCTAATTGCCATCGCATAAGGCCGCCCGAGCCTTCCGATTCACACCGAAGAATGAATCAGTTCTCCAGGTTCGGTGCTGGATCCGTCTGCATGGCTGCAAGGCGATCGGTTGTTTTGCCGAGGAAAGCGGGACCTCTCCTCTCCGCCGCGCATCTATCCGGAGTCGGCGCGTTTGCTCGTCGCACCCGGCATGACACCTCGCTTGCAATCCGCCGAAGACCGTGTGGGAAGCGCCGAGC
>CAYSXO010000284.1:0-6659 GCA_964434995.1 uncultured Sphaerobacteraceae bacterium
GGCCGGATTTCACCGGAGGCGCTGGAGTCGCTGTTCGATCCGGGACGCCAGCTGGCTCACGTCGATCCCATATTCGAACGGCTTGGGTTGGCGGAGGCAGCGCGCACCTAACGGTGGTGCAACGAAAGTGAGCCGAATGGCACGCAACATATCCCTGGAGTCGTTCATTGCACGATTGACGGCCATTCTCACGCCAACCTAGAATCGTCCAAACTACGCGGTTTTTTGAGACCTGAAGGGATTTCAGTGACTGCTGACGAGGAAGGCTTGCGCAACGCGCCGCTCCGGGAAACGGCATTGCGAGACAGGCATGAGGCGCTCGGCGCGCGGCTGGTTCCCTTCGCCGGTTGGCTGATGCCCGTTCAGTATTCAGGCATCATTGACGAACATCGTGCCGTGCGGTCGGCGGCCGGTCTTTTCGATCTTGGGCACATGGGACAGGTTCGCGTGGAGGGCCCGGATGCCCTGGACTATCTGCAGTACGTGACGACGAATGACGTCTCCCTCCTCGAGCCAGGCGATGCCCAGTATTCGATGCTCCCGAACGTAAAGGGCGGCGTTATCGACGATATCATCGTCTATCGACTTGAGGACGAGCCAGGGTACTTTGTCGTCATCAATGCGGCCAATCGGGAGAAAGACGTTGATTGGCTGCTGCAGACTCGCGAACGCCGGCGAGATCTCGACGTCGAGATCGAGGACATCTCCGATACCCTCGGAATGATCGCCATCCAGGGACCCAAGGCTGTCGAGATCTCACAGAGCCTCACCGACCGCGATCTGGCTGACATTGCGGCGTTCCAATGTGGCCGCGCAAACGTGGCCGGCATCCCGGTCCTTCTGGCGAGAACAGGCTACACGGGCGAGGACGGGTTCGAGTTCTATGTTCCACAATCCCGGACGGCTGAGCTCTGGGACGCGCTGATGGCCGCTGGCCAGTCGAAGGGCCTTCTCCCAATCGGGCTGGGCGCGCGTGATACGCTACGTCTTGAGGCTCGCATGCCGCTTTACGGCAGCGAGCTCGCTGACGACATCAGCCCACTGGAAGCAGGGCTTGGATGGGCCGTGAAGCTTGGCAAGGGTGAGTTCATCGGCCGAAACGAAATTGCCGCGGTCAAAGACGAAGGAGTGCCTCGAAAGACGGTCGGATTTCGACTGACCGAGCGCGCGGGTTCCGCGCGGCACGGATATGAGGTCCAGCAAGATGGCGCGAGAGTCGGTGTCGTAACCAGTGGAGCGCACTCGCCAACACTGGGGGCCGAAATTGGGTTGGCGCTGATCGACGCGAGCGCCGCCGGTGTTGGCAAGCCGTTGCAGATCGTCATTCGAGGTCGACCGGTGAACGCCGAACAGGTCAAGCTCCCCTTCTATCGGCGAGCCCAGAACTAGTGCTGCATGAGTTTCCAGAGGAGTAGAGCAGAACGATGACTTCCCCAACCGATCGCCGCTACACCAGGACACACGAGTGGGTTTCCGTTGACGGAGATGTCGCCACGATTGGCGTTACCGACTTTGCCCAATCGGAGCTGGGCGACATCACCTATCTCGAACTGCCCGAGATTGGCGGTTCACTCGCGGCCGACCAGGCTTTTGGCGTCATCGAATCGGTCAAGGCCGCGAGCGACGTCTACGCGCCGATTGATGGCGAGGTCATCGACCGGAACGAAGACGCCATCGCCGCACCAGAGAGCATCAATCAGTCGCCATATGCCGCGGCCTGGCTCGTCAAGGTCAGACTCGCCGACCCAGGTCAACTCGACAGGCTCATGGACTCCGGCGCGTATGACGAATTCGCTCAAGCGGCCGCGCATTGACGGTTTATCGACCAGTTGACTCGAAACTCTTGAGGCGACGGGCCAGAGTGGCCGCGCCACGGCATGGATTCGCAGCAGGATGACCTTCAATCCCCATACCCTCGCAGATCGGGCAGAGATGCTCGAAGCCACCGGAATCGCGACCGTTGATGAGTTTTTTGCGCCTGTTCCCGAATCCGTGCGGTTTCCGCGGCTCGAGTTGCCGGGCGCGCTAACCGAAATGGAGGCGCTTGAGCGGCTTGGCGAGTTGGCCGATAGGAACATTGCCGTCCGTGGTGAGAACAGTTTCCTCGGAGCGGGTTCGTACCGCCATTTTGTCCCGGCGGCCGTGGGCCAGATCCTGGCGCGCGGAGAGTTCTACACCGCGTACACGCCGTACCAGCCCGAAGTCGCGCAGGGCACTCTCCAGGTCATCTACGAATTTCAGAGCCTCGTCGCGGCACTGACTGGAATGGACGTCGCCAACGCCTCGATGTACGACGGCGCGACCGCACTTGCCGAAGGCGCGCTGATGACCGTCTCGCTGCCAAAGCGAAAGCGTCGGGTCGTGGTGGCCTCAACAGTGCAGCCGTCCTACCGGGGCGTGCTCGCCACGTACCTCGAGGGGCTCGATGTTGAGATTGTCGCAGTGCCGATGCCGGCGCAAGGGTTCCTTACCCGTGCTGCCGACATCGAACCGTTCCTCAACGACGAGCTTGCTTGCGTGGTCGTGCAGTATCCCAACTTCTTTGGCGGGATAGAAGATATCAGCGCGATGGCCGATCTGGCTCACGGGCGTGGCGGGGCACTTGTTGTGGGCGCCTACCCCGTGGCCCTCGGCCTTCTGAAGCCGCCGGGTGAGCTGGGCGCCGATGTCGTCGCCGCCGAGGGGCAATCACTGGGCGTTGCCCAGAGTTTTGGCGGTCCATACGTCGGCCTACTCGCGGCTCGTCAGAGCTTCGTAAGGCAAATGCCCGGCCGATTGGCAGGCGTCACGCAGGACGGCAAGGGCCAGCGCGGATACGTCCTCACTCTGCAGACCCGCGAACAGCATATTCGCCGTGAGAAGGCCACTTCGAACATCTGCACGAACCAGGGACTGATGGCCACCGCGGCCACGGTGTACATGTCGACGCTGGGGCAGGAAGGTTTTCGCGAAGTCGCTCGCAGGAGTTATCAGAACGCGCACTATCTCGCGAATCAGCTTGCCTCTGTTCCGGGCTATCGCATTGCCAATGAGGGGCAGTTCTTCAACGAGTTCGTCGCGGTCACCCCGATCCCAGCCCGCGACGTTGTCGTCCGGCTCCTCGCTGACGGGATCCTGGCTGGACTCGACCTTGGGTCCGTCGATCCGGCGCTCGACCATCATTTGCTGGTTTGCGCGACGGAAGTGAACTCGCGAGTAGGCATCGACCGATTCGTTCGCGCGCTGCCGAGAGCCTGAGCACCGCGGGCGAGGGCAAGAAATCGGGAATGAGGGAAGCTGCCGCCTGACTGGTATACTCACATGCTGATTCGCGTTGGGAACGCTGGTTCCTAACCGCGGTGAGTTGAGACGCGGCGGCGTTTGGCGCCGCGCTGTTGACGTGCTGTTTACACGGAGCGCTCGTGGCCAAACCGATCGTCGCCATTGTGGGCCGGCCGAACGTCGGCAAGTCGACGTTGTTTAACCGACTCGTCGGAGAGCGGCGTGCCATCGTCGAGGACTTGCCTGGCACGACGCGCGACCGGGTCTACGGAACGACCGATTGGGGAGGCGTCGAGTTCACCATCGTCGATACCGGCGGCTTGCAGGACGACAGCGAGGTGGACGCCGATTCGTTTGCCCAGATCGCGCGGCACACGCGCGAGCAGGCCCACATAGCCATCGGCGAGGCGGACGTTATCGTCTTCCTGGTTGACGCCAGTCACGGGGTGAACGCCGGCGACCACGAAGTGGCCGAAATCCTGCGCCGGGCGGACAAGCCGACGATCCTCGTTGCCAACAAGGCAGACAGTCCCGAGCGTCGAGATGGGGCCATCGAATTCTACGAGCTAGGGCTCGGGGATCCTCTGGCGATATCTTCCTATCACGGGACTGGCACCGGCGACCTGTTGGACCGCATAGTCGAAGCGCTGCCTTCGGTCGAGGCTGACGAAGAGCAACTAGGGCCAGCCATTGCCATCGTCGGGCGGCCCAATGTCGGCAAGAGTCGCCTGCTGAACGCCCTGATTGGCCAGGAACGGTCGATTGTGAGCGATGTACCGGGGACAACCCGCGACAGCCTCGACACGGTCCTCGCCTGGGCTGGGCAGCCCCTCACCCTCATCGATACCGCTGGCATTCGCCGCCGAGGCAGAATCGACCGTGGCATCGAGCAATACAGCGTGCTGCGCTCCATGCGCGCCATCGACCGCGCCGACGTCGTGCTCCTGGTAATCGACGCAACCGAAGGGTTCACCGCCCAGGACCTGCATATCGCGGGATACATCGCCGAGCAGAAGAAAGGCGTCGTCGTCGTTGTCAACAAGTGGGACCTGGTCGAAAAGGATTCCTCGACCATGGAGGAGTACCGGCAGCAGGCTCGCGACGCACTGCATTTCATGCCGTACGCACCACTCGTTTTTGTTTCCGCGAAGTTTGGACAGCGTGTGAACCAGGTGTTGGATACCGCGCTCGCCGTTGTGGCGGAGCGGCACAAGCGCGTCCCGACGGCGGCGCTCAACAAGATGCTGAAAGACGCTGTCGTGGCCCATCCTCCTCCCAGCAAGCCCGGGAAGTGGCTCAAGTTCTACTACGCGACTCAGGCCGACGTGTCCCCGCCGACGTTCATCATCTTTGTCAACGATCCGGGGCAAATCCACTTTTCCTATCGGCGATTCCTCGAAAACAAGCTGCGCGACGCATTCGGCTTTACGGGAACCGCCATCCGCATGAGCTTCCGTGGGAGAGAAGAAGGGCGGTAGGCCAAACTGACCGCATGATGCAATGACCGAATGGCTCGCCACTGCTCTTGCTTTCCTCGTTGGTTCGATTCCCTGGGGGTACCTCGCGGGTCGGATGGCCAAGGGTGTCGATCTGCGAGCGGTCGGCAGCGGTGGCACCGGGGCCACCAATGTCCTGCGCACGCTCGGGGTCAAGGCCTCTCTCGCCGTCTTCGTCCTCGATTTTCTGAAGGGCTTTCTGCCGGTCGTGGTCGCGCTGCGCGCGGGCCTCGATCCCTCATGGACCGGAGCCGTCGCGGTCGCCACGGTCGCCGGTCATTGCTGGTCGCCATTCATTGGGTTCAAGGGAGGAAAGGGCGTCGCCACCGGGGCAGGTGCGGCACTGGCGCTCTTCCCGTTGACGCTTCTTGCCCTGCCAGTCATGGCCCTCATTGTCTGGCAAACCCGCTTCGTCTCGCTGGGATCGCTCGTGGGCGCTTCGCTGACGAGCCTGCTGGCCGTTGTCATGGCCGCGACGGGCCGGCTGGAGCCGGCGTACGCCGTGGCACTATTGACGATCTCCGCGATCATCATCCTCAGGCACAAGGGCAACATCGAGCGCCTGGCAAATGGCACTGAGCGAAGAATTGGGGAAGCCGTGCACGTCTGAGCTCATCACTCCGGCCCACTTTTTTCCCCGTAGCCTGACGGAAAGCGCTGCCGCCACTGCCAGGTCGACGAGATCATCTCCTCCAATGTTGAGCGCCTGGGCTCCCAATCCAGGACGCTGAGCGCCCTGCTGGAATCGGCGATGAGGACCGCCGGATCGCCTGGGCGGCGAGGGGCGTTCTTGACGGGAACCTTCTTGCCAGTCAGACGCTCGACCGCGCTGACGACCTCCTGCACCGACGCGCCGTGCCGCGTACCGAGGTTGATTGCTCCCAGTGAGCTTCCGTCGTCGATCAGTCTTTGCAGGGCCAGCAGATGAGCGTCGATCAGGTCTTCGACGTGGACATAGTCCCGAATCGCGGTGCCGTCCGGTGTTGGAAAGTCGCGTCCAAAGACCGACACCGGACCACGTCGCCCGGCGGCGGCATCGATCACCGTTGGCAGGAGATGCGTTTCGGGCCGGTGATCTTCGCCGACGCGAATGGTTGCTCCTGACACATTGAAATAGCGGAGGGCGACATAGCTCATGCCGTACGCATCCGCAAAGGATGCAATCGCGCGCTCGGCCGCCAGCTTCGAAGCGCCATAAGGATTGATTGGCGCGAGAGGAGCTTCCTCGCGGACAGGGACCGTTGCCGGGGCGCCGTAGACCGCGGCCGTCGATGAGAAGACCAGGCGCCTGACGTCCGCGGCGCGCATTGCTTCCAGCAGCGCCAGGGTTCCGCTGGTGTTGACGCGCCAGTATGGGGCCGGGTCGCGGACTGAATCCGGCGCGATCGTCAGCGCGGCAAAGTGCAGCACCGCGTCGGGATTGAACGCCTGGAGCTCGCGCGAGAGCCCCTGGGCGTCGGTGATGTCCACATTGGCGAAAGAGGCTGTCTGGGGCAGGGACTCGATATGTCCCTGAGAGAGATTGTCAATCGCGAGAACGTCCGCGCTGATCTCGGCGAGGCGATGGCAAGCGACACTGCCGATGTAGCCGGCTCCGCCCGTTACGGCAACCTTCACGCGACCTCCTGTCCGTTCATGCACTTGGCGCATTGTAGAATCGCTCGAAGCAAAGGCGCCCGAGGGATACGCCGCGCCTCGGCCAGGAAAAGAAAGGACTCGGCAATGCTCGACGTATCTTCCGCGCTGTCCGCGGATCCCGAAGTATCCGCGGCGATCGCGCGCGAGGAAGGGCGCCAGCGTGATGGCATCGAGCTGATCGCGTCCGAAAACTTCGTGAGCCCGGCCGTGCTGGAAGCCGTGGGATCGGTGCTGACGAACAAGTATGCCGAAGGGTATCCCGGA
>CAYSXO010000285.1:0-6644 GCA_964434995.1 uncultured Sphaerobacteraceae bacterium
CCGGGTTCGCCTCCGCGAACGATGCCTTCAACGCCTGGAAGAAGAGCGCCGAGCACGACCGGAACATGCGCGGCCGGGACTACACCGAGATCGGCATCGGCCGCGCCCACGACAAGTCCTCGAAATACGTCTGGTACTGGACGACCACCTTTGGCGGCCGCTAGGCGCGACACGACCAGGGCGTGATCCTGATAGGATCGTCCAGAGAGGACGTCCATCGAGAGCACACGCGAAGAATCGCGTTCGCGCCACCGATGGCGAGCCAGATGGCGCGTTGCAAGACGAAGCCGCTGGGCACGCCGGTCGCCCGTCGTGCCACACTTGCCTGACCGCGCGGCCGCGCGCGGCTGTCTCGAATCAGGCGATCAGGAGCATCTCTGTGTCGACGAAGGACTCCGTAATTCCCTCCGCGTTTGCCGATCTGCTCGAGCGCCCCGTGCTGGCGCATGTGGCCACCACCGGCCCGAACGGCGAGCCGCAGAACAACCCCGTCTGGTTCGGCGTGGACAATGGCAACATCCTCTTCAGCCAGACGACGGGCCGGCAGAAGTACCGCAACGTCCAACGCGACCCCCGCGTCGCCCTCTCGATCGTCGACCCGGAGAATCCCTACCGCTATCTCGAAATTCGTGGCATTGTCGAGCGGATCGACCCCGACCCCGAAAAAGCCTTCATCAACAGCATGGCGAAGAAGTACATGGGCGAGGATGTCTATCCCTGGAGCCAGCCGGGAGAAGAGCGGGTGGTGGTCGTCGTGCGGCCAGAGCGCACGACGACGATGGGGTAGGCGCCGAACGCGGCGTCCGCGCCGGTCGGGAGAACCGAATGCGCCTGGCCACCGAACGCCTGACGCTGCGCGACTTCGTGGAAGCGGACTGGCCGGCGCTGCACGCCGTGGAGTCGCTGCCCGAGGTCGCGCGCTATCAGGATTTCGCCCCGCGCACGGAGGCGGAAACCCGCGCCTACCTGCTCGGCTCGATGGAGAGCGCGCGGCAGCAGCCCCGCCTTACCTACGATCTGGCGATCGTCCTGAACGGAGACGGCCATCTCATCGGCCGCGCCGGCCTCGGCATCACCGACCCCGAGATTGGCGAGGCGATCCTCTGGTACACCCTCCATCCCAGTCATTGGGGGCGGGGCTACGTCACCGAGGCGGCGCGGGCGCTGGCCGGGTTCGGCTTTCGAGAGTTGCGGCTGCACCGCATCTGGGCCGATTGCGACCCGGCCAACATCGCCTCGTGGCGCGTGCTGGAGAAGATCGGCATGCGCCGCGAGGGGCATCTGCGTGAGAACGCCTTCATCAAGGGGGCATGGGTCGATTCCCTGATCTACGCGATCCTCGCCCGGGAGTGGCGCTGAGCCAGACCGTGGGCATTTCCCGTCAGCAGGTGACCCGCGCCGTCGCCACGCCTACGGCGCCAACCGCTGCAGGTCGCGCGGGAAGAGCGTGACCTCCCGGACATTTTCGATGCCCGCCAGTCGCGCCACGCAGCGTTCCAGCCCAATGGCGAAGCCGCCATGCGGCGGCATACCGTGCCGAAACGCCTGCAGATACGAGGAAAATGGCTCCGGATCGATGCCGCGCGCCTGCAGCGCCGTCAGGTAGTCGTCGTACCGGTGAAGCCGCTGACCGCCGGTCACCAACTCCAGCCCACGGAAGAGCAGGTCGAACCCGCGCGAGGAGCCAGGGCGATCCGGGTCAGGATGCGTATAGAAGGGGCGCTTCGCCAGCGGATACCCGACGACAAAGAGGAAGTCCGAGCCATGCTCCCGCCGGGCCCACTCCCCGAGCCAGCGCTCGTGGGCCGGGGCCAGGTCGGGCTCATTGCGCAGGTCTTCCCCGGCCGCATCGGAAAGGAGCGCCAGCGCCTCGACGAAGTGCAAAGCTGGGATCTCCTCCGGGACATCCGGCAGCGCGAGGTTCAGGAGAGCGCTCGCCTCCGCCGCCTCGGTCCGCACCGACTCCAGCATCCCGCGCAGCACGCGCGTCAGCACGGCCATGACGGTGGCATGGTCGTCAATGAACCCCAGCTCGGCATCGAGAGAAACGTACTCGTTGAGGTGGCGCGGCGTGTCGTGCGGCTCCGCGCGAAAGACCGGCCCGACCTCGAAGACGCGCTCGAAGACGCCGACCATGATCTGCTTGTAGAACTGCGGGCTCTGCGCCAGATACGCGGGCCGCCCAAAGTAGTCGACGGCGAAGACGTTGGCGCCTCCTTCGGTGGCCGTCGCGACCAGCTTCGGCGTTTGGATCTCGGTGAAATCCATGGCGCGCAGCGTGGCGCGGAATCCATGCATCAATGCCGCGGAAACCTGAAACAGGGCCCGCTGCCGGCGGTGGCGCAGCGCCACCGGGGCGTTGTCCAGGATCGTCGGCAGTTGCGCCGGGATGGCCGGCCGGAACAGGTCGAACGGCGGCGGTTCGCTCGCCGCTGCGATCACTTCGATCCGCGGATGATGGATCTCGACGCCGCCCGGCGCCTGGGGCTGCGCGACGGCCATCCCCTCGATGGCCAGAACCGATTCGTTCGGCAGGGCCGCGACCCGCGCGATGACCTCTGACTCGTCAATGACAACCTGCGCCAGCCCCTTGGCGTCGCGCAGCATCAGAAAGCTGACGTTGCTGAGCCGTCGCAGGCGGTGCAGCCAGCCGGCCAGGCGCACCTCTTTGCCCGCATGGCCGCCGAGTGCTGTTGTCCAGATCCGTTCCATGGCGACACCTCCGAAATCGGGAAACGACAAGCCCCCTCGCCATGCGGACGAGGGGGCCCCGTGGTGCCACCGCATTTCGCCGCTGCCGGTCATGGCAGCGGCCTCAAGCACCCGCTAACGGGGGTGAGCCGGCAAGGCTTCCTGGCCCTGGGGCCGTTCTTCCTCGCGCTCCGGAGTGTCGGCGGTGTTGCAGGTGCGGAGGCCGCCATTCCAGCCCGCGGCGGCTCTCTGGGCTCCGGGCGCCTGCTCCCGCGCTCCATCATCGCTTTACGGAACAAAGCGTACCAAATGCCGGCGCTGCCACTCAGCGGGGCATCACGACCACGTCGAAATGGTCCTTGCCACCTCGGCCAACACGCCCTCGCGCTCGTCCGCGCCAGGTTGGCCGCCTGTTGTAGCCTCATGGTTCGCCAATAAGGTACAAACGGCCAGGACATCGTCATGATGGCGTGACACGGGGAGGCTGACAGGCAGCGCAAAGACCGCTCGGCGCGTGATTCGGGGAGACCTCGGCGGGTCCGCCTTCGTCTCACTCGCCATTCGTAGGCACGACCCTTCGCTTTCAACGGGAACGCCCTGAATGCCGCTCGCGGCGGCTGATACGCACGTATGCGCGTTCAGCCTCGTTTACGGGGCTTCCGCGGACGTAGCCGCGGGTCTTTCGGACGCGGCGGCATAGCTGCCGGGCGGCCCATCAAACGCACGTCCTACCTGATCGCCTTCAGCGGGGCCGTCGTCCACGGGCGTAGTCGGAGCGGCCACGCCGCCGGTAGTCCTCCGTCTCGACCAGCACGTCCCGCGTCAGGTGCGTATCGAGCAGGCGGGAAAGGATCCGCTCGTCGACGTGACGATGATCCTGATTGGAGGTGACGATCGTCGGCAGCCGCTCGACGTAGCGGTGGTTGAAGATCTGGTAGAGCTTCTCCCGCGCCCAGGGCGTGGTGTTTTCCGTACCCAGGTCGTCGAGCACCAGCAGGAACGCTCCCCGGATGGCATTGAAGCGGTCGTCGTAGGCCACGCCCTGCGATGGGTCGAAGGTGGTTCGCAGATGATCGAGCAGATCGGGCACCACCGCGAAGAGGACGCTGCCGTTCCGCTCCCGGATTTCCAGCGCCGCCGCCACCGCCAGGTGCGTCTTGCCGACACCGACGCCGCCGCGCAGGTAGAGCCAGCCATCCGGGTTGCGGGCGAACTCCCGCGCCGCGTCGTACGCCTCCTCCGCGCCGGGAACCATCTCGAAGTCATCGAAGGAGTGCTGGGTGAAGCCGTCCAGGCGGCGCACGCGGTCCCGGCCCCGTTCGGCCTGCTCGGCCACCTTGCACTCGCAGGGGAAGAGACGGCCGAAGTTCGGATGGCCGACCGGCACTTCCATGCGCACCCAGCCAGCATCCTTGCAGATCGGGCAGCGCCACGACGGCGCCGATTTCGCCGCGCCATTGCTCGTGGCCGGGCCAACCGGGATGGAGAGGGATGTCAGCACGTCGCCGATTCGTTTCATGATGGTGCTATCCGTACCGCTCGCGCGGCTCCCGCCCTTGCGTCTGCCATCCTTCCAGAATACGCTGGATGTAGCGCCAGGAGCGCTTGTTGTAGGCCACGGCCTCCGCTACCGCGTCTTCGATCCACTCCACCGGCCACGTCTCCAGCGCCTGCACCAGATGGTCGGCGATGAGCGGCGTCAACGGACCAACGTTCTGCTCGTAGAGACGAAAGACATTCGGCCGCTCCGGAATAACCTCCGGCGGCTGCGCGTCCCGCCAGAGCACGCGTGGCGGCGCCACCGCGCCCCGCGCCATGGCCGCGACAAGGGCCTGATTGACGGGGGTGTTGACATAGTACCAGACATCTCCCCGCGCGCCTCGCTCGGCCACGAAGCGCAGCAGCGTGCCCCGGCCCGTGGCCAGATCGAGCCCGGCCGCGATCCGCTCGTCTGGCTCGCGCGGGCTGCCGGGCGTGCGCAGCGCCATGCGCAGCGCGCGATCAGCCAGCAGCGCCACCTCCGAAACCGGCGATTCGATGCCGCCCGCCTCGGAGGCCAGCCGAAAGAGGGCCAGCGTGACCTGAACCTCGGCCATCTCGATCAGTTGCGGCAGGACGTCAGTAAAGAACGCGCGCGGAATCCCGACCGCCGGGTCAGTCTGCACCAGGAAGCCATTGAAGCGCCGGGTCACAGCGCCCTCACCCCCCGACCCCCTCTCCCATTGCGATGGGAGAGGGGGAACGCTGCTGTCAAGTTGCGTTCCCGGACTGCACCGCACCTGCCTGCAACGCTCCCCTCTCCCTGCGCGCAGGGAGAGGGGACGGGGGTGAGGGAGTTCTTCATCGCTACATCCCCGGCCCTGGATACAGCTCCAGGTCAGCAAAGCGCGCCGTGCGGTCGAAGAAGCGGAGGTTGACCGACCCCACGGGTCCATTACGGTGCTTGGCGATGATGATTTCAGCGATACCTTTCTTTTCCGACTCCTCTTCGTACTTATCCTCTCGGTAAATGAAGACTACGATATCCGCGTCCTGCTCGATGCTGTTGTGGACGATGATGTCCGCCGCGACGAAGTTGTGGAGGCCCTCGACGGTCAGATCGTAAACTTCCTCTTCGCCGTCCGGCTCGATCGAGATGATCTCGTCCCAGTAAATGTCGCTCTCAGCGAGGACCGCCAGCGGCTCGCTGGAAACCGCATCAGCGACTCTGGCCGCTCTCTCGCGGCTGAGGTTGCTCGTGTAGAGCGCCGTTCCGCAGTAGCTCATGCCGATTGAGGCCTGCATCTGCCGGCTGGTGATCGATCGCGCCGCCATGGCCGGGGTCACCAACTCGCGCCAGACATCACGCGGGATGACATCGCGGTTGGTGTTCGCCACCCGACCATGCAGATGCTCGCGAATGGCTGAACTGTGCTCCTGTTTGCTCTGACCCAGTCCCCCGACCTCGGTCAGGAACTGCTCCATCTCATTCCGGCCACTGACCCAAACATGAAACTGCGCTCGGCCTTTACTGCCCTGCCCGCGCCGCACCAGCGTGGCATTGATGCCCAGGCGCAAGAGTAGCGACTGCACGTCTCGCGCGAGCCGTTCGCTGCTGGTCGCGTAATAGACGTTGGCATAGTGGCTCACACCCTGGCTGAGGTGCACGCATCCATCGGTTGACCAAAGATGACGGAGAAAGCGCGCGATACCCTCCCGTGATTGTGCGAAAACCTCCGCCGGGACGAACTTTTCGTACGACCGAAGCCCGAATACGCCAAGTCGATCCAGCCAGACAGCAATGGGATTGCGCACGCCATGCGTGAGCCGGCCAGACGCTGGCAAATAAACCTGATACCACTGGCGCTCTCGCACAACTCGTGGGGCAACCTGATCGCCGAAAACGCGCCGCGCGAGGTCGACAACCATCTCCGCCAATGAGGGATCGTTTGTTGTGTACTGAATAGCGTGCCGAGGCAGCGTGCAGCCGTCGCCGATAAGGTGCCCCAGGAGGGCCAGTTCGTCTTCGCTCATCGTCTCGAACGCGGGAGTGAGAAGCCGTCTGGGCAGGGCGATCCGCATTCCGGCCGGCATCGCGTCGAGTCGCCGCCACCCCTGAATCGTCAGAAACTGATGGTTCCCGGTCGCGCGAATGGTGCGGCCGAGCCGCGTGGTCAGCCGAAAGACCAGCTTCCGGCCTGTGCTGAAGGCAGCAGTAACCCGCCGGGGAACGAGCTTCCAGGTTTCCGTATCGATGGCCAGAACGTTGAACCCGGACGTTCCGCACAACTCAGCCATCGACCGATACTCCCCGGTATCGGGGAGAAAGACTGGCGTGTCGCCGGTCAGACAGCCCGATTCGCGGAGGTCTGACAACATCGGGCGGTGGTCGGCGCGCGATTCCACCGCGCGAGAAAGTTGCGACAGCGCCACCACCGGCACGTTCAGCTCGCGCGCCAGGCCTTTCAACCCGC
>CAYSXO010000286.1:0-2825 GCA_964434995.1 uncultured Sphaerobacteraceae bacterium
GGGTGTTAGGGTGTTAGGGTGTTAGGGTGTTAGGAAGCGAGCGTAGTACTCGTCATTCCTATCACCCCGACACCCCGACACCCTGACACCCTGTCACCCCACCGTAATCTGCAGCTCCATGCCGTTGGCGCGGTGAGCGCCCTCGCCGACGGGACAGAAGACGGTGTAGGTCCCTGGTTCGAGGTCGACGTTGAGCACTGCCGAGCTGCCCGGCGCAATCGTATTTGCCACGCGCTTGCGAATGCCCTCACCTTCGATGACGAAATTGTGCGGGGCATTGCCCACGTTGGAGATCGCGAAGCGGACCGGCCCGGCGGGAATGCTGGCCGGCATTTCGATTGTGAACTCGCTTAGGGCGACATCGACAATGGCCGGCCCCTCGGCTTCTTCGGCCGAGGCGCCCGCCGCTGGCGCCTCCTCCGCTGGTTGCGCCGCTGCCGCGTCTGCCGCGGCGCCCTCGGCGCCGGGAATGACTTTGGCGATCATCACTGAAACGCTGGTGGTCCCGTTGGGCTGTTCCTCAAGGTAGGCGATGCCGGCATAGCCGGAGCCATCCAACTCCTTCATCCCGACGATCAGCGCCCCGTTCGCGTCGAGCGTGCCACCAATGTCGCCACAGGCCAGATAGGTCTCGATCTGCTCCTTGGAGAGATGGACTTTCAGGGCGTGATCCTCTGCCAGAAGCGCATCGAGCGTTAGCGGGATGCTGGTGAAGGCCGCCTCGGCCACGACCGCGTCACCGTTCCCCAGGGTCTCTCCCCCAGGGACTGTCAGCGAGGTCAGCGGCTGAATGACCGCGCCCAACTCGTCACAGTCGCCAACGTGGATGTGCGATGGCCGTGGCGGCGACGCCTCCTGCGCCAGGCCGCCGGTGGCGCCAAAGCCGAAGGTGGTCAAGAGCAGCGAGGCCAGGAGCGCCCCGGCGCGAAACGTGGCCATGATCGAACCCCTCGCTTTCCGCCAGAATCGGCGCGGGGGCCACGCGAGCGCGGCCCCCAACGACATCGGATACGCCGGCGATTATTTGACGACGATGGAACCCTGCATGTTCGGATGGAACTCGCAGAAGTAGGGGAACTCGCCAGCCGCCTCGAAGGTCTGGCTGAAGCTGGAGCCAGCCGCGATGGCGCCAGACTGTAGAACATCCCGCTGCTCGGCGGTCGCCGTGTGGGGGACGCCATCCTGATTCGTCCACGTGATCGTGCCGCCAACCGCGACCTCAACCGGGTTGGGACTGAAGGCGAAATCGCGAATGTCGACCGGCACGTCCTCGGCCACGGCCGCATCATCAGTGGCTGCCGCGGCATCGGCGGCCGGGGCGGCAGCCTCGGTAGTGGCGACATCGGTAGCCGGAGCGGCGGCCTGCGCCGCGCCCTCCCCGGCCGAACCGGCCCAATTGGAGAGATAGAGGTAGACCTCGACACCGTCGTCGTCCGTCTCGAGCCGGGCGATTCCGCTGTGACCGGACCCATTGACTTCCTTCAGGCCGATCAGCAGATCGCCGTCGACAACGCGGCCGCCGATATCGCCGCAGGCAATGTAGTTCTGGATCGCGTCAGCGCTCTCGTGCGCGTTGATCGCGTGCGGCGAGGCAAGCAGATCGGACATCGTGATCGCGACGTCGGTCTCGCTCTCTTCGACCGGGATGGCCGACGCCTGGCCAAACGACTCGCCCGCCGTGTTGAGGGCAATGTCGGTCAGCGGCACAACGACGTCACCCAGGTTGTCGCAGGAGCCCGTGTGGATGTGAACCGGGTGCGGCGGATCTGTGGCTGCCTGGGCACGAGTCTCCGGGGCGCTAGCCACCATCGAAAACGCGGTGGCCGTCGCCAGCATGAGCGCCAATGGCGCACCGACCGTCAGCAAGCGTCGCGGGGAAGTCATCGGTCACCTTCTCCTTGGCTCGTGCGCGATTCCACGCCGCTGGATCTTCGACCCATGCGGCCCATCGATGGGTGTGATCTGACTGAGCGGGATTCTATCAGGCCCGGCGGAACTTTCCATGTCCCAGGTCACACCCCGGAGGTGGCGTGCAGGCTGGGCAAAGGCACAGCATCGTCTCCCGCCTGGGCCCGCTTTGCTCACAGGGCGTGTCGAATCCCGTGCTGACGGCAGTGCCAGAGCGGCGCCGGCTCTTACTCTGGAGTCTTTTCCGGTTCTCCGGAGCCGAGGAGGCGCTCGATTTTCTCCTCGACCTCGTTCACCTCGGGAAACCGCTCAAGATCGCGTTTGGAAAAAATCCGCTCCTCATCCAGAAAGACTTCGAACGAGCCCGTCTCACCAGGCGCGATGGTCACGCCGCGCAAGTTCGCATGAAAATCGTGCAGGAGGTTCTCCGCCAGACTGGCGGCTCGTGCCAGATACCCTCACCCGGTGCAGTACTCGATCCGCACCTCTCGCGTGTTCTCGCTCGCGTTTCCTGTGCCTGCCATCGGATCTCCTTCCCTTCCGCAACCACACCTACAGTGCCGAGCCACACAACCATGCGGTTCGAGTTTCGCATGAATTGCGCGGAATCGCGCGCCCGCCCGTGTTGCGCTATCGCGCTCACGTTCGGACACGCGCCGCGAGTAAACTGCGTGCCATGACGCTGTCGCGCCGTTGTCCAACGCCAGCCAAACCACGCCCAGGGCGCGCCGAATGCCCCTCCTGACCCGGCGCCAGGCGCTGCTTGGCGGGGTGGGTGCTGGCCTGCTCGGCGCGGCTCACTGGCGCCGGGGCGCGAGGCTGACCAGCGCGCGGCAGGCCGATCTCGTGCCGCACCCTTCGGGCCCGACAACGCCGCCCGGCGTGGCCATCGACGGCGCATATCTGGTGGCGGGCGG
>CAYSXO010000286.1:2893-6607 GCA_964434995.1 uncultured Sphaerobacteraceae bacterium
AGCCAGATTCGCTCCATCCCTGGCAGGCCAGCACGGCGGTGGCCCTCGACGTGCTGGATGGGGTGATGGATGGGCTCCTGCGCTACACGGCCGAGGGCAAGCTACGGCCGGCACTGGCCGAGGGCTTCTCGATCGACGAAGATGGCGTGACCTACACCTTCAGGCTGCGCCAGGGTGTGCGCTACCACAACGGCGAGCCCTTTCGCGGGCAGGATTTCGTCGCGGCCTGGGAACTGTCGCGGCAACTGGCGTTCGACGCGCTGAGCACCCTCGGCTGGCAGAAAGTGGCGAATGTCGATCTGCCTGACCGGGAGACCCTGGTGGTCACCACCAGCGAGCCATACGCTCCGTTCCTCTCCACCGTGGCGACCACCTACCTCTGCCCGCGCTCCGCGTTCGCCGAAGGGCTCGATGCCTTCCGCGAGCAGTTCGCGGTTGCCCCGATCGGCACTGGGCCGTTTCGCGTTGCCGACTGGCTGGCAGGCGACGCCATCGAACTGGAGCGCTGGGCCGACTACTGGGGCAACCTCGCGCTGCTGGGCGGCATCGAGTACCGCTTCTTCCCGGACGCGGACGCGCTGCTGAAGGCGCTGCGCGATGGGGCCGTCGACGTCGCGGGCGGGGCGGGCGCGATCCCACCGGGGCGTATAGACGAGGCCGCCGCCATCTCCGATCTGACCGTTTTCGAGCATGGCACGATGAACTGGCAGCATGTCGATCTGAAGCAAATGGGGTTCCTGCGCGAAACGCCGGTGCGTCAGGCGCTCGACTTCGCCACCCCCCGCGCGGCGATCATTGACGAGCTGCTGGGCGGGCGGGCGACCGCCGCCTTCGCCGACCAGTCGCCCGTGTCGTGGGCTTACAACGAATCGTTGAGCCCGCGCCGCTTCAATCCGGATCGCGCCGCGAGCCTGCTCGACGAAGCGGGCCTCCTCCTCGGCGACGACGGTGTCCGCGCCCGCGACGGCCGCCCACTCGAGATCGATCTCTGGGGCGTCGAGGGGGACGACCTGGCTCGCGCGATGCTGGAGATGATCGCCACCGAATGGAACGCCCTCGGCGTTTCGACCCTGGTGCAGACCGCGCCGCCGGACGAGCTGTGGGGACCGCTCGGGTATCAGTTCTCCGACCGCATGACCGGCTGCCTCTACACCTGGACGAACGCCAACGATCCGGACGACCTCTTCTACTGGCACTCCTCCCAAATCCCGACCAGCCCCGGCGCGCCGGGCGGGAATTTGCCGGCGTTCTTCTATCCCTATGCTTTTCAGGAGGAGATTGACGCTCTCACCGTCGAGGCGGCCCTGGCGCTCGATCTGGAGGAGCGGAAGCTCATCTACGACGAGATTCAGGCGCTGCTGTCACGGGAAGCGCCCGTCCTCTTCCTCTACTGGGAGCACGCCTTCCCGGCGGCGCGGGCCGACGTGGGCGGCTTCTGGCCAAGCGCCTGGGGACCGCTCCTCTGGAACGCGGCCGAGTGGTATCTGGCCGACCCGAACGCCACGCCAATCCCCGAGCCAACCGCCACCCCGACGCCGTCAGCAACCGCCACACCCGCGCCAGCCCCAGCGGCATCGCCTGTCGCGCCCATGGAGCCACCTGCACCGGCAGCCGCAACTCCGGCGGCAACACCGCCAACGCCGATCATCGGCGGGCAGAGCGCCAGCCGGGCGACGCCAGCGGTTGAGGGGCCGTGAGAAAACCACGCAAGCCAATCCATCCCGCGTGCGCTCGGCTGAATGTGGCTGAGAAAGGTATGGCGATCAAGAGTCGTCGTGGTCGCCTGGGCTGGCCCTCACCGATTACCCCCTCTCCCGGCTCGACCTGACAGGGAAAGGTATGCGGGAAAGGAGCGTTGCGATAGCCGAAGCTGGCCCTCACCCCCAACCCCTCTCCCGGGCGCGGGAGAGGGGTGCCGTGGAGGCGGCACTGGTTCCTGCTGGGAGCATGCCGCGACGGCATCACACCCGCTCCCGCGCCCGGGAGCGGGCCAGCGGCGATGACGAAGAAGGCCCTTGACCCCATACCTCCCCTCGTGAGGTCGGGCCAGGAACGGGGAGTCGTGATTCCGCGTATCGGTCCCTGCTGGCCCCGCTGTAAGCCCGGAGCAGACATCGCTTCCGCCATCACGGCCCCCCTCTCCCGGCTCGACGGGAGAGGGGTTGGGGGTGAGGGCGAGCGCCTGCAAACGCCGCGATCTCCTCCACTGCCGCCGGATTCTCCAACGCGGTGATGTCCCCCGGCGGCAAGCCGAGGTAGGCGGCGCGGATGACGCGGCGCATGATCTTGGCGTTACGGGTTTTCGGTAAGTCGCGCACCCAGTGGACGCGCTCCGGGCGCAGCGCCGCGCCGAGTTGTCCAGCAATGGTCTGCCGCACCTCTTCCGCAAGTGAATCCGAAATGTCAACGCCCGGGCGCGGCACGGCAAAGACGACGATGCACTCGCCCTTCACCTCGTGCGGCACGCCGATGGCGGCGGCCTCCTGCACGGCGGGATGGACCGTCGCGGCCGATTCGACCTCCGCCGGGCCGACCCGCTTGCCCGCCACCTTGAGCGTGTCGTCTGAGCGGCCGCGGATGAACCACTGGCCGTTGTCGTCGATCTCCGCCCAGTCGCCGTGGACCCAGACGCCGGGGATGCGGCTCCAATACGTCTCCAGATAGCGTTCGGGGTCATGCCAGAAGCCGCGCGTCATGCCAACCCAGGGCTGGCGCACGACCAGCTCGCCGACCTCGCCGCGCACCGGGTTCCCCTCGCCATCGGTGACGTCGGCATCCATGCCCGGCACCGGCGTGTTGAAGGCACAGGGCGCAATCGGGCGGAGGGTCGTGCAGCCGACAATGCCGCCGCTCGTCTCGGTTCCACCAGAATAATTGATGATCGGGCAGCGGCCCTCGCCCACCTCGTCGAAGTACCAACGCCACGGCCCCGGGTTCCAGGTCTCGCCGGTCGAGCCGAGGATGCGCAGCGAGGAGCGGTCACGCTGCTGCACCCAGCCGGTTCCCTTCCCCATCAGGGAACGGATCGCCGTCGGCGCCATGCCGAGGACCGTTACCCGGTGATCCTCGACCACCCTCCAGAGCCGATCGGGGTTCGGGTAGTCGGGCGTGCCCTCGAAGATCATCAACGTTGCGCCAACGATCAGCCCGCCGCAGATCAGCCACGGCCCCATCATCCAGCCGAGATCGGTCAGCCAGAAGATGGTGTCGTCAGCCTGGAGATCAAAGCAGGCGGCCAGGTCGTGCGCCGCCTTGACCGGGAAGCCGGCGTGCACATGCACAGCCCCCTTTGGGCGGCCCGTGGTGCCAGAGGTGTAGATGATCATGTACGGCTCGTTCGCGGCGGTGTCGACCGCCGCGAACTCGGGAGATGCGTCAGGAACGACGTCGTGCCACCAGGCATCCCGACCCGCCGTCCAGTCGATCTCTTCGCCCGTGCGCCGCAGCACCAGGCAGCCACGCACGCTCGGGGCCAGCGCCATCGCCTCGTCGGCGACCGATTTCATCGGAACGCTTTTCCCACGCCGCCACGCGCCGTCGGTCGTGATCAGGAAGCTCGCCTCGCCATCGCGCAGGCGGGAGCCGAGCGCCTCCGGCCCGAACCCGGAGAACATCGGCAGAAAAACAGCGCCCAGCTTTCCCAGGGCCAGAACGGCAACGACCGTCTCCGGCAACATCGGCATGAAGATGCCAACCCGGTCGCCCCGCTCCACG
>CAYSXO010000287.1:0-6576 GCA_964434995.1 uncultured Sphaerobacteraceae bacterium
TATCAGCGGCTACATGACGCTCATCCCAGGCGACATCATCATGTGCGGGACGAAACATCAGGGGCTTGGCGCGCTCCAGGACGGCGACCGCGTTTCGATGACCATCGAGGGCGTCGGCACGCTCGACGTCTCGGTGGAAGACCCGTTGCACCGCGAGTGGCCGCGCGGTATCGACGAAGAGATGGCGATACGACAGCGAGCGGTGGGCGCGGCCTGATCGCTACGCTTCATGAGTAACTGGGCGACGACATAGGAGCGCGCGGCGATTGCATCGGATGACGATGCTCCAGCGTATACCCGATTGTACCTGGCGGAATGCGCGGGGACGAAAGGAGCGCCGTAGGGAAGGAAACCTTCTGTCGCGGTCAAGTGCGGGCACGGGCGTAGAGTCCCGGGCGAATTCACCGGCGCCAGCCGATAGCTGCGAAGGAGCAGAATCATGAGCCAGTGGAAACAGGCAAAGACGCGGTCGTCGGCGCGGATGGACCAAATGCTCGGGCGGAGGATCAACCGGCGCGTCGCCGTCGGGGCTGGGGCCGCCGCGGCTGCCGGAATGGTAACCGCGGGCGCCTTTGCGCCCGGTGGACGCGCGGCGTCGAGCGGCCCGGTTCTCCGTGGCGCGCCATCGCGTCAGGCCGAAGAAGGGATCCGTGGCGGTCGCTTGAGGGTAGCCACGACGGGGCAACCTGCTGGACTGGATAACCAGATGGTTGGTCAGCGGACGATCACCCTGATCACCTGGAACATGTTCGAGGCGCTCTTCACGTTTGATGGCGACTACGCGACGGTGCCGATGCTCGCGGAAGGGATCGAGGTCAGCGACGACGGGTTGACGAACCGCATTACCTTGCGCCAGGGCGTCCCCTTCCACAACGGCGACGAAATGCAGGCGGCGGACGTCGTGGCGTCGTTCAATCGCTGGGCGCCGATCAGCAGCCTTGGCCTGGCAATTTCAAACTTCCTGGAAGAGATTGTTGAAGTTGATCCGTACACGGTCGAGATCACGCTGAGCTCGCCGCTGGTGGCGTTGCCCAGCTTGCTGGCGCGGCAGCAGCAAGGGCTCTCCATTCACCCCAAGTCGATCATGGAGGCCGCCGCATCCGAGCCGCTGAAGGATGATCAGTACATCGGCACGGGACCATACAAATTCGTCGAGCGGCAGGCCGACCGCTTCACCTTGCTCGACCGCTTCGACGACTACGTCGGCGTCGATTCCGAGCCGAGCGGCTATGCGGGCGCCAAGCCCGCGTTTCTAGACGAACTCGAGTTCATTCCGGTTCCGGAAGAAGCGGCGCGCGTCGCTGGTCTGCAATCGGGCGAGTATCACTATCTGGAAGAGATCATTCCCGACCAGATTGCCGTGCTCGAGGGGTATCCGGGCGTCACGATTGAGATCTTGCCGCCTCGCAGCTACGGCGTGATCATCATGAACACGGTTGCTGGGCTGTTTACCGATCAAACGCTGCGACAGGCCGTTTCGGCCTGTATCGAGGTCGAGTCGAGCGGTCAGGCAACGCACGGCGAGGGCTACTTCGAGCCGGGTCCCGGCATCATGCTGCCGCAGACGGTGTGGGCCTCGGACGTCTCGGCAGAGTTGTATAACCAGAACAATCCCGAAAAGGCCAAGCAGTTGCTCGCGGATGCTGGGTACGACGGAACGCCGATTCGCCTGCTCTGCACGCAGGAGGATCTTGGCGACTACAACGCGGCGGTTGTCGCCCAGCAGCAACTGGAAGCGGGCGGCTTCACGGTGTCACTCGAAGTCTCGGACGAGGCGACGCTTGACGAGAACCTGGAAGACGACGAGCGCTGGGACATGACGACCAATGCCATTGTCTTCCGGCCAGATCCGGTCCTGATCGCCCCATTCGCGAGTTGTTCGTGGGATGGAGGCTGGTGCTCGGACGGAAAAGTGGCCGCCGTTGAGCGGTTGCAGACCGAGCCTGAATTCGAGGACCGATATGCGGCGCTGGAGGACCTGCAGCGCCTGTGGTACGAGGAGGCGCCGCTCGTCAAGCTGGTGAACAACTACGGCGTGGCCGCGCTCTCGTCGAAGGTGCACGGCCTCTTGGGACGCATGCATTTCGAGATCGAGCCAGAGTTCACGAATTGCTGGCTCTCTGAGGAGTAGGCCGGCACGATCGGGCAGGGGAGCGGCATGGGCGCCGCTCCCCCGCGGGTTCCTGGCGGTTCGTCCCACTGGTCATCGGCGGAACGCCGGCTCGGGAGCGTCCAATCGCGGGCACGATCGTTCCGCGAGGTTAGAAGAGACAGCGCGTGCTTGCGTACATCATTCGCCGCCTGCTCCTGCTCATCCCGGTCCTCCTGATCGTCGGCATCATCGTCTTCACGCTGATGCATCTGACACCTGGAGATCCGGCGTCGGTGATGCTCGGCCGGGAGGCGACCGAGGAACAGAAAGAGGCGCTGCGCGAGCGGCTTGGCCTCAATGAGCCGGTTCATGTTCAATTCATTGCCTGGTTCGGCAATGCGTTGCGGCTCGACTTCGGGGAATCGCTTTTCATCGGCAAGCCGGTGACGGAGGCGCTGCTGGAGCGGGCAGAACCGACTGGCCTCCTCGCACTCTATGCGCTGACGCTGTCGATTATCATCGCCGTGCCGGCAGGCGTGATTGCCGCCGTGCGCGCGAACTCCCCGCTCGACCGCTTCCTGATGGTCTTGTCGATCAGCGGTGTGGCAATCCCCAGCTTTTTTCTTGGCATTCTGCTGATTCTCTTCTTTGCGGTGGTGCTTGGCTGGCTCCCGTCGGGGGGATACGTCGATATCGGTGAAGATCCGATTCAACATTTCCGATACATGGCATTACCGACACTGGCGCTGGGGTTCTCGGCAGCCGGGTTGCTGGCGCGGGTCGTGCGCTCGACCATGCTCGACGTGCTCAACGAGGACTACGTCCGCACCGCGTTCGCCAAGGGGCTGCGCGAGCGGCGCGTCGTGCTCGTTCACGCCTTCCGCAATGCCCTGATCCCCGTCCTGACGATCATCGGCATCTCGCTGGCTGGTATGTTGGGCGGCGCGGTGGTCATCGAGACGGTCTTCAACATCCCCGGGATGGGCCGTTTGCTCGTTCAGAGCGTGACCCGGCGCGACATCCCAGTTGTGCAGGGCGCGGTAATGGCCGTGGCAGGGCTGGAAATCCTCGTCATGCTTCTGCTCGACATTCTCTATGTCTACGTCGATCCGAGAATTCGCTATGGCAACGACTGAGGCCATTGGGGCTGTGCGCGAGGCGCCGGCCAAGCACGCTGTCCCACGTGGACTCGCGGCGATTACGCCCGCGTCCCGGTACTACTGGGCGCGCTTGCTCTTGCAGAACCGCGCCGTCGTGGCCAGTCTCCTCTTCTTGCTGGTGATCGTGGCGATGGCACTCTTTGCCCCGGCCATCGCGCGCGTCGAGCCGAACTTCGTCAACCCGGCCGATCGACTCGATCCCCCCTCGGCGGCGGCATGGTTCGGGACCGACGACCTTGGCCGCGATGTGTTCAGCCGCGTGGTCTACGGGGCGCGCATCTCGCTGCTCGTGGGGTTGACGGTGACGGCGGGAGCCATCCTGCTCGGCTCGCTCATCGGGCTGGTCGCCGGCTACTATCGCCGGCTCGATACGCTGCTTATGCGGGTCATGGATGCGTTGGAGGCGTTCCCCAGCATCCTGCTGGCGATCGCCATCATGGCCACGCTCGGGCCGGCGACCAAACATGTCATCGCCGCGCTGATCGTGGTCTATACGCCGAATATCGCTCGCATGGTCCGCGGCACGACCCTGATGAACCGCGAGCAGACGTACGTGGAGTCGGCGCGAGCGATCGGCATGCGCGATTTCCCAATCATGCGGCGGTACATCTTCATGAATTCGCTATCGCCGATCATCGTGCAGGGCACGTTCGTCGTCGCGTTCGCCATTCTCAGCGAGGCATCGCTTTCGTTTCTCGGCGCTGGCGTTCCGCCTGAGACGCCAACATGGGGGAGCATGGTGAGCAGCGGGCAGCCGCGGTTGCAGCAGGCCTGGTGGATTTCGGTCTTTCCCGGTGCATTTCTCTTCGGGACAGTGCTGGCGACGAACGTCATTGGGGACGGCCTGCGCGACGCGCTCGATCCCCGCGTGAGGAAGCGCTAGGAGCCACTGCGCCGCCCGCGAGTGGCCTGGCGCAAAACGGGGCGGACGCCGGTTCCCGCGTCAGCATGGGAAACCAGCGTAGCTCATTCCCTGAGTACGCGGCTGCAATGAAACCCCTGGTCAGGAACCCTCTGAGCACCATGATTTCCGGATACCGTGGCCCGGGTTGACGGCGGGCCATGAAGACGCGAAGATAGCCTTCCGGTCGACTTGAATTCACTTGACGTTCACTCTGAAGCCTGGATGGTCTATCTGGGGCGAAGCATGCCCCAGACATTTTGCGGAAGGTAGACAAGGAGTAGTAGCGTGGGAATCGACGATCCGCGTTTCGGGGCCTGCGGCTCGCCTCTTGACAGAAGACTCCGCCGCCGCGCATTGCTTGGCGGAGCGGCGGCCCTGGCCGCGGCCGCGTTGCTCGACGAGCGCAAGACTCCGCGGGCATTGGCCAGACAGGATGCCCCGAGCGGTGTTCTGCAATTGGGCGGCGAGAGTGAGCCGGCTGGATCGTGGCTGCCGTTTCGCGCGGCGGGCGGCGCTGAAACGCAGGTCTTTGATCTCATTTTCAGCCGCCTGATCCGGTTCGATGCCGACTACAACCTCATTCCCGATCTGGCAGAGAGCTTCGAGATCTCTCCTGACGCCTCCGAGTTCACCTTCAATCTCCGCAAGGATGTTACGTGGCATGATGGCGCGCCCTTCACGGCGCGGGATGTCATCTTTACCTACCGTCTTGCGATGATGGAGGAAGTCGCGGCCAGCCAGTACAACAAGCTCAGCCAGGTGCTGGGCGCGGCGGCCTTCCGGGCTGGAGAGAGCGACGAGATTCCTGGCCTGCAGATGGTCGACGATTACACGGTCAAGATCATCCTGGAAAAGCCGAACATCGCGTTTCTCGTCGGCGCGGCGCACAACAACTCGCTGATCTGGATCCTACCCGAGCATATCCTGAAGGATGCCAACCCGGCCGAGATCGATCAGCACCCCTTCGCGCAGAATCCCAACGTTGGCACCGGGCCGTTCACGTTCGTCGAGTACGTGGCCGATCAGCACGTGCAAACCGACGCAAATCTCGCCTACTTCCTCGGCACGCCGAAATTGGCTCAGGTGTATGTCCGCCTGGCCTCGCCAGCGACGCAACTGGCAGCGCTCGAAAGCGGCGAGCTGCATGTGATGCAGGCGCTTAGCGCCGCGGATGGCGAGCGCCTCGCCACCAGCGAAGTCGTGAATGTCGTCCCGACGCCTGGGGTCGGCATCTTTCAGACGGCCGTGTTCAACGAGCGCATTCCTGACAAGCGCGTGCGTCAGGCACTCATGCACGGTGTCGATCGCCAGTCGCTCATGGACGTCGTCCTGAAGGGACAGGGGCGGCTCGTCAATCAGTCGATTATCGGGCCCGAGTGGGCGCTGTATGACGACCTGAACCCCTATGAATTCAATCAGGAACGCGCGAAGGAGTTGCTGGCTGAAGCGGGCTGGGATTCGTCACGGACTCTTGACCTGATCTGGGAGCAGGGTGTTCAGGCCATCGAGCTTTGCGCGCCGGTGTTCCAGCAGCAGATGGCCGAGATCGGCGTGCAGGTGACGCTCACTCCCCTCGACGAAGAGGCGTTTGAGGCACGGGTCCTCGACGAGATGGACTTCGATCTTGCCTGGTTCGGCGGAGGCGCTTACGGCCTCGATCCCGACGTTTCATCGACCTACTATGCCTGCGCGAACTGGACGCCCAATGGCGGCAACACCACGCATTTCTGCAGCGAGGAGCTGGACCAGCTCTTCGTTGACGGGCGGGGGACACCCGATGTCGACGAGCGGCGCGAGATCTACCATCAGGCCGCGAAGATCCTGAACGACGAAGTTCCGACGATTTTCTGGTGGTCGGAAAACATGATCTGGGGCATCAACAAGCGTGTCGAAGGCGTGGCGCCGGGGCCGAACACGGACATCCACTGGAACATTCAGGAGTGGTCGCTTGCCGAGTAGCGCGAAGGCGCGCACCTGATGGGCGCGTTCGTACTGCGCCGGTTGATCATCGCCGTTCCGGTGTTGTGTGGCGTCACGCTCCTGGCCTATCTCCTGGTCGACCTGGCCCCGGGAGATCCGGTCACGGCGATGGTTGATCCGTCAACGCGCGCGGAGCTCGGCCCCGAATGGGTCGAGCTCCGCAAGGAACAACTTGGGCTGAATGATCCCGCGCCGGTGCGCTACCTCCTCTGGCTCAAGGAGGTGCTTCAGGGGAATCTCGGCTATTCGCTGATTGGCGGGCAGAGCGTCGCGTCGCAGATCCAGGAGCGCATCGGGCCAACGCTTCTCCTGATGGGCACGGCGTTGCTGTTGGGGACGCTGATCGGCATTCCTCTGGGCGTCCTTTCGGCGATCCGCCAGTACAGTCTGCTCGACTATCTGGCGACCGTCGGCGGGTTTCTGGCGATCTCCACGCCGAG
>CAYSXO010000288.1:0-6544 GCA_964434995.1 uncultured Sphaerobacteraceae bacterium
GCTCTTCCTGACACCCCGACACCCCAACACCCTAACACCCGGAGCGTCCGATGCTGCGCTATATCCGCACGCGATTGCTGGCGATGATTCCGGTGTTGGTGGGGATGTCGATCCTCGTCTTTGTGACGATGCGATTGATCCCTGGCGATGTTGCCGTGGTCTTCCTCGGCACCAAGCCAACGCCGGAAGCGATCGCCGCCTTCCGCGAGAAGGTCGGCCTCGACCAGCCGATGTACCTCCAGTACTTCGACTGGATCGGCCGCCTGGCGCGCGGCGATCTCGGCATCTCCCTCACCACGGGGACAGACATCAAGACCGAATTGGCGACGCGCCTGCCGATCACCGCCGAGCTCACCATCCTCGCCATGGTCATCGCGGTCCTCATTGCCTTGCCGCTCGGCATCATCGCCGCGCTCAATCACAACAAGGCGATCGATCTCGGCCTGACCAGCCTCGGTATGGTTGGGCTCTCGCTGCCGAACTTCTGGTTGGGGACGCTGCTCGCGTTCTTCTTTGCGCTCAAGGTGCAGTGGTTCCCGCCGGGGGGCTACATCCCTTTTAGCGAAGACCCGATTGGCAACCTGAAATCGATGTTCCTGCCCGCGCTCTCGCTGGGTCTCGTCTCTGCTTCCGTCATCATGCGCATGACACGCTCCTCGATGCTCGAGGTGGTCCGCCAGGACTATGTGCGTACCGCGCGGGCCAAAGGTCTCAGGCAGTCGGTCATCACGCGCGGGCATTTGCTCAAGAACGCGCTGATCCCGGTCATCACCGTCATCGGCATGGAATTCGGCTACATCTTCGGCGGCGCATTCCTTGTTGAGGCCGTCTTCTACCTGCCGGGGGTCGCCACCTATGCCCTGTTGGCCGTCAACCAGCGCGACTACCCGGTGCTGCAGACAGTCGTGTTGCTCGTCACGCTGGTCTTCATGCTGGTCAACCTGATCGTCGACATCCTCTACACCTATCTCGACCCGCGGCTGCGCGTGAGCTAGGAGGAAGTCGACTGATGGCCGCAACAGCGTCAACCCTCGAAGCAACCGCGATCCTCGGGAAACCCGGCTCACGCCGATTACCGCGCGCCCTGCGCAACAAGATGGTGGTGGTTGGCGGAGCCATCGTGTTGCTGGTGCTGGTGGCCGCCCTCTTCGCGCCGCTCCTTGCCCCGCACTCGCCCTATCAGCAGTTCACCACCGATCAACTGGTCGGCCCAAGCCGCACCTATCCCCTCGGCACCGATGAGCTGGGACGCGACGTCTTCAGCCGGCTCCTCTATGGCGCCCGCATCTCGATTCAGGTCGCGGTGATCTCCGTCACGATCGGACTGGCCATGGGCGGCGCGCTCGGCATGCTGGCCGCCTACAACGGCGGCGCCTGGGACATGCTCATCATGCGCTTCGCTGACATCCTCTTCGCGTTTCCCTCGCTCCTGCTGGCCATCGCCGTCCTGGCGCTGCTAGGACCTTCCCTGGCGAACGTGATGATTGCCATCGGCA
This sequence comes from uncultured Sphaerobacteraceae bacterium, assembly GCA_964434995.1. GTDB lineage: Bacteria > Chloroflexota > Chloroflexia > Thermomicrobiales > UBA6265 > JACCXM01. Next base: position 1,497 of record CAYSXO010000288.1, read on the forward strand.
TCATCTTTATCCCCATCTTCGTCCGCGTCACGCGCGCCGCCGGGATGGTCATCGTGCAGGAGCAGTACGTCGAGGCGAGCCGGGCGAGCGGAGCAGGGCCATTGCGGCTGATGATGCGGCATGTGTTGCCGAACGCCATGGCGCCGCTCCTCATTCAGATCACCCTCGCCATCTCCTACGCCATCCTCTCGGAAGCCAGCCTCTCCTTTCTCGGGCTCGGCGCTCAGCCCCCCGAGCCAAGCTGGGGCTCGATGCTCAGCACTGGGCGCGGCTTCATGACCTTCGCGCCATGGACCGCTTTCGGCCCCGGCATGGCCATCTTCATCGCCGTTCTCGGCTTCAACATTCTGGGGGACGGCCTGCGCGATGTCCTCGACCCCCGAATGAAGAATTAGGGTAGATCTCCTCTCGACCTCCGGCACGTTTGAAGTGTCATATCGAGAGAAGCGAACCATCTCGGCGCCATGCCAACGGGCCTGCCGTTGAGCCGAGATCCTTCGTTTTGCTCAGAAAGACACTCCGTCCGCATCGCGCTACAAGCCGATCGTGATCTTCGCACATACACGTCAGCTCTTGTCGAGAACGTCCCCATGCGTAAAACCACCGGCCCGGTCGAGCACGCGCGGCGGCTCCTTGCTGCACTCCAGGCCGCGGGCGTCGAGGTCCTCTACAACGAGCTCCCGGGCGCCAGCCACTTCGGGGGCGTCGATTGGGAGACGAACGGCGATCTCGTGCTCGCCTTCCTGAATCGACATTTGCCCCCGGAACGCTTACCGGTGGCCGCCGAGGTCGTCCGACTCTACTCCATCTCGATAATCTTCAGCGCCACGAGCCCTTCGTACCCTACATTCGTCTGCCGGCGGCGAGAGGCCTGCCTCCGCGCCAGGTCTTTCGTCACCCGCTGGTGGCAATGGACGCAGAGGGTGCGGATGTTCGCCATCGTGCACTCACCTCCCCCTTCGACAACCGGCACGATATGATCGGCATCCCAGTACGAGCTTCGCCGGAAGAACCAGCGATAGCGTTTGCGGAACTTTTCGCGCTCGCGGCGCTCCGGCGAGGTACGCGCCATCGTGATTCGCTCTCACTCGGCGTGCAGCACCTTGCCCAGCACCGCGGTATCGACGCCGCGGAGGGCGCACACGCCCTTGTCGCGCCGGAAGACGCGCTGGCGCAACTGCGCGGGATTATGGCGAACCGCCCAGTCGTCAACGCGGCGGTCGCCGCAAAAGGTGCGCCGGCCTTTTGGCACTTCGGTCCCGCGGTTGCGGCAGAGCGCCCGGCCATTCGGCCCTTTGGGCAGCTTGCCGGCCGCAACCCATGTGCCTTTGGGGCTAGTTCGGTTCGTGCTCACCAGGCAACCGTCGTCATTGGCTTGCGCGTTTTCGACAGCCACGCTCACCAGGCGGCGCGCGTCCGCGCAATTCCACGCTTCATCGTTGCCATTGTGTCACGAATGCGCGCCCCCAACGCGGCAACGGACGGACCCGTGCCGTCAATCGCCCAAGCCGAACCGTGTCCCCCTGCCACACCATGCAGGGCTCGGAGCGGCCGGCGGCAGGCAATCCCTGCCCTATCACGTCAATGTGCGCTCAGACAGTTGACTTTTCGTTAGCCATGTCGCAATTTGAGCCATGCATAGTGGCCCGGTTCAAGGTTGCGGACGGTTCGATGGTGAGCACGCGGCTCGTACCTCGGAGGAGCGCCACATGATCAATCTCCTGCAAATGTCGCTGAATCGTCGCCGTATGGTGGCCGGAGGGCTTGCCGCCGGCACAGCCGTGGCCTTCAACCCCTGGTTCGACCGCGCCAACGCGCAGGACGAGGTTGAGCTCCCGGTCGACACGTCCGACATGGACGCCCTCATCGCCGGCGCGCAGAAGGAGAACAAGATCGTCTCCTACGGGATGCCCGACTACTGGGCGAACCTTGGCGAGATGTGGACGACGTTCATGGAGAAGTACGGCATCGCCGAGCATGAAGATGCCGATCTCTCCTCCGCGCAGGAGATCGCCAAGTTCCTGGCAGAGGCTGAAAATCCGATTGGCGATATCGGCGACATCGGCATGCAATTCGCGCCGACCGCCATCCAATTCAACGTCCTCGCCCCGTTCAAGAACGATACCTGGGATCAGATTCCCGGCTGGGCCAAGCACCCTGACGGCCTCTGGGCCGTGCAGTACTACGGCAATCTTGTCTTCCTGATCAACACCGACCTCGTCGAGACGCCGCCCGCCTCGTTCGCCGATTTGCTGAAGCCGGAGTATGCGGACAGCGTCAGCATCAGCGACCCCCGCGGCGCCGCGCAGGGCAACTACACCGTCTTTGCCGCGGCCTTCGCCAACGGCGGCGATGAAACGGACATTCAGCCCGGCCTCGACTACTTCAAGACGCTCGTCGACGCCGGCAATCTCCGGGCGACACAACCCGATCTGGCTTCGTTCCAGAAAGGCGAAGCGTTCGTCGGCATCCTTTGGGACTACCTGGCGCTCGAATACCGCGACCAACTCGAAGGACAGGTCAACCTGGAGATCGTGGTGCCATCGGACGCCACCATCGCCGGCCCCTATGCCTCGATCATCAACAAGTATGCGCCACACCCGAATGCGGCGCGGCTGATGCGGAACTACATCCTCTCGCCGGAGGGCCAGACCCTCTACGCCAAGGGCTACGCCACCCCGATCCTGCCGGACATCGAGATTCCGGCCGACATCCAGGCCAAGCGCCCGCCCGCCGAGGCATTTGAAAGCGTTCGCGCCATCGAGGACTGGAATCTCGGGTTCGTTGCCTTCCAGAAGATCGCCGATTCCTGGGGCCCGTTCGTTCTCGGCCAGTAGACGAGGGTGATGGGGTGTCAGGGTGTCAGGAAAAACGGCAAGGCTGTCCGCTGCCAGCCCAACACCCTGACACCCTGACGCCCCGACACCCCGACACCCCGACAGGGCAACACTCGCATGACTGAACTCGTCGCGCCCGATGCTGGCGCCAGGGCCGATACAAACGCACCGATCCCGTATCCGGCCACGGCCGAACGCACGCGCCGGCCCGACATCGGGCCCTGGCTGCGCGGATTGCCGTTCCCGCTGCTGCCATTCCTGCTTTTCTGCATTCTCCTCGAGATCGTTCCCGTGATCGTCCTGATCCGGGACAGCCTGCGTGTGCAGGGGCTGGGCAGCTTCACGCTCAGCAACTATCTGGTCATTACCGAGCCAATGTACCTGCGCGCGCTCGGCAACAGCCTGCTGATCTCCTTTGGCACGGCCATTCTGGGCGCCATCGTCGGCGGCCTCGTCGCCGCGGCCATCGTCAGCAGCAGCGAGCGCGGCCGGCGCTTCAGCCTCGGCCTGGTGGCGGTCACCTCGAACTTCGGCGGCATCCCGCTCTCGTTCGCGTTTATTGCCCTGCTGGGCACCAATGGCTTCTTCACGCTGCTCCTGCGCGAGCTTTTCGACGTTCGCCTCTATCCGCGCAACTTCTCCCTCTACTCCTGGACCGGGTTGACGCTGGTCTATTTCTATTTTCAGCTGCCGTTGATGATCCTGATCTTCACCCCGGCGATCGCTCGCCTCAAGCCAGTCTGGCGCGAGGCCGCCGCCACGCTCGGCGCCCCGGACTGGTACTACTGGTGGCGCGTGGGAGGCCGCGTCATGGCCGCGCCATTCATCGCGGCGCTGGCGCTGCTCTTCGCCAATGCCCTCGGCGCGTACGCCACCGCCTACGCGCTTGTAGGAGGCAACCTCAATATCCTGCCGATCCAGATCGGGTATTACATCGAGGGCGATCTCAGCTTCGATCCTGGCAAGGCCAGCGCCCTCTCCATGATCCTGGCCATCTTCATGGCCATCGGCATCTCCATTGCCTATTCCCTGACCCAGCGGTCGCAGAAATGGCTGTCGTAGACGCGCCCGCCCCGCGCAATCCTTCTCGCTTCGGGCCAGTCTTGCGAGCAGTGCTCATCGGGCTGGTCGTCCTCTACATGGTCTTGCCGTTGCTTTCAACGGTCGTCTTTTCACTGGCCACCGTCTGGAGCAAGACGATCCTGCCCGAGGGCTACACACTCAACGCCTACCGCCAGAGCTTCGCCGATCCACAAATCGTGCGCGGCATTCAGCGCAGTCTCACCGCAACGGTGGCCACGGTCATCGTCGGCCTGTCGCTGGTGGTGCCCGCGCTCCTCTGGGTGCACCTGCGCGCCCCGAAGTTCAAGCGCTGGCTGGAATTCCTGGCCATCGTGCCCTGGGCACTGCCCGGCGTGGTGCTGGCGCTGGCCATCATTCGCACCTATGTCAGCCCCTACAACGTCAGCCGGCCGGTGGTCCTCATCCTGACCTACACCCTCATCTCGCTCCCCTTCATGTTTCGCGCCATCGACGCCGCCCTCTCGGCGGTCGACTTGCGCACGCTGGTCGAGGCCGCGCAAACCCTTGGCGCGGGGTGGCTGGAGATCGGCCGCCGCATCCTCCTGCCCAACATCGCGCCAGGCATGCTCAGCGCGGCGCTCCTCGTCGCCGCGCTAGCCTCGGGCGAGTACGTCCTGGCAAGGCTCCTCGGCGGGACCGGCTGGAAGACCTTTGCCCTCTATCAGGCCGAGGCGCAGTTCACGGATGGCCGCATCGCGGCCGCCCTGGCTGTCCTCGGATTCGCCTTCACCTGGATCGTCTCAATGGGCTTGATCGCGCTGTCGGGCCGCCGTGGTCAGGCATCGCCGATCATGAACAAGTAGCGGTAGCGGCGAGAATCATGGGTGCACGACTGCAGGCCTTCGGGCTGGAGAAATACTACGGCGATGCCGCCGCCGTCAGCGGCGTCGACCTCGACGCGCGGCCAGGCGAGTTCGTCTCATTGCTTGGGCCATCAGGCTGCGGCAAGACCACCTCGCTGCGCATGGTGGCCGGGCTGGAACGGCCCGACGCCGGCCGCATCACCATCGACGGCCAGGACGTCACGCGGCAGCCGCCCCAGACACGCGGGCTTGGCATGGTCTTTCAGCAATACGCGCTCTTCCCGAACCTCTCCGCCTTCGAGAACATCGCCTTCGCGCTGCGCGT
>CAYSXO010000289.1:0-4523 GCA_964434995.1 uncultured Sphaerobacteraceae bacterium
GTGCGCGCGTAGTTCTGGACGCCAATGAAGTCGCCGATGCCGCCTTCGGTCAGGTCGTACTCATGCGTCGATACGTAGAACGCGAACAGCAGCGGAAAGCCGACGACGAGCGCGAGCGCCAGGATCGTCGGGATCGTCATGCCATAGCGGAAGAGGCCATCTGCCCGCGCGCCGCGCGCTCCTTCCGCCTGGCGGACGCCCTGATCGTGTGCCGGACTACCGAGAACTTGCTCGCTCGCCATCAACCGCTCTCCGGACTCGCGTCACGAGCCCTCCGTTCGTTTGCGCTCGGGGCAGCGGAAGGGCACGCACGCGGCCTGCCCTTCCCGCCCCCATGCATCGAATACCTGCCGCCACCCAGGATGACGGCAGCTCTGCTGTCTGTTAGAGGAGCTCGGCCAGTTCGCCAGCGGCGGCGTCCATCGCCTCCTGGACAGGAGCGCCAGCCACGGCTTCCGCCAGCCGGCGGCCAACGATCTCGACCAGTTGCGTCTGCTTGGTGATTGCCGGCAGCCCCTTGCCAGTGGTGATCATGTCGCCCGCCTGTGGCAACCATGGGTACTTGGCCAGGATTTCCTCATCCTCGTATGGCGCCTGCTGCGTCGGCAGGCTGCCGGCCAGGGCACGCCTAAGCGCCACATCAGGCGACTCCACCCACCGCACGAACTCCCAACCCGCGTCGGGATTCGGCGAGCTGACGGGGATGCCCCAGCCCCAGGCGCCGCTCAGGCCGGTGCCCCCTGGCATGACGGTCAGGGCGTTCTTGCCCTGCGCGACGGCCTCGTCGTCGCCATCGACCACGGCCATCATCCAGCTAAAGCTGACCGAGCTGAATGCACGGCCCTGGCTATACACCGCGATCGAGTCGTCGTAGTTGGCGCTGGCCGCACCAGGCTGCGCCGCTTTGTTGACGCAGTCGACGTAGAGCTGCGCGGCCTTTACGCCAACTTCGTTGTTGATCGTCGGCTCGGTCAATTCGGCGTTGTAGTAATCGCCCCCCGAGCTGTACAGGAAGTTGCAGAATTCCATCACGATCGGGTCGACCTGTTGCGCGGTCATCGCCGCGCCATACATCTCGTCGCCCTTCCACTCGCTGATCGCCGTGGCAAGTTCGACATAGCCCTCGACGCTATCCGGGATCACCAGGTCGAGTCCGGAAGCCGCCTTGAACTCCTCCTTGAACGTGGCGTCGTTCAAGAGGTCTTCGCGGTACACAAGACCCATGGGGTAAGCGTAGAACGGCACGTACCAGGTCTGGCCATCCGCCTGCGACACGATGTTCAGCGTTGCCGGAATGTACCGGCTCAGATCAATTGCGCCGCCGCTGTTGGCAATTCGCTCGTCGAGCGGTTCGACCCAGCCCGAGCGGGCAAACTCGTAGACCCAGTAGAAGTCGACCTCGAGAACGTCGTAGGTGCCATTGCCGGGGCCGGCTGCAAGCTGAGGCACAAGCTTCTCGTGCATAACGCCATAGGCCACTTTCTCGAAGTTGACCGTGATGCCGGTGAGTTCGGTGAACTCCGGCAACATTTCCTCGATGATCGTCGTTTCGAGCAGATCCTCCATCAGCAGATTGAGGGTCGTGCCCTCGTAGTCGCGCGAGAAGGTGATTTCCTGGGCGCCAGCGTCCCGGCCGAGATGCAAGCCCGCGCCGAGCGCGAGCCCCGCCGCGCCGGATGCCTGCAGCAGGCGACGACGGTCGAGCCGCCTTCCCAGCGCATTGCCCACGTGCGCGTTTCGAGTTCTACGGATCACGGTCTGCTCCTCTCGTTCCACGCGGCGACTTGCCGCACGATTCCAGGCCACTTTGCCAGCGCGCCCGAAGATGGCTAAGGACGCTCTTGACGAAAGTTCTACTTGACAGCGCCGAAGGTGAGTCCAGCAACCAGGTAGCGTTGGATGACCCATGTCAGCGCGACGATGGGCAAAATCATCGCCATCGCCGCCGCGCAGATCGCGCCGATCTGGTCACCCTGCGACGACATGAGCCCTGCCAGGGCCACGGGCAAGGTCTTGGAGTTCCGGCCGGTGAGCACCAGCGCGAAAAGAAACTCGTTCCAGGAAAGGACGAAGGCGAACACCCCCGCGGCCAGCATTCCGGGGAGCGACAAGGGAACAATGATCCGCCAGAATGCGCCTAGCCGGCCGTTGCCGTCGACCAGCGCCGCCTCTTCCAGTTCACGTGGAATGCCCTGAAAGAACCCGATGAGGATCCAGACCACAAAAGGTAGGTTGAATGACAGATAGACGAGCGCCAGAGCCCAGCCCTTGTCGAGCAGGCCAAATCGTTGCGCGAGCAGGTAGAACGGGATAATCAGCGCAACGGGGGGGAGCATCTGCGTGCCAAGAACGGAAAGGCTGAACGGCTGGCCGCCGGTGCGGAAGCGAGCAATCGAGTACGCCGCCAATGAGCCGACCGCGAGGCTGAAGAGCGCGGACGCGAGGCCAATCCAGAGCGAGTTCCAGAAGTACTTGAGAAATGGCTCCTCGACGAAGATCTTGGAATAGTTCTCCAGGGTTGGCGTGAAGAGGAGGTTGGCCGGCTCATAAGCGATACGCCGATTCGCGAACGATGTTCGCATCGTCCAGAGGACCGGCAGAAGAATCGACAAACAGGCAGCGATCAGAATCACGTGGGTTAGGAAGGCGCCAAAGGCAAAACCACGACGCGTTGCCGTTGAAGTGGTCACCATCGTCGGAATTTCAGTTGAACTCAAATGTGATCCATCCTTAACACCACGGGCTCGTGCTCTCTGCGAACAGTGCCTTGCTGTTCGAGACGAAGCCTATGGATGTCGAAAGAACTTGTCAACGCCAGCGGAAAATGTTCACGTGAGCGGACCAGGCGACCATCATTTCCGCGCGTTCGTCGCGCGCCGTGCCGTGAACTCACCCTGGTCGACGGATTGCGCCCTGGCATGGCTTCGAGCCCTCCTTGGCCCCGGGCACCGCCCCAAAGCGATACCAAGTGCCTCCCACATTGATTCAAGCATGGCGGAACATGGCGAACCCAGGCCAGAGACTCGTACAAACCTCCGTACGACATACTGATGTATGACGCACCCGCTCGATGCATTCTGGCTTTGGGCCGCATTGCCGAATCAGTCCCCCAGGTGATCGCGCATCTGTGGGCGATCCGGGGCTATGGATCACTGGCGATGATCGCCAGCATCACCCGGTCCGGTACGTCCGAGAGGTACGCTGAAGAAGAGCAGATGCCAGATGAACGACGCCGAGCACGCCGCCTACAGCGCTTACTTGCGCCACCTCGCGCAACTCCTCCTCGTCGGGGATTGGGAGATTGCGCTGATGCGCCTGAGCAGCGACGATGGCGCCCGCGCCCAAATTTCGCTCCACCGCGAGAAGGACGAGGCGTCGGTATTTCTGCACCGCGACTTCTTTGGATTCACCCGGGAACAGCAGCGGCGCACCCTCGTCCACGAGCTGCTCCACATTCAGACGGCACGCATCTGCCGGGCAATGACTCAGCTAGCCGAGCAGTTTGCCGACCACTCGACCATTCAGTACGCCTGCATTCGGCTCGGGGAGGAGGAAGAAATCCTGATCGACCGCTTGGCCCGCTCTGTCGCCCCATTGCTCCCCTTGCCGCCAGGAATCGCCACGCCTGCAGGCCGTGCCTCGGCGCCGTCGCCTGACACGCAGATTTTCCACCACGTGGCCCTCCCAAGGGCGGCATCCATCCGCCCACGTGTCGCCCGCGGCGATCCGAGCCTCCACCCTCCCATCCGTACCGCGGCCTCATGACACACGCTTGGCGCGCCTGGTTAGCTTGCGCCGGGTACGGCTGGCATGTTCGACGTGCGACGCGCACCAGAAATGGACCAAGCGCCGACAGGCGTGGCGCGAGCGCCACGCGGACGGGCGATGCTTGACGGGGTTCCGTCAAGCATCGCGGATCTACCAGGGTTCTGATCTCAACCGCGGCTAGGAGCAGCAATGACCGTTGGCGTGCGGCGTGGACGGAGGCACGTCGAGCGCCGGGTTCTCCGGGAAGAACCCGACCGGCTGCAACAGAAACCCGGCGTACGAAACAGGCATGACTGGCCAGTCTTCCTGTCGTGGCGGGTGATGGCTGCCCAGGGTGTACCAGAGCACGACATCCGACTCCTCGATCGGCCGGTCCGCCGCCGTCCAGACAGGTAGGCCATCGCCAGGGTTCTGGGCGGGAAAGTCCCCAGCGGCGAACTTTTCGGCGTCGTCGTACGCGGTGACCCAGAGATGCTTCATCATGAATGCCGCACGCCTGGCGATGCTGGAATCCGTTCCGGCCATGGCCTGCACGTTGCCATGCGGCACGAGCCGATAGCCGACCGGCTCGCCGACCGCGTTCAGGCTACTTGGATTGACGACCCGCCAGACCCGGCCACGCAACGGATCGACAAGCTGTTGCGCTTCCTGCTCGGTGCAAAGCGCGGTGCGAACCGTGCGAAACGCCGAGTTGAGCGGGTTGCCCGGACCAGCAGGGAGTGGTTCGGCGTGCTCTTCGTAGACCGTGTTGACCT
>CAYSXO010000289.1:4533-6414 GCA_964434995.1 uncultured Sphaerobacteraceae bacterium
TGTCGAGCCGGAAATTGAAGAAGTGCTGATGAATCGGCGCAAAAAGACCGTCGGCATTCAGGAGCTGACCGAAGACCGGTTTCTCGCCCGGCGCGATCGCCCCGGTCGACAGGATGCCCGTCAGCTTGACCTCGCACTGAATCGTGCCGTCCTGATAGAGGTACCAGAAGATGCCGTAGTCGTAGTTGCCGATGGTCGAGAACGATGAAATCACCAGTCGTCGCGAGCGCCGCACGTCCGTCCGGCCCGTCCGCATGTTCATGTGCCGCCAGAGAACCCCATAGTCCTCCTCGTGCATGCAGATGGCGTTCTTGACCGTGTACGGCTTGCCCTCCTGATCGATGAGCGCGGTGTCGAAGTAGTAGATCTCGCCCAGGCAATCACAACCGAGAGTCAGCGAATTGACCAGCGCCCCGAAGTTCAACTCGCCGCCGTCGTACGTGTTCTTGCGCTGGTGGGTTGGCGACGGGTCGCCATACGGCACAACCATCTCCGACATCGCAGCCCGGTAGAGAACCGGGCGTACGCGGCCATCCTCTTCCCAGCCCACCGTGTGCAAGACCAGGCCTTCATGCGGGGTAAATCCGACCCGTAGCTGCCACTTCTGCCAGCGCACGAACATGCCGTCGACCGTGAAGCTCGGTCCCTCTGGTTGAATGATCTCAATCGGCTTCAGATCGGCGCGAACCGGGCCAACATCGTCAGGCCCAAAGTTCGACTCCTGCGCCGGCACTGGGACGATGCCGTGATCTTCCACACGAATGACCTCGCGTTGGTGGAGGTCGTAGATGACAATGACATTTTCGACCGGGTGCGCATAGCCATTGTCATCGTCCGGGTTGGCTCGCACCCAGACCAGGCCACGGGTCAGGCGCCGGTCCGCGATGTCGGCCTCGTCGTCGTAGACCCCGAACGGCCAGGGATCAACCCAGACGAGGTCCATGTCGGTGATGCCGCGCCGGTGCATGGCCGCTTGAAAATCGGGATTCAGCCGAACGACCCGCTCGCAATCGAGAATCTCTTCGAGCGTGAACGGCGCCTGGCCCGATTCGATAGCCTCCCATGACTGGATCTTCCCCTCGTCGAGCGAGAGAACCGCAACAATCGAGGCATGTTCGGCCCGGTCGATCAACACCGCGCGGGCCAATCGCGGCAGGGCATCGAGTTCGCCTGCCGCCTCGGCCGCCAGATACGCATCCTTCGCTGGCTCACGCAAGGCAACCTCGACGAACCGATAGCGCTGGGTATCCCACCCTCCGGCTGGAGCTTCTCGCTGAAGAATCGCCACCGCCTCCGCGAGTTCATTGACGGTGAGCGGTTGCAGCGGGTGGGCGGTTCTGGTGACTGCCTGTGCCATTGGTTTCGATTCCCTTGCCTTACTCGCGAAGCCTCGTTCGCCGATCGATGGCCTCTACCCTACGCCGCGCCACGTGCCCGTGCAAGCGCGGCGACGTTGAGCCCCGATGTGGTTCCCTCAAGGCAGTCTACCCAGCGCGGAAGTGCCGCGCCGCGTTGAACTGGGCTACAGAAGCTCCTTCAGTTCCTCGGCGGCCGCGTCCATGCCTTCCTGGGCGCTCTTTCCGCCAGAAACCACCTCGCCCAGGTGGCGTCCCATGATTTCGACGAGTTGCGCCTGCTTGGTGACCGCCGGCAAGCCCGCGCCAGAGGAAACCATCTCCTTCGCCTGCAACACCCAGGGGTACTTGGTCACGAACTCCTCATTCTCATAAGGCGCCTCTTGCGCTGGCAGGCCACCAGCCATCGCCCGGCGCATGGCGATATCCGGCGACTCGACCCACTTGATGAACTCCCAACCGGCATCAGGATTCGGCGAGCTGAGGGGAATGCCCCAGCTCCAAGAGCCAGTCAACCCCTGGCCAC
>CAYSXO010000290.1:0-813 GCA_964434995.1 uncultured Sphaerobacteraceae bacterium
GCCGCGAACCCCGACTACTGGGGTGGGGCTCCGGCCATCGGCGGCATCGTCTACCGGCCGATCCCCGATCCCTCGGCGCGCATGGTCGCCGTGCAGACTGGTGAGATCGACGTCGCGGCGGCCATCCCGCCCGATCTGGTCCCCGCGTTGCAGGCTTTCCCCGATCTGACGGTGTTGCAAACGCCGGGCGTGCGTATCGCGCACTATCCATTCAACTTCCGCAAGACGGATGGCCCGCTGGCCGATGCCGCCGTGCGCCGCGCGCTCGGCTACGCCATCAATGGCGAGGCGAATCTGGCCAACATCCTCGCCGGGGCCGGGCAACCGCTGCAGGGACCGGTGCCGTCGATCCTCTTCGCGGCGGCCGATCTTGGCGGCTACCCGGCGCACGATCCGGTCAAGGCGAAAGAGCTGCTGGCCGAGGCGGGCTACGCTGCCGATACCGAGTTGACCCTGATCTACACGCCGGGCGAGTTCATCAAGGACCGCGAGGTCACCGAGGCGGTGCAGGCGCAGCTTGCCGAGGCGGGGGTGAACGTCCGCATTGAAGAGCTAGAAGGGGGCGCCTACAGCGAGCGGCGCGGCACCGCTGATTGGGATATCGCCATCAACGGCTTCTCGGCGATGAATGGCGATCCAGGCTTCTTCCTCGCCTGGGCGACCGGGCCGCTCACCTTCGGCTACGACAACGAGGCGACCAAGGAGATCATTGCCCAGGCGCTGGAAACGGTCGACGAAGCGGAGCGCATCGCGCTCCTCGAGGAAGCGCAGGCGAAGTACTGGGACGATGTCCCGTATCTCTGGGGCTACACC
>CAYSXO010000290.1:823-6405 GCA_964434995.1 uncultured Sphaerobacteraceae bacterium
GTCGCCATTCGCAATCGGGTCAGCGGCGTCGTGCCCTACAGCACCGGCTGGATCTGGTTCGCCGGCGCGTCGATCGCGGAGTAGGGCGGCGAGACGGTGTTGGCGTACGTGCTGGCCAGACTGCTGCAGTCAGCGGTGACCATTCTGCTTGCCGCGGCCGCGGTCTTCTTTGCCGTTCGCCTGACGCCAGGCGACCCGGCCGAGTTGCTCCTGCCGCGGGGAGCAGCCCCGGAGCAACTCGCGGCGCTGCGCGCCTCGTGGGGTCTGGACGATCCGTTGCCGGTGCAGTTCGCCGCCTATTTTGGCAATCTGCTGCACGGCAATCTCGGGGAGTCGCTCTCCTATCGGGAGCCGGTGCTCGAGGTGATTCGCGCCCGGCTCCCGGCCACCCTGCTGCTCGCCTCGGCGGCGATGGCGCTGGCGTTGGTGATTGCGATTCCGCTGGGCGTTCTCACCGCGCTGCGGCCCGGCTCCGCCCTGGACAACGTGGTGTCCGGGCTGACCCTGGCCACGCAGTCGGTGCCCAGCTTCTGGCTCGGCGTGCAGCTCATCCTCGTCTTCAGCCTCTCCTTGCGGCTGCTGCCACCCTCCGGAGCGGACGGCCCGAAGTACCTGATCCTGCCCGCGATCACCCTTGCCGCTGATGTGACCGCGCTGATGACGCGCGTGGTGCGCACCGAGATGGTGAGCGTGATGCGGCAGGACTACGTCCGCACCGCGCGCGCCAAGGGGCTCTCCGCCTGGGTGGTCAACCTCAGCCATGCCTTCCGCAACGCGGCGAACCCGCTCATCACCGTGGTCGGCCTGCGCTGGGGCGCGCTCCTGGGCGGCGCCGCCATCACCGAGACGGTCTTCGGGTGGCCGGGGATCGGGCGCCTGGCCATCCAGTCCGTCTCGGCGCGGGACTACCCCCTGATTCAGGGGATCGTGCTGGTTGCGGCAGTCATCTTCGTCACGCTCAACCTGATCGTTGACCTCGTCTATGCCTGGCTCGATCCGCGCGTGCGGCTGGGTACGGCATGATCGGCGTGCATGAGGGGATGACGAGCATTCAGAACCCCGCGGCCGCGATGTCGCGGCCGCCCGCGCGGATCAGCCCGCGCGTTCGGGACCTGGCGCGGATTCTCAGCCGCAAGAAGGTCGCCTTCGGCGCGATGCTGCTGCTCGTGATGGTTGGCAGCACGCTCTTCGCCCCGATTCTCAGCCCCTACAACCCGGATCATCAGGACGTCGCCAACCGCCTGCAACCCCCGGCCTGGGCCGGTGGCAGCGCCGCGCATCTGCTGGGGACGGATCACCTTGGGCGCGACATGCTGAGCCGGATCATGTACGGTGGGCGCATCTCTCTCCTGATCGGCATCTCGGCGGTCCTCGTCTCGGGCAGCATCGGGGTTGCGCTGGGGCTGCTTTCCGGGTATCGCGGTGGGCGCACCGACGCGGTGCTGATGCGGATCGCGGACGTGCAGCTCGCCTTCCCGCAAATCCTGCTCGTGCTGCTCGTGCTGGTCATCCTGGGCCGCGGCATCGCCGCCATCGTGGCGGTGCTGGCCCTGGCTGACTGGGTGATCTACGCCCGCATGGTGCGCGGCCGCCTGCTGGTCGAGCGGCAGAAGGAGTACGTCGAGGCGGCGGTCGCCTGCGGCGCGCCAGGCGGGCGCATCATGTTCCGCCATCTGTTGCCAAATGTCGCGCCGATCGTCATCGTCATCGCCACCCTGCAACTTGGACTGATGATCCTGCTCGAAAGCTCGCTGAGTTATGTCGGTGTCGGCATCGAGCCGCCGACCTCTTCCTGGGGCCGCATGCTCAACGATGGCCAGATGTACATGGCCGTCGCCTGGTGGGTTTCGACCCTGCCGGGCCTGGCCATTGTCTTTACCGTGCTTGGCGTCAATTTCCTCGGGGACGGGCTGCGGCAAGCCCTCGGGGTCGAGTAAGACGCTCCTCGGGAGCGCGAAAGGAGTTGGTGGATGCAGCGGGAGATCATTCGGCCGGAGGGGAGCAAGCGCAACCCGATCCTCTCCCCCGGCGCGCGCTTCGGCAACCTCGTCTTTACCCAGGGCATGGTCGGCAACGATCTGGCCACCGGGGCGCTGGCTGGCGACGACATCGCCGCTCAGGGGCGGCAGACGATGCGCAACCTGCAGGCGGTGCTGGAGGCCGCCGGCACGTCGCTCGACAACGCCCTGAAGGTGACGGCGTTCGTCGCCAACCTCGACGACCGCCCGGCCTTCAACGAGGTCTACAAGGAGTTCTTCAGCGCCGACCCTCCCCCTCGCACCTGCATCCAGGGCGGCCGTCTGGGCGAGGGGATTCTGGTCGAAGTCGAGGTCGTCGCCTGCATCCCGGACTGATCGACAGCGGGCATGAGGTCATCTGTGCGAGGAGGGAGGCATTCAAACGGGAAGCCACGGCGGTCACACGCCGGGTCATCCTGAGGAACGGAGATTCTCGGCCGATGAGCAAGCGGGCGCAACGATGCCGCGATGCTTCGCGCGCTCAGCATGGTGACCCGGCCCCAGTCCACAGGGCGTAACGCCACGTATCGTGCGTGGCGTTACGCCGCGGGCAGTAATCACCGTTCTGTGCGCCGAAGCGGAGAATCGTTGATGCGTTCCGAGATGTCGTTGCCTCTCCCGACGGCATCCCCTCTCAGAGCACGCTGGGAGAGGGGAAGGGGGTGAGGGCGCTCTCCGCGTCCGGAGCCCGTACACCAAGCGAGGTACGAACAGTCACATGGCAGATGGACAAACGCATGACGCCGGCCGCGAGCAGAAGTCGGTCCTCCTGCGCGAGTTGACCTGGGCGGAGATCGAGCCGCTGGCGGGGCCAGAGACAGTCGTCATCCTGCCGACCGCGGCCGTTGAGCAGCATGGACGGCACCTGCCGCTGGAGGTCGATGCCCGCATCGCGGAAGAGATTTCGCGCGCCGCCGCCGAGCGCGTGGTCGATCGCGTCCCGGTGCTGGTCGCGCCCGTCATCTGGGCGGGTGTCTCGGGCTACCACATGAGCTTCCCCGGGACGCTGACGCTCAGCATGCCGACCTTCATCACCGTGGTCCAGGAGATCGGCGAATCGCTCATCCATCATGGGTTTCGGCGCATCCTGATCCTCAACAGCCACGGCGGCAATCATGACCCCATCAAGGTCGCGGCGCGCAACATCGCCGACCGCACCGGGGTCGCGGTCGCCGCCGCCTCCTACTGGAACATGGCCGCTGACGATCTCTCCCCCATGCAGGACGTCGAGATCGACGCCATCCCTGGACACGGCGATGGTTTCGAGACGGCGATGATGCTCGCGCTCCGCCCGGAGATGGTGCGGGTGGAGGCGATGAACGCCGGCGCGCCCGACATCAGCAGCAAGGGGCCCTACTTTACGAAGCGGTTGCGGCGCGAGCCACTGGTTCACTTGCCGCAGCAGGCGGGGCTGGTCACGCCGGACGGCTGGGGCGCTGATCCCACCAAGGGGACGCGAGAAAAAGGCGAGCGCTACGTCGATTTGATCGTCAACCGGCTGGCGCACTTCATCGAAGCGTTTGCCGCGGGAGACCCGACTCCTGCCATCTATCCCTTTGACTTCGACGCCGCGGCCGCCCAACGGCGCTGACCTGTCGAGCTGACCGTGCGATGGCATCGGGATCGGGACATAGCGCGGGCAGTCGCTGGGGCCAGGCCGCGTGGTCTCGGGAGGCCGAGGTGTGATCCTGACCAGACCGTCCAGCCAGACGTGTCATCATGAGCAATCTGTCCAGCGCCTGAGAACGGACGCTCTGTTGAGCGCGGCGGCTGACCTCGGCGCGGCGGTGTGCGATGTTGGCGACGCCGGGGTGTTTCACGTCGCTCGACATGACACGTGTTTCTGTCGCGCGATCTCTGGTAGCGCCACTTGAGGAGAGAGAACTCTGGTGACCGACCTGATTCCGATCGATGATGAAACGCTCGCGCTGCTGCAGCAGGCGAGCACGGCCACGATTTCGACGCAATTGTTCAAGCATGGCCTGCGCAAGCAGTTCCTCAATGGCCTGCTGCCGATGAATCCCGAGCATTGCCGGTTCGTTGGCGAGGCCGCGACCCTGCGCTACATCCCGATGCGCGAAGACCTCGACGTGCTGGAGGCGTTCCGCGATCCCGAGCATCCGCAACGGAAGGCCGTCGAAACCGCGCGGGCGGGCACGGTGCTCGTCATCGACTGCCGCGGCGACGTAAGCGCCGCCTCGTTTGGCAATATTCTCCTGACCCGCCTGATCACGCGGGGCGTAGTCGGCGTGGTCAGCGATGGCGCGGTGCGGGACTCGCCAGAGATCGCCGAGCACCCCTTCCCGGTCTTTGTCGCCGGGCAATCGGCCTCGATGAACCTGAGCGCGCACCACGCGGTCGATTTCGACGTCCCGATCGGCTGCGCGGGGGTTGCTGTCTTTCCCGGCGACATCCTGGTCGGCGACGAGGAGGGCGTCATCGTCATCCCGCGCCATCTGGCTCCCCTCATTGCCGGCCCCGCGGCAGAACAGGAGGAGCTGGAGCGCTTCGTGCTGGAGAAGGTCGCCGCTGGCGCGCCATTGCCGGGAACGTATCCGCCGGACGAGCAGACGCTGACCGAGTTCGCGGCATGGCGAGCGAACCAGGCGCGGTAGCACGGGGATGCTTCCCCACGTGCCTGCCGTCTCCTGTACGATGCCAGCCGATACCTTGGCTGAAGATGAGCGGGGAGCGGGTGATGGCGTTTCCGAGAGCTGAATACGAGCGCCGGTACGAGCGATTGCGCGAGGGGTTGGCGGGCATCGAGGCTGATGCGCTGCTGGTGACGAGCGAGGCGAACTTCACCTACTTCGCCGGCTACTATGCCGCGCACCCCTGGGCCAGCCACAGCCGCAACCTGATCGCCATTCTGCCGCGCGAGGGGGAGCCGGCGTTGGTGGCGCCCGCCTCGCTGGAGAGCCAGGCGCGCGAACAGACCTGGATCGAACGCATCTTTCCCGCAACAGCGATCGGCGAAGCGCCGGTCACGACGATGGCTGATGCCTTCCGCGAGCTTGGGCTGGCCGAGGCGCGGATCGGCGCGGAGATCGGCTACGAGCAGCGCCTCGGCATCAGTCTGCTCGATTACCAGCGGCTGCAAGCGGCGTTGCCCGAGGCACAATTCGTCGATGCCGCGCCCGCGATCTGGCCCATTCGTATGCGGAAGTCGCCCGCCGAGGTCGCCTGCCTGCGCGAGGCGTGCCGCATCACTGACGCGGCCCTGGAGCGGCTGTTCGATGCGTTGCGGCCGGAGATGACCGAGCGCGATATTGCCAGCCGCCTTGGGCAGTTCCTGCTGGCCGAAGGCGCCGATCGCATCGACTGGATCATGATGACCTCCGGGCAGGGGAACTATCACCGCACTTTCGGCATTCCCCGCGACCGCCGTCTCGAACCCGGCGACATGGTCTGGCTCGATGTCTCGGCGATCGTCAATGGCTACAAGGCCGACTATGACCGCACCGCCATTCTGGGGGGGCCGGCTCCGGAGCAAGAGGCGCTGCAGGAGATCGTCCATGCGGCGACGATGGCAGGCGTTGAAGCCATTCGCCCTGGCGCTCCCGT
>CAYSXO010000291.1:0-6392 GCA_964434995.1 uncultured Sphaerobacteraceae bacterium
GCCGTGTTCGCAAGCGGGTTCACGCTGGAGGCCGCGCGGGAGGTTGCCGCGCCCGGCGCGGAAGAGGCCGCGTTCTCACTCCTCGAGCGGCTCGTGGAACAGCATTTGCTCCTCCCCGTGCCGGGCCGCGATGAGCCGCGCTACGCCATGTTGGAGACGATCCGCGAGTTCGGTCTGGAGCGGCTGGCGGAGAACGGCGAGGAACCGGCCATACGCCGCGGGCATGCCGCCTACTTCCGCGACCTGGTGCATCGGCTCGACGCCTGGGTCGCGCCGTACATGCCGAACTCGCGGCAGATTCTCGATCGGCTGGAAGACGAGTACCCCAATTTGCACGCAACGCTCACCTGGCTGCGGGATACGGACGACGTCTCGGGCGTGCTCGAGCTGGCGGGAGCGCTCAATTTCTTCTGGCAGATGCGGTGGCGGGTGCGAGAAGGGCGATCGTGGCTGGAATGGGGCCTCGCTCAGGACGTTGAGGTGTTGCCTGCAGCGCGCGCAAGCGCGCAACTCGCCCAATCCTCCATGCTCTTTATCCAGAGCGACTACGAGGCGGCGGCAGCTCTGTGCGAGGAGAGTTTGCGCTACTACCGACGTAGCGGAGACCTTGCCGGCGTGGCTCGCGCCAGCGATCACGCCGCGTGCCTGGTGCATTTCTCGGAACGTTGTGAGCCGTACATCGAAGAATCCCTCGACGCGCTAATCAAGCTCGGCCAGGCGCCGTGGAATATTCGCACCTCCAATCAACTCCGCTACTACCGCGGCAACGTTGCATTGCAAAAAGGCGACCTCCGGAACGCGGAAGCGCTGTTGAGCGACGTGTGCCAGCGCAATGAGGCGCTGGCGCGAGAATCGGGCGCGGAGTATGCCTTCGCCTGCTGGCCCTTGTTTGGGCTTGGCTTTATCGCCACGCTCGATGGCGAGGACGCGCACGCGGTAGAGCACCATCAGACAGCGCTGCTGCTCGCCTGGCAGTTTCGGGAATGGCGATGCATCGCCTACTCGGTGGCCGCGATTGCCGGGACGTTGGCGCGCAACGGGCGCTGGGAAGAAGCCGCCCGCCTCTTCGGCGCGGTCGAGGCGCAATGCGAGCGGACCGGCGTGGATTTCGAGGAGGAGATGTTGAAATCCGAGCGCATCGCGGGGTTGCCGAAACCGTGGCATCTCGGCGATGACGTGACATGGGACACTCCACTCGTCCAGTTGGCGGCCACGGTCCGTCGCTCTCGGCCATTGCCTCCTCTCCCTGACCCGGCACAAGCCGGGGAAATCTGGGCGGCCGGTCGCCTCGTGTCCATCGAAGTCGCGGTCGAAGAGGCGCTCGCGGTCGATCTGGCGATACCGGCCAGTCCTTTCGAGCATGTCCCGGAGTCGGGCGAGGCCGCGATGACCGCCCTCTCGCCGCGCGAACGCGACGTCCTCATGCTCGTCTGCGAGCGTCTCACTGATCCGCAGATCGCGGAGCGCCTCTTTCTCAGCCCGTGCACGGTCGAGAGCCATGTCTCGCACATCCTCGACAAGCTCGGCGTTGAGAATCGACGGGATGCGGCGGCTATGGCCGGGCGCCTGGGGTTGGCCTGACCTCCTGGCCTGCCCTTACACCCTCAGGCGATCATCCCCGGCAACCCAGCCAGATCGGCAACAATCGTGACGGTCTCGGCCCCCGGCGGCGTTGGCAACCCCAATCGATTGACCCAGACCACCGGCATCCCCATCTTCACCGCCCCGACCGCGTCGTGCGACGAACCAGCGACAAAGAGGACACGCCCAGCCGGCAGCCCCAGCTCGTCGAGCGCGAGTTGATATGGGCGCGGGTCCGGCTTGTACGCTCCCGCCCGTTCGGCGCTGACGGTCACGGCGAAGGGGGACCCCAGCGCGGCCACCCCCAGGTGCGCCAGACGCTCCGGGCAATTCGTTGCTGTAGCCAGCGGCAGATCGAGCCGGGCCAGCATGGCCGGGACCTCTGGCCACGGGCGCAGTTCTCTCCATCGCGAGAGGAGCACGTCGGCCAGGTCCGGCGCCAGACCAACCTCTGAAGCCGCCGCCGCGACCCATTTCCCGTACGGCTGGTAGTCGCCAGAACTGGTGACCAGGCGCAGCGCCTCGTGCCGCCACGGTTGGCCCAGGCCAGGGCTGCCCGCTTCGGCCGCAACCACCTCCCACAACGTCCACGAATCGAGCAAGGCAGAGAGCAAATCGAAGCAGACCGCATCAACAACGAATGGAGGACCGTCCGGGTGATTCATCGATCTCCTCCAACTTGGGTGATGGCGCCGTATCGAGTGCGTCGCAGTATGCCATTGCCCACACCGTGGATCGGGCCACCGGACCGGCCAGGATGACGCGATCTCTCCCATCGCTCTCATCTCGTGCTGTTCCCGTTCTGACACGACGGCTGCCGCGCCCTTGGCAGTCGCCTCCCGATCCCGGCCCGACCATGGAGCAATCCAGTTTCCGCCGCTGGGAATCGTTTCCGGCGGCGCTTCGCGAGTGTGGAAGGATCGCTGCCATGCGTCGTCATCGGCCCGTCTTCAAGGCCATCCTCTTCGCCGCCATCGTCATCTCTCTCCTGGTGATCCGCATCACCTCGGCGTTCGCCGAGGTCAATTCACTCAATCAGGGCATCAGCATCGCCGACATGGATCTCGGCGCTGATCCCGCCGTCGATTTCTACCGCTACGCCAATGGCGGCTGGCTCGACCGCACCACCATACCGCCCGACTTGCCCAGCATCGAAACGATGAGGGACCTCGATGGCCGCACCCGGCTGCAATTGGTGGAGCTTCTGGCCGCGCGCGCCCTGAGCGACGACGTGGTCGAAGGCTCGGACGAATGGAAAGCGATCCGCCTCTTCGAGCAGGGCGTCGACCTGGAAACCCGCAACGCGCAGGGGATGGAGCCCATCGCGCCGATTCTGGGGCAGATCGACGCCATCGACGATCTCGACGAACTCCACCAGTTTCTGGAGAGATCCCTCTTCCAGAACGTCGCCGGCTTCTTCATCATCAGCGCCGGTCCCGACCTGATGGACAGCACGCAAACGGTCGCCTACCTCAGCGGGCCGATGCTCGGCCTGCCCTCGCGCGACTACTACTTCGAGCAGGATCCGGCCACCATCGCGGTGCGCGATGCCTACATCGCCACCGGCGCCGAATTGCTGATCCTTATCGGCCGCGACGAGGCTGACGCTCGAGGCGCTGCCCAGGCCGCCTACGATTTCGAGGCCGCGCTCGCCGAGCCAACCCTGTCCTATCATGAAGTGCAGGATCTCTCGCTCGTCTACAACCCGATGTCGGCTGACGAGCTTTCGGCTCTCTATCCCGAAATGGACTGGGACGACTACTTCGCGAGTCTCGGCCTCGACGATCTCTCCCGGCTGGTCGTGGTCGAGCAGCGCTACATGGCCGCGCTGGACGGCATTCTGCGCGACACGCCGCTCCCGGCGATCAAGGATTACCTCCGCCTACAGCTCCTCTACTCTGCCAGCATGACCCTGGACGACACGCTGGAAGCGACGACCTTCTCCTACTATGGCGGCACGCTCAATGGCCTCACCGTCAACGCGCCGATTGAAGGACGCATTCTCGATCTGGTGAATTTCTACCTGGCGGATGCCCTCGGCCAGCTCTACGTCGATGAGCACTTCACGGCGGAGGCGAAGGGCGAGAGCGAAGAACTGGTGCGCGAGATCGTCGCTGCCTTTCGCGAGCGGCTCGAAGCCAATGCCTGGATGACCGATGAGACGCGCGCCAATGCGCTCGACAAGCTCGATAGCCTCCGCATCAAGGTCGGCTATCCCGACGCCTGGGACGACTACGCGGAGGTCACGATCGAAGACTCCTTCTTTGCCTCTTCGCTCAGCGCTTCCAACGCCATCTACATCGAGTCGCTGGCGACGATCGGAACCCCGGTCAACCGCGACGCCTGGCCGTTCCCGCCGCAAACGGTGAACGCCATGTACAACCCGGTTCTCAACGAGATCATCATTCCGGCGGCCATTCTGCAGGGTCCCTTGTTCGATGCCGGGGCCGACCCAGCCTCCAACTTCGGGGCCATTGGCTACATCATCGGTCATGAGATCACGCACGGCTTCGACCAGGCGGGCGCGCAGTTCGACGCTGCCGGCAACCTGGCCAACTGGTGGACCGGCGAGGACTTCGCCCGCTTCGAGGCGCTGAATGATCTGGTCGTGGAGCAGTACGCGGCAATCGAAGTCGTCGACGGCATGTTTGTCGATGGTGAGCTGACCATCGCCGAGAACGTGGCCGATCTGGGCGGCGCCCAGGTCGCCTACGACGCCCTGCAGATCCATCTGGAGAAGCACGGCCGCCCGGCGATCGATTCAGGCTCGGAGCTCGCGCTCTCGCAAGAGCAGCGCTTCTTTATCGCCGCTGCCTCCGTCTGGCGGGCGGAAACGCGCGACGAGGCGCTGATGAATCAGCTTCTCGCCGACACGCACGCGCCCGCCTCCG
The DNA here is from genome assembly GCA_964434995.1 of uncultured Sphaerobacteraceae bacterium. Taxonomy (GTDB): domain Bacteria; phylum Chloroflexota; class Chloroflexia; order Thermomicrobiales; family UBA6265; genus JACCXM01. Next base: position 4,473 of record CAYSXO010000291.1, read on the forward strand.
TGCGCGGCACGCAACCGCTCCGCAACATGGACGCCTTCTACAAGGCATTCGACGTCGATCCTGGCGATCCGATGTATCTGGCTCCGGAGGAGCGAGTCGTAGTCTGGTAGGACACGAGGGTGACGGGGTGTCAGGGTGTTAGTTGCTAGGGTGTTAGGAGGCGAGCGTTGCACACGTCGTTCCCGACACCCTGACACCCTGACACCCTGACACCCATCATCCGTCACCCATCACCCACCCCAAATCCGAATTCTCGCCGCGTGGGTTTGGCCGAGGGGAAGCAGATCGCGTCGCGGCTCGGACCCAGTCAGCACGATTTCGTAGGGCGCGATGCCGCGATTGGCCATGTGAGCCTGCAGCGCGGTGGCGTCCGGCGCTGGCTCGGCCAGCTCGATCCAGTGCGGCCCGAAGCGGAAGCGCCGGCCGCGGGTCACGCCGGTGATCGCGGGTGTGGTTGCTTCTCCCGCCATCCCCAGCAGGGCTTCGTAGACAGTGGACGCGCGGTCCAGATCGGGAACGAGAACGGCGACCCCGGCAATGCCGGTAATACCGAGCGGGTGCCGCGTCGCGTCTCCCGGCGGAACGCGCAGCTCTCGCGCCGTAACGTCTTCGATGATAAAGGGCAACGGCGCCTCGTCGCTGCTGATGCTGAGCATCTTCCAGGCGAGCGGCTGGCCGTCCGGCCTCTTCCGCCCACCGTCGTGCGGCCCGTCAACGGCGATTCCTGCCGCCCGCAGGCGTTCGGCCTCGGCATCGAGGTCCGCCGAGACCAGCGCGAAATCGACCGTCCCTTCGCCCGTGGTCGACTTCTGCCACCAGCGGTGCGCCTGCGGCTTGTCCGGCTCGGTAAAGGCGATCAACTCGAAGTACGCCCCGTCGCCGAAGGAGATCAGCGCGTTGTGGGTGGCGCCGCCGGTGTGATAGCCACCCGGCGTCACCGTGAAGCCGGCCCGGCGGTAGTTTTCGGAGGCTTGCGCCAGATCGCGCACGACGACAACGATGTGATCGATTGCCTGAACCATGAATGCTCCTGACACGCGTCCGCTCGCCCTCGTCCCATTCTGCCAGATGGCACGAAATTGTTCGCGCCAGATCGGCCTGGGAGTCTGGCCAGGTCCGGCATCGGTGGCTCGATGATCGGCGCGTGCCACCGCATCGCGCGTCCGGAAGCGAACTTCTGTGCAAGATTGATACGACATTCCTCTATATCATCGTGTACATTACGTCTTCATTCGCTAAGGTGATTCCGGAGTGGCAGGGCAAGGCCCCGCCATCGCCGCTGATTGGATGGCACGAGTGTGCCGGCACGCGGGGAGGATGCATGGATCGGCCTCGATTCGAAGGCGTTACCCGGTTGATGGCCCAGTTGGGAACCCGGCGCACTGCCCTCTCGCTGGCAGCAGCGAGTGGTCTTGCCGCGGCCAGCCTCGGCAACGGCTCCGCCGCGGCAGCGAAAGACGAGGTCTCGGCCGAAAGGAAGCGGCGCGGCCGGCGGGGCAAGCGGGGCAAGGAAGGGCCCGCGGGTCCGGAGGGGCCGCAGGGTCCGCAAGCCGGGACGGGCGCGGTGCTGGTCACCAAGGTCTGTTCCGTCGGCGGCGGCGGATTCAATCCGGGCGACACGGCCGAGTGCACGGCAACTTGCGCGGATGGTTATGTGGCCACGGGCGGCGGCTTTCTGGAACCGAAGTTCATCGACGAGCTTGGCATTGTGCGCGGCAGTTACCCCGCCACCACCGACAATACTCCCACCGGCTGGATCGCTCAGGTGGAATTCATCAACATCGGTGGGACGTTCAACGTTACGGCCTTCGCGGTCTGCGCGCCGACCTGACATCCAGGGTCTTTACAGAACCACGCGGGAGCGGGGCGGGGCGCACTCCGCTCCCGCGTGTGCAATCCGCGATTGGACCAGCCTCCTGG
>CAYSXO010000292.1:0-6386 GCA_964434995.1 uncultured Sphaerobacteraceae bacterium
GCGATGGCTTCCTGCAGACATACATCCCCTGGTGGGGCGCGCAGTGGACGCCGCTGATGATCTTTGGCGTCCTCGTCCTGGTGATGGTCTTCAAGCCCACCGGGTTGCTGGGCGAAGCTGTCCCCGAGAAGGTCTAGGAGACGCCCATGGGCAGCCTTGCGCCATCCCGAGCCGCCAAGACCGCGGAGAATCTGCCCGCAAACTCGGCCGCGAATCCCCGCTCTGTCCGGGACATTCTTGCATTCGTCGCATTGCTCATTTTCTTGATTCTCTTCCCCTTCATCGATGACGCGCTGGGGCTGAAGCTCTTGGGCGCGCTGTTGCCGATTGGCATCTATGCGCTGCTGGCAATGGGCCTGAACATCGTCGTCGGCTACGCGGGTTTGCTCGATCTTGGCTATGCCGCGTTCTTTGCCATTGGCGCCTATACCGTCGGCTTTCTAACCTCGCCGGCATCGGTTTTTGTCCGGGGGGGCTATATTCCTCCCTTTTTTCAGCAGTTCTGGCCAGCGCTCGTCGTCGCGTTCATCGTGGCGGCAATCTTCGGCGTCATTCTCGGCGCGCCAACACTCCGGCTGCGCGGGGACTATCTGGCCATTGTCACGCTGGGCTTCGGCGAGATCGTGCCGAACTTCTTTCTGAACGCCACCCCCCTGACTGGCGGCACGCGGGGCATCAATCCGATCGCCAAGCCGCCATCCATCGGCCCGTTGGATTTCAGCCAGACCGCCCAGCGCAACTGGTACTGGCTCATTCTCGCGATCGGCATTCTTTCGATCTTCATGATTCTGCGGATGTATGACTCCCGGCTGGGTCGCTCCTGGCAGGCGATCCGCGAAGACGAGCTGGCGGCGGCCAGCATGGGCATCAATCTGGTTCGGACCAAGTTGTGGGCCTTCGCGCTTGGCGCATCCTTCTCCGGGTTTGCCGGCTCGCTCTTCTCTTCGGCATTCCAGTACGTGCATCCGAGCCAGTTTGAGTTCACTCTCTCGATCCTGATCCTCTCGGCAGTCATCCTCGGCGGCATTGGCAACGTGTACGGCGCGGTCATCGGAGCCGTCCTCATCGGCTCGTTCGACCGCATTCTTGCCGATCGACTGACCGAACCGCTTAATGCCTTTGGCGAACGGATTGGCAATGACTGGCTTGCCAGCCACAACGTTGGCGAAGATCGCTATCTCGTTTTCGGCCTGTCGCTGGTGCTGATGATGCTGTTGCGTCCTGGCGGCCTCTTCCCCAGCAAGCAACGCGCGGCCGAGATGCAACCGGAGGATCTGGACATCACCGTGCAGGAGCAACAGGATCTGTTCGATGTCCGCGTGCATAGTGACCCAACCCCGGACGAGCGAGGGGGTCAGGTAGCATGAGTGCCCTGGCGGCCAACGACATGCCAGCCTTCCAGCCCTCAATCCTCAGCATCTCCGGCTTGACCAAGCGATTCGGCGGGCTCGTCGCGGTTGAGAATGTCGACCTGGAGGTTCCCCACGGCGCCATTGCTGGGCTGATTGGGCCGAACGGCGCGGGCAAGACCACCGTTTTCAACATGATCGCCGGCATCTACAGGCCAACCGAGGGCCAGATCCGGTTCAACGATGAGGTGCTCTTCTCTGACGGGATGCATGGCGACAAAGCGCGCAGCCTGCGGCCCGATCAGGTCACGGGGCATGGCATTGCGAGGACGTTTCAGAACATCCGGCTTTTTGCCAACATGACCGCGCTCGACAACGTTCTCATTGGCATGCATTGCCGGATGAAGTCGACCCCTCTCGGCGCCGTGCTTCGGCTTCCCTCGGTCAAGCGCGAAGAGCAGGAATCTCGAGAGCGGGCCAGGGAGTTGCTCGACTATGTCGGCCTGCGCGGACAAGGTCCTGTGACTGCCAAGAATCTTGCCTATGGCGACCAGCGCCGGCTGGAGATTGCCCGCGCCCTGGCCAGTCAGCCAAAGCTGCTGCTGCTCGATGAGCCGACCGCCGGCATGAACCCGCAGGAAACGCTGCAGCTCACCCGTTTCATCGACCGGTTGCGCCGCGATCTCGACCTCACCATCTTCCTGATCGAACATGATATGAAGGTGGTCATGGGCATCTCCGATCAGGTATCGGTGCTCGATCATGGCATCAAGATCTCCGAAGGAACGCCCGCCCACGTTCAGCGCGACCCTAAGGTTATCGAGGCCTATCTCGGGACCGGGGCTGGCGCGCTCGCCGAAGCCGCGGAGTCGGCGTGGGAAAACGGCGTGGCGTTGCGAAAGGCGCTGTAGCCCCATGGCGATGCTCGATGTTCAGGACATCACCACCTATTACGGCAATATCCAGGCGCTGAAAGGCGTCTCGCTCAATGTCGACAAAGGCGAGATCGTCACCCTGATCGGCTCGAATGGCGCGGGCAAAACAACGACGCTGCACACGATTTCCGGGTTGATTCGGCCAAGAACCGGTTCGATCAGCCTGAACGGCAGCGTCATCAGCGACAAGCCAGCCCACGTCGTCGCCGGCCTCGGCGTCGCCCACGCGCCCGAGGGCCGGCGCATCTTCAACCGCATGTCGGTGATGGAGAACCTGGAGCTGGGCGCGTTCTCGCACGGCAAGCCGGACCCCGGCGATCTGGCTCGCGTTTTCGGCCTCTTCCCGAGGCTCGAAGAACGCAAGAGCCAGATCGCCGGGACGATGTCCGGAGGCGAGCAGCAGATGCTGGCCATCGGCCGTGCCCTGATGGCCCGGCCGTCGGTCCTGTTGCTCGATGAGCCGTCCCTTGGCCTGTCGCCCATCCTCGTCGATACCATTTTCCAGATCATCATCGACATCAACCAGCAGGGCACGACCGTGCTCCTCGTCGAGCAGAATGCGCTCAAAGCGTTGGCGGTCGCCAATCGCGGCTACGTTATTCAAACGGGACACATCGTCCTGACCGGGACCGGCAAGGAACTCCTCGGCAACGACATGGTGCGCAAGGCGTACCTGGGCGAGGATTAAGGATCAGCATCGCATCGTGAGCGAACCACAACGCCGCCGGTTCATCCTGCTGACTGGCGCGGCGGGACGCATTGGCACGGCCTTCCGCCAAGCTCATGGCGAGAACTATCGCTTTCGGCTGGCCGATCTCGTGCTGGACCGCCTCGCCGAGACACCAGGCGACGGCCATGAGATCCGGACTCTTGATGTGACCGACGCCGATGCCTGCGCCGCTGCCTGTTCCGGCATCGACACGGTCATCCACCTCGCGGCCGATCCCTCGCCAGAGGCGGAGTGGGAACCATCGCTCGTTGACAACAATATTCGCGGCGTGGTCAACATCTTCCGCGCTGCCAGCGCGGCGGGCTGCCGGCGCGTGATTTTCGCCAGCAGCGCGCATGTGGCCGGCGGCTACCCAGCCGACATGGAACTCCCCGATGACGCCCCGCCTCGGCCAACGAACCTCTATGGTGCGAGCAAGGCCTTCGGCGAGGCCGTCGCCTCCACCTTTGCCGCGTCTGGTCTTTCTGGCATCGCCATCCGCATCGGCGCGTACGACGCGCCCTGGTTCCATGCCGAGGGCGATGCCCGCGCGGCAGCGGCCTACCTGAGCGCGCGCGACGGCAACCAGTTGCTCGTGCGCTGCATCGAGACACCGGACATCGACTACGCGGTCGTTGCCGGCATCTCCAACAACCGGCGCAAGCGCTTCAATCTGCGCGTGACGCGCGCGCTGCTCGGCTACTCCCCGGAAAACGACGGATTTGAGGTGCTAGGGTGTTAGGGTGTCAGGGTGTCAGGGTGTCAGGGTGTCAGGGTGTCAGGACGCGAGCATAGCGCTCGTCTCATTCCCGCGTCCTGACACCCTGTCACCCCATCACTCCTCGTCGTCGCACGGCACGTTGACGTAGCCGCTCTTGAAGGGGTGGACCTTGCCTTCCTCTGGTTCGAAGCGATGGCGCCAGATGCAGCCGTTGTCGATGCCGAGCAGATGCAGCGAGACGGAGGTGACGTCTGACGTGGTGCGCACGCGATGGATGTCGGTTTCGGGCAACAGTTCGTAGAAGTCTCCTGGCTGCAGCGCACGGCTCTCCATGATCGTCAGTGTGGCTTCGTCTTCGTGCGACCCATCGTCGTGGCGCGTAAAGACGTCCTCATCCTGCGTGCCTCGGTAGAGCCCGACCAGCCCCCAGGCGAGGTGATCGTGCACGGGGGTCTGCGCTCCCGGCGGCACGACCAGCGCAGAGAGGGCGAGCCCACCGTCCCCGGCCCGGAAGAGAAGCCACGAGCCGATGCCGGAGCCCATGCCGCCTTCCGCCGCCGGCTCCTGGTACTTCTCTGGCAGCCAGGCCTTGTCGGCGAGCAGTGATTCGAAGTGGGGGCGGATGGCCGCGATCACCGTGCGCGGATCATCATGCGCCTGCTGGATGCGCTGCACCGCGCCGATGAACTCGCGCAGCGTTTCATTGTCGACGACATATTCGTCCTGTCCGGTTACCGTGGATGCGGCCATCTCAACCTCCAATTCGCCAAACGTCCTGGGCATGCGTATCGGGAGCAGCGTACACCTCCACGCCCGTTGGCGGTATAGTCGAGCCATCAGGCAACGCGATTCGCATGGTCGTCCGGAGGAACCAATGGCCCATCACGTTCCGTCCCGTTTCGGCGTGCCGCATCTCAATCCTCCCACGGTCGTCAAGCGGGCGGGGTGGCAAGATAGCGAGGAACTGCGCGTCAACACCTGGCTCGCCCCCTGGAATGGCGAGGAGCCACTCGATGTTGGCCTGATCGGCCTCCCCTACTCGGGCGCCTCGATCAATCCCTCTGCTGCCTATGGCGCGCCAGAGTCAGTGCGGCTCGCCTTTCGCTACAACACCACCTACTCCCCGGACTGGGACGTCGACGTTCGCGCCCTGCGGGCGCGCGACCTCGGCGACGTCGGCGGACATCTGACCGACGTCGCCGCGGCGCATGGCAAGATCGAGGCGGCCGTTGCCGCCGCCTGCGCCATTGAGCCACGATTCGTCCCGGTCATGATTGGCGGCGATCACTCGGTCACCGCGCCGGCGGTGCGCGGCTTCTGCGCCGCGCATCCCGGCAAGCGGATTGGCGTCATCAACATCGATGCCCACCTCGACGTGCGAAACTTCGAGCACGGTCCCCACAACGGCACGCCATTCCGCGCCATTCTGACCGGCGATCTGCCGATCGCTGGCCGCAACGTCGTTGAGCTTGGCATCCACGGCTTCATGAACGCGGCAGCGTACATGCGGTGGGTGCGCGAGCAGGGCGCGACCGTCATTCCTGGCCGCGAGGTAGCCCAGCGCGGCATGGAGGCGTGCATCGCGGACGCGCTGCGGATCGCGGGGGATGGCACGGATCTCATCTATCTCAGCGTCGATATCGACTGCCTCGCCTATCCCTGGGCCGTCGGGACCTCTGCGACCTCCCCGGAAGGTCTCAGCGCCTGGCAACTTCTGGAGGCGGTGTACGCCTGCGGCCTCGATCCGAAGGTCAAGGCGATCGACCTGGTCGAGATCGATCCCAGCCGGGACGTGAAAGATCTCACCAGCCGCACGGGCGCGTCGGTCATCCTCACCTTTCTGGCTGGCCTGTGCCGGCGGCTCGACCTCCAGTGAAACTGGCCGGCATTGACCCCGAAACCACCTCAGGAGGCATGTGACCGTGGCAGACGAGGCAAGCGACGCCGGTCGAGATCTCTTGGGGAAGATCATGCTCATCACCGGCGCTGGCAGCGGCGTCGGGCGCGCGGTCGCGATCGCGCTGGCACGCGCGGGATCCTCTGCGCGAAACGGCGGCACTGGTCAGTGATGCTGGCGGGCACGCGCTGGCAATCCCGGCCGACGTGGCCGACGAGACAGCGGTGACCGCCGCATTCAATGAAGCATCGTCGGCATTTGGCGGGGTCGACGCGGCTCTGCTCTCCGCTGGGGTCGGCTTCTATGGGCCGATCGAATCGTACGACCGGACGGATTGGGAGAGGACGCTGGCAACCAACCTCACCGGGCCATTCCTCTGCGCGAAGGCAGCCATCCCGCACCTACGGCAACGAGGCGGCGGCCACATCATCGCCATCTCGTCCGGAGCGGGAAAGCAGGGCTATGCCCGGCTCGCCGCCTACAGCGCCTCCAAGTTTGGCCTCATGGGGCTGATGCAGGGGCTGGCCGCTGAAGTCGGCGACGATGGAATCAAGGTCAGCGCCATCGTGCCCGGCTCAATCATGACGCCTTTCGGCAGCAGCACCATCGAGGAGAAGCGGGAAGCCATGGCCAGCGACCCCGGCCGCAAGTACCTGGAGCCGGAGGACGTCGCGGAAGCGGTGCTCTTCCTGCTGCGCCAGCCACGCCGCGCCTGGACGCAGGAATTGAATCTCTGGCCGTTTTGAAGGGGTCGTGGCCTCGCATCCCCAAACAC
>CAYSXO010000293.1:0-670 GCA_964434995.1 uncultured Sphaerobacteraceae bacterium
TCGCAAAGGCCAGCGCAAAGGCAAGAAAAAGCCGCCGGCGTGCGCGCCGGAATCCGTCGCTCAGACCTGCGCCGGGAAGTGCGGCAGCGTGCCCAACAACTGCCGGCAGACGGTCGACTGCGGCTCCTGCGCCTGCGAAGAGGGCTGCCCGGTCTGCTTCACCTGCCAGGAGGGGACGCACACCCCTGGGGCGTGCGTGCCTGATCCGGAGCAAGTTGGCGATGCCTGTGGCGAGCCATCCTGTGTGGATGGCATGGGCGCCGCCGCGCCCACCTGCGCGGCCAGCGGCGCCTGTCAGCCAGCACCCCCCGTCTCCTGCGCCCCGTACACCCAATGCGCCGGCAACGCCTGTGCCGCTGCCTGCGCCACTGACGCGGACTGCGGCGACGGCTTCTTCTGCGACGGCGCCAACCACTGCGTCGCTGACCAGAACAACGGCCAGCCCTGCGTTACGGCGAGCCAGTGCCAATCCGGCTTCTGCGTCGATGGCGTCTGCTGCGACTCCGCCTGCGAAGGCGCTTGCGTGGCCTGCGATCTGGGCCCCAACGTGGGGACCTGCACCGCCGTGGGTGACCGCGCCGTCTGTGGCAGCGGCGACATCTGCTGTGGCGGAACCTGCGTCAGTGGCGTCTGCTGTGCGGATGCCACCTGCACTGCTGAGGAGGCGCCG
>CAYSXO010000293.1:680-1134 GCA_964434995.1 uncultured Sphaerobacteraceae bacterium
CTGCGTCGATCACGACTGCGTCTGTGCCGCCAACAGCGACACGGCCTGTGCTGATGGCGAGGCCTGTTGTGACGACGGCTGTGCGGACCTCGCCACCGATCCAGATCATTGCGGCTCCTGCGGGAACGACTGCAATCCGGCGCAGTCGTGCGCCGCGGGCGTCTGCGTCTGCCCACCAGACACGTGCCCCAGGAACTTCGTTCAGCAGCCGGACTGCACCTGCGCCTGCCCGGCTGGTTTCGAGCTGGTCAATGGCGGGTGTTTCAGGATCTGTAACACCACCTCCTGCCCCGGCAGCGCCTGCCTCTGCCAGGGATCGATGGCCGGCAGCGGCAACTTCCTCTGCGTCGATCGGTTGGGAATGGGCCCGGCCTGCCCCGCCTCCGACTGTCCCACGGGCATGTCCTGCAATGGTGGGCTCTTCTGCTGGCCGCCTTGCTAGCCCGGATTATTC
>CAYSXO010000293.1:1144-3232 GCA_964434995.1 uncultured Sphaerobacteraceae bacterium
ATTCGGAAGGTGTCGAATCGCCCGAATCCCGGAGATGCCCCGCATGGACCAGTCTGCCACAGAGGTTCTGACCTTTGCCCCGCCGACGGGCCTGCCGCTCACGGTCGATTTCCAGGGCGGCCGCCTGACCAGCGATGGTGGGTGGTGCTGGGTCGCGGAAGCGGACGCCGCCACGGACCTCCGTGCCCCGCTCGCCGCCAGCCTGCCGGACCATCGTCGTCGCCGGGGACGACACACGCAGCAGATGTTGCTCCAGCAGCGCCTCTACCAGATCACGGATGGCTACGCGGACCAGAATGATGCCGATACATTGCGGGCCGATCCCCTGCTCAAGCTGGTCTGCGGCCGGCGGCCGGAGACCGATCCCGACCTGGCGAGTCACCCCACCTTCTCCCGCTTCGAGAACGCCTGCTCCGCCCGGGACTGCTACCGGCTGGCCGAGGCGCTGGGGAAGGTCTATCTGCGGGAACGGGAGCGGGACGGTGTTCCGACCCACCGCCTGCTCGATCTGGACAGCACGGACGATCCGACGCATGGGGACCAGGAAGGGCACGCCTATCACGGCTACTCCGGCCAGCACATGTACCACCCCCTGCTGGTCTTCGACGGGGAGACGGGACAACTCATCACCGCCGTCCTGCGGCCCGGGACGGTGCACGCCGGGCATGGGGTCCTGGCCATCCTGCGCCGGATTGTGGCGCAGCTGCGTACGCAGTGGCCGGGGGTGGCAATCACCATCCGGGCCGATGCCGGATTCGCCAAACCCACCCTCTTCGCGTGGTGTGAGGCGGAGGAGATCGCCTACATGATCGGGCTGGTCACCAATGCCCGCCTGCTGGCACTGGCCGCGCCACTAGCTGATGCGGCGCAGGCGGCCTCCAACCATGCCGAAGGTGCGAAGGTGCGAAGGTGCGCCTGGTCGGCGAGGCCAGCTATCAGGCCGGCTCATGGCCCGTCGCTCGCCGGGTCATCATCAAGGCCGAAGTCTTGGCGCCAGGCCCGAATATCCGCTTCGTGGTCACCAACCGACCCGAGACGCCCGAACGGCTCTAGGACGCCTACGTCGATCGCGGCGTGACGGAGAACTGGATCAAGGATCTGAAGCGGGCCTGTTTCGCGGATCGGCTCTCCTGTCATCGCGTCCTCGCCAACCAGGTCCGCCTGCTCCTCCATGCCGCCGCCTACGCGCTGCATACGCTGCGATGTTGGCTGGTCGCGGCCGGTAGTGCGCGGCTGACCCTGGAGACGCTGCGGCTGCGGCTGCTCAAGATCGGCGGTCGCGTGCGGCAACTGGCTACCCGCGTCCATCTGCGCCTGGCTTCCGCTCATCCCGGCGAGCCGCTCTGGCACCTGCTCGCGACCCGTCCGGGGCGTTCATGAATAATCCGGGCTAGAGCGCTTCCGGCGCGCTGACCGTCGCGCCGAGCCGGCTGCCGGGATCGAACCAGGAGAAGAGGAGCGAGCGCTCCGTCATGCTCTCGGGCCGCGGGCTTTCCGGCCGCGGGCCAAGGAGGCGAGGGAAATAGCCGTTCCAGGCGACGAGCCGGGCGGCGCATTCGAGCGCGTAGGCGGGTAAGCGGACATCGTCCAGTATGGGCTGAATGTGCTCGCGCGCCCAATACCGTTCCGCGGCTGACGGTAGCGACGCGGCAGCCAGATAGCCGAAGCACTCCAGAACCTCGCGCGATTCGCCATAGCGCGCGTCGAGCGCGGCCAGGATGCGCTCGACGGCGCCCCGGCTCGGCTGAGCAACGCGGCCCGACTCCACCCGTTGCAGATCGCCCGTGCCAAGATCGGCTTCGGCCTCAACCCAGAGCTGGGTGCGGCCTCGCGCCTCGCGCAGCCGCCGCATTCGTTCTTGCCCGGAGCTTCCTGATCCGCCCCTGTCGACTCCGATGATGATGACATTTTTCCAACTGACCGCTAGCGTAGCTGGACGATGTATCACGATGGCGCCGCTTATTCAGGAGCAGTGGAGGAGCATTGCATGCAGGCCGGAGTCGAACGGCAGGTGCTGCTGCGGGACCGGGTGGAGCCGGGCGATATCCGCTGGGTAGGCAACGAAGAAGGCCGTGCCGGCGTCACTCA
>CAYSXO010000293.1:3242-6366 GCA_964434995.1 uncultured Sphaerobacteraceae bacterium
GATATCGGCTGGGTGATCGAGCGGCATGGCGCGCTCTACGCTGCCGAGTACGGCTGGAATACCGAGTTCGAGCTGTTGGTGGCCCAGATCGCCACCGCGTTCTTCACCAGCCACGACCCGGCGCGCGAGCACTGCTGGATCGCCGAGCTGGATGGCCAGACGGTCGGATGCATCTTCCTGGTGCGGGACTCGGAGCGTGTTGCCAAGCTGCGCCTGTTGCTCGTCGAACCGGGGGCACGCGATCACGGCATTGGCCGGGCACTGGTGCGGGCCTGCATCGCCTTCGCGCGCGAGGCCGGGTACGAGACGATGACCCTCTGGACGAACAGCGTCCTGACGGCGGCGCGACGGCTTTACGAGGAAGCCGGGTTCCGGCTGACCGCCTCCGAGCCGTACCACGGCTTCGGCCATGATCTGACCAGCGAAACGTGGGAGCTCGATCTCTCGATCATCTCGGCGTGAATGCGCCAATCAGGCAACCAGCCACCTGTTTGTCACCGACATCGTTAACCGCGTGATCCCCAAGCGTCGTGGATCAGCGCGGAATCGGCCAGGTGATGCACGGTCGCTGGCGCGCCAGCAAGTGAGTGCATCGGGTCAATGCCGGATGATCCCTTGAAGCAGGCAGTCGAACCCGTGACCAGATAGGTCAGGAATGGCGCGCCGACCTCGAACGGCGGTCTGCTTCGAGGCCGCGCCTCACCGGCTCTGCATGGGCGCCTCAATTGGGCGCCGGGCGAGGAACGCGGCCAGCAGATCGGCCATGCCGTCCGGGTTCATCATCTGCAGGGCGTGCGTCGCCCCGGGCAGCACCACGTGCTCGGCATGGGGGAACCACTGTTGGAGCATCCCGTGGACATCCGACCAGACCGGAATGACCTCGTCGCTTTCGGCGCCAAGGACCAGGAGGACCGGCTGCCGGATGCGACTGGCCTGCTCGGGGCCAAAGCCCCAATCCGCGAGGGCAGGCAGCTCGGTGCCGAAGAACGTGCTGCCGTCGGCTTGCGCCAGAGCGAAGGCGCCTGCTGGCAGGACCTCGTCGACCACGGCCCGAGTCGCTGGCCCACAGACGCCAAGGAGAAAGCTCTCGACCGCGCCGGCCGTGTCGTTCGCCTCGTATCGCGCCAGAGCTGGCAACGCGACTCCGGTCACGAACAGATCCCAGCTTGGCGTCGGCACGCCGGCGGATTCGAGAAGCGCGAGCGACGCAACCCGTGCCGGCGCGTCGAGCGCAGCGTGCATGGCGATCGCCCCGCCATAGGAGTGGCCGACCAGGTGGGCGCGCTGAATGCCGAGGTGGTCGAGGAGCGAAAGCGCATCGGCCGCCTGCTGGGCAATGCTGCACGGGCCGGTATGGGGGCTGCTGCCGGCATAGCCGCGGCGATGGTAGGAAACAAGGCGGTATCGATCAGCCAGGGCTGGCTGTGCCAGAAGCGGGGCGAAGGCATCAGCCAGCAGGGCGCCATGGATGAAGAGCACCGGCTCGCCATCGCCGCGATCGTCGTACTCGAGATCAACATCGTTGATTCGGCTTCGCATTCCCATGGCGCACCTCCGGTGGGCCGCAAACGGCGGGGATCGGGCTCGTCCCGATCGAAGACCGCAGGCCGGGTGCGCCAGGGCCGGCATCGCGGCGCGGGCGACTATGAGAGGAGGAAGAGAGCGCCGGATGCAGAACTGCCTGAGGTGACCGCAGCATAGGCCCCAACTGCCGCATGTCAAGCGCAGTTCTGGTGTAACGTCCGAGTCGGGCGCGGCGCTCGCGTTGTGGGGAACGAAAGCGCCAGGCCGCACAGGAGTCTTGCCGAGCTTGCGAGGAATCCCCTGTTCCGGCGGACGAACGCGGCGATGAGCCGAATGCCCTCGATTCTCGGAGTGACACCTGGCGCGTCTTCCGCTCTAGCCTCTGGCGGCGCCTGACAGCGCGGCGTTCTCGACCGAGGCCCTGGCCGGTGGCGGCGCGTTCAAACCCAGCGCTGCCTTGCCGATCACCGTCAGGGCGATGTCCTCGATGGGGGGTTGGCCAATGGCGGTGCGGGCGTCGCGGAAGTAGCGCTGCAGAGGTGAGGTGGCGGAAAGCCCTGCCGAGCCGGAGACGCGCAGCGCCTCGTCGGTGACGCGGATGACGGCATTGGTGACGGTGTTCTTGGCCGCTGCCAGCCGCCAGGCGCCATCGGCGCGCTCCTCCGGCCGCGCGACCCACCATTCGGCGGTGGAGTAGAGGAGCGTCCGCGCCGGCAGGAGATCGAGCTCCATGCGCGCCACGCGATGCTGGATCGTTGGCAACTCGGCGATGGGCCCGGCCATGCCGTTCGGGCGGCGTGTTTGGGCGAAGTGGATCGCCTCGTTGCGCGCGGCCTGGCCGATGCCGAGGAAGACCGCGCCGCCGCCAAACGCGGACCAGCCATTGCCGTCCCCAGGGACGGAGGAGCCATCGACCTGCACCAGGGCATCGAGTGGAACCTCGACGTTGGTGAAGATGACATCGTCGCTGGCGGTGCCGCGCATGCCGAGGTTGTCCCAGGTCGGCACGACCTCGATGCCTGCCGAGTTCGCCGGAACGAGGAAGTTGCCGCGCCTCGGTGGGGCATCGCCATCGACGATCGTGGCCAGGACGAGCATGTAGGTCAGGCCGGGGGCGAGGCTGGCCCAGCGCTTGCGGCCATTGATCCGCCAGCCGGTGGGGGTCCGCTCTGCCGTCGAGGTGGGCAGGCCGCCGCGACTGGGGCTGCCCATATCGGGCTCGCTGTTAACCGAATTGAGGAGCGCGCCGTTCTCGACGATGTCGCGGGCGACGCGGGCGTAGGTCTCCTCGGGCCAGATGCCGGTCTCGCCGAGCTTGCCGATCAGACTGAGGTGCATGTTGGCGGCGAGGGCGGTCGCGCCACAGGCGCGGGCGATGCGCTCGATGGCCAGGGCGTATTCGAGCGGGTCCGCGCCGAGCCCGCCGAAGCGCTCGGGAATGGTCAGCCCGAGGAAGCCGGCCTCGTGCATCTCGCGGAAGTTCTCGAAGGGAAAGCGGCCGGTGCGGTCGACCTCGTCCGCGCGTGCGGCAATCGGCCCCGCCAGCGATTCGGCGAGGGCGATAACGCGTTCCTGGCGTTCGGTTTTCGGGTAATCCATG
>CAYSXO010000294.1:0-6362 GCA_964434995.1 uncultured Sphaerobacteraceae bacterium
TCGGGCGGCGTGAGCAGACACGCGGCGTCACGGTCAGCCAACACGACCAGGCGCGGCCCGGCGAGCCGCAAAAGTGATGCAGGCATTGTGGCCGCGATAGGCTCTTCCAGCGCGCGGCGCAAGGCATCGGCCTTGGCCGCGCCTGAGACGAGCAGCACGATCCGCCGTGCTTCGAGGAGATTTGCGACGCCGAGCGTCATGGCTCGCGTCGGAATGGCATAGCGGCCACCCCAATAGGCTGATGCCTGAGCGACCGTCTCAGGCGAAAGTTCGACAATGCGTGTACGCGATTGCGCGCTGGCGCCGGGCTCGTTGAATGCGATATGCCCGTTTTCGCCCATCCCGAGGACAGCCAGATCAAAGCCGCCGAGAGCGGCGATCTGGCTGTCGTACGCATCTGCCGCTGCCTCGGGGCTGGCGGCCTCCGCTGGGACGAGGTGAACATGTGAAGGATCGAAGTTGACCCGGTTTATGAACTCCCGGACTAGCCAGCCGCTGAGGCTGTTCGGGGCCTCTGGCGAGAGCCCCAGATAGTCATCGAGGCTGAACAAAATCGCGCGGGAGAAGTCAATCTCGCCGCGATGTGCTCGCGCGGCAAGGACATCGAAGAGCAGAAGTGGTGTCGAGCCGGTGGGAACGGTGATGACCGCATCGGGCCGCGCGGCAAGCGTTTCAGCAACCAGATCGGCAGCACGCTCGCTCATGGCGGCCGCGTCCGGGATTATCGTGAGCGTCCAGGTGTTCACCGCAATTGCCAAGGAGGCTCTCCTGTTTCGAGAATCAATCGCCAGATGGGCCAGGCACGCCATGTGACAGTAGCATCATAGCCAGGGAGCGTGTGACCCATGGATCGTGGCGCGACCATTCATGGCGCATGGGCGAGACGGAAAGGCTGGTTGAAAGGGCGGATGTCCGGGCGAATTGAGACCTCGCTAGCCGCAATTGACGAATGGATTGGGACACACGGCGTGCCCGGCGCGGGGGCCGCTGTCTGGCATCGCGGAGAGGTCGTGGCCGAGCGCTATGCTGGCGAGGCCAATCCAGGAATGGCGGTAACGGCCGAAACGCTGTTTCCGATGGCCTCGGTGACGAAGCCGATCAGCGCCGCAACCGTGATGACGCTTGTCGACCGGGGCGCGGTCGGCCTTGACGAGCCAGTTGGACGGCTCGTGCCGGAGCTTCGCGCCGGGCCGCCGCCAGGGACCGAAGGGGTACAGCCAGAACTGGAGCGTTTACGTCCGCTCATTTCCGCGCGCCAGCTCCTTTGCCATGTGTCCGGTCTGCCGGAAGACCTTGCCCCGCGCGAGTCGCGGTATCTCGAGAAAGTCAACATCGACACGGTCATCGACCAGATGTGCCGTCTGCCGCTTGTTGCCGCGCCCGGCGCCGAACTTCGCTATTCGAACGCGGGGTACGGCGTTCTGGCGCGTCTGGCCGAGCGAGTCGGGGGGAAGCCGTTCTGGGAGCTGACCAGAGAGAGCGTGCTCGACCCGCTTGGGTTACATGACATCGTGGCCAGGCCGGAGGGCGCGGAACTGGGGCGAATTGCTCGCCTCGCCGACTCGAGCCACGTGGGAACCGACGTTGAGACGTACAACAGCGACTATTGGAGGGGCCTTGCCCTTCCGTGGGGAGGGCTCTTCGGGACGCCGAGAGCGGCGTCGTCGTTTGCTGGGTCGTTCATGGCGGGAGGCGCGGCGCTTTCGCCCGCGTCGATTGCCCAGATGATCGCCGACCAAACGAACGGCGTGCCTGGGGGTGTCGAGAGCGCCCGAGTGCAGTGGAACCCTGGGAGATGGGGACTGGGTTGGGAGGTCAAGGGCGAAAAGCGGCGGCACTGGACCGGCGAGTTGACCTCCGCGCGAACCTTCTGCCACTTTGGCCACGCGGGAACCCTGCTCTGGGCCGACCCCGATCAGGAATTGGCTCTCGCAGTCTTTGCCAATCGGGCGGTGACTCAGATGTGGACGTTCATTCACTCGCGTTGGGCGAGGCTGAGCAATGCCGTGTGCGCGGCGGCAAGCTGGTAGGGCATCCGGAACGCGCGGCCGCCTTCGTCGAATTGCCGACAATCTGACAAATAGCTGGCGTGGGTTGACAGGCGAAGTGCGCCTCTATACCGTACCATCACGTTGGGCAAACACCTCAAAGCGGCGCAGGCGGCGGAGCCGCGCCCGTTTCCCGCCGCGTGATCGCGTGGAGAGGAGCTGAAACGTGACTCGAGAGGACGCACGGATTTCGTCGCTCGTCGAAGCTGCCGTTCAGGGCCGGATGTCACGCCGCGAGGTGATTCAGCGGGGCGCCGCGCTTGGCCTGACCGCCTCAGCGATCGGGGCCGCGCTCAGCACGGTATCCGCGCGAAGCGTGGCGGCGCAGGATGGCCCGGTCCAGGTGTCGATCCTGAACCAGGAAATGACGCATGACGAGATCGTTGCCGAAATCCAGAAGGAAGGCCAGGTCAACGTCGGGAACTGGACCTACACGGCGAACGATACCCTTGTCGCCAAGTTCACGGAGTATGTGAAGGGGACGTACGGCGTCGACATCACGTTGAACTACGAGGCGAGCCAGGCGCCCAGCACCTACATCACGAACCTCTACACGGCGCTGCAGAGTGGAAACCCGCCCTCCTATGACGTGATGGCGATCGAGGAGAACTTCCTGGCCGAGGCGCTTTCACAGCCCGAGCCGGTGGCAGAGGATTTCCTGCCGTCCGGGTTGGTGCCGAATGCCGAGCGGGCGCTGGAGATGTTCCAGTACTTCCCAACGGGCATTGGGTTTCAGGCCTCTGCCTCACCTGGGATCGTGTACGACAAGGAGCGCGCGCCGTACCTGACCGACTGGCAGAATCTGGCTGACGAGCGCCTGAAAGGGCGACTGACCATGCCGCTGCCAGGCGACATCACCTGTGGCGGCATGATGCTCGGCATCGCCGCCTCGCTCGGGCTGGATTACAAGGTTCCCGAGGAGATGACGCAGGCGATCGACTTCATGATCAACGACATTCATCCCAACGTGCTGCAGTACACGACCGACAGCGCGACCATGCAGCAGCTTCTACGAAATGGCGTCGTCGATGCGGTCGGGTTCTGGAACAGCCTGGCGCGCATGGAGTTCCTGAACGGGCAGGCCAATACAACGTTCATGATCGCCGAGTCTGGCCAGTATCTGGCCAATGGCGTCATGTGGATTCCGAAGGGCACCCAGCATCCGGTGCTGGCGCAGATCTTCGTCAATTGGCGAATCAGCGACGAAGCGCAGTTCCCGCCCGATAGCTGGGGCCTCGAGCACGGGCCATGGGCAGAACTGAACGAAGGAATTCTTGGCGAGTCGTACGCCGACCTGATTCCCGAGTGGTTCGCGGATGACTACTTCACGTATTACCCGACGATCGAGCAACTGTCGACCAACTACAAGTTGGTCGAATGGGACTACTACGCCGAGCATGTCGGGGAGTGGATGGATTACTACTCCCAGGGCATCGGCCAGTAGGCAGCGATCCGACATCCGCGATGGCGCTGGGGTGGGCATCTCGCCCCGGCGCCTGAACAACCTCGCTGGACGCTCGATACATGACTCATGCGCCGGCCGACGTTGCCATCGAATACGCAGTCGCCGAAGAGGCGCCGCAACGCGCGGTGGCTTCGCCTCGACTACGCGGGCTGGCGCTCCTCGCGCCCGCGGCCATTGTGGCCATACTCTTTTCGATCATTCCCCTCATCTACCTCTTTCAGGTCAGCCTGACGGAGGACTCGTCATTCTTCTTTGACGCGCAGTACACCGCGAACAACTACCGCGAAGTGTTCGGCCGGTACCGAGGCGCGGTCATCGAGACGGTCTACCTGGCCGGCTTCGCCTCGATCCTCAACCTCATCTTCGGTTACCCGTTTGCGTACATCCTGATTCGCAAGATTCGCTATCGCGAGCTGGTCCGCACGATGATGACGTTCCCGCTCTTTGGGCCGCTCTATCTCGCGTTCGGACTCTTCTATGTCCTGCTGCCCAATGGACCGCTTGGGGGAGTCTTCACGGCGCTTGACATCAATATCGCGAAGTACCTTTTCTCGCAGGCCGCGGTGCTCTTTTCGATGCTGGTCTTCACCTTCCCATTCATGGTGATGAACATTGGCGCGGCGCTCTCAAACGTCGATCCGATGCTGGAGGAGGCGGCCAAAACGCTCGGCGCGAAGCCGTGGCAGACCTTTGTCCGAATTCTCTTCCCGCTCAGTTGGAGCGGAATCGTCGCCGGGTTCCTGATGTGCTTTGGCTGGAACCTCGGCGTGTTTGCCCAGCCGCAGCTCCTTGGCTCGCCAAAGGAACAGGCGGTTATCTCGCTCCAGATGTACATGAAGGGGCTCGTGCAGTTCGACTATGGACTGGCGGCCGCGCTCGGCATGTTGCTCATGGCCATGGCATTCGCGGTGACCTGGATTTCGCTCCGATTCTCGCGCGGAGCGCTGGGAGCATAGGAGATCGTCATGGCGACCATCGCAATGGACGCAAATGTTGGCGTGCGGCGGGGGTGGAACCTGAAGAGGTTCGGCAATGCCCTGGCGCACGGCTACGTCTGGGCCTGGCTCGCGGTCTTCGCGCTACCGTTCGTCGCGACATTGGCGTACTCGCTGCGCACGCCTGACGGCGAGTGGTCATTCGCGGCGTATCAATACGTCTTCGGGAGCTTTCGCGAGAACCTGCTCCTCTCGGTTCAGACGACGGTGCTGACGATCATCCTGAACCTGATCATCTCGATTCCTGCTGCCTACGCCATCGTGCGTTATCCCATCCCAGGCAAGAACTTCGTCCTGTCGACGCTCAACCTCTCTCTCTACACGCCGGCGGCGGTCATGGGTGTCAGCCTGGTCATTGCCTACGCCTTCCTGTTTCGCATTCCCCAGACCATGACTGGACTCATTGCAGCCTATGTCGTCGGCACGTTTCCGCTAATGCTGGTGCCGATCATCGTCGCGCTGCGCGATTTGCCGGTCGTCTTCGAAGAGGCGGCCAAGACGTTGGGCGCGACGCGCATGCAGACGTTCTGGCGGGTGGAGCTTCCCCTCCTCGGTCCCGGCATCAGCGCGGGGATCCTTCTCACGTTCGTCATCGTCTTCAACGAGTTTCTTGTTACCTTGTTCATTGCTGGTCCGGGGCTGACGACCGCCGCGCTACGCGTCTACAACCTGACCCGTACGGCAGGGTTCCAACCCTCGACGGCGGCACTGGCAACCACAATGCAACTGGTTTCGTTCCTGGTGGTGCTGACCTTCTTCCACTTCTTCGGGTCGCGCTATCTGAAGGGGACCTATCTGATCTGATCGCGCGACGAGGAACGAGGCAAGTCACTCCATGACACGAGTCCAGTTGGTCGACGTAACGAAGCGATTTGGCGCCGCCACGGCGGTTGACCGTTTCAATGCCGACATCGCCGATGGCGAGTTCATCACCCTGCTCGGTCCGTCGGGCTGTGGCAAGACCACGACGCTGCGCATGGTCGCCGGGTTGATCGATCCGTCGGCTGGGCAAATTCGCTTTGACGGACAACTCGTGAACAATGTGCCATCTCACAAGCGCAATATCGGGCTGGCGTTTCAGAGCCACGCGCTCTTCCCGCACCTGACCGTGGCCCGCAACGTGGCTTTCGGCCTCGAGGTCAAGGGAACGCCAAAGCCGGAGATCCAGCAGCGGGTGCGCGACATGCTCAATATGGTCGAGTTGGCCGACTATGCTGACCGCGTGCCTTCGCAGCTATCGGGCGGCCAGCAGCAGCGTGTCGCGCTCGCGCGCATGCTGGCCACCGACCCGAGGGTACTGCTCTTCGACGAACCGCTCTCCGCGCTCGATCGCAACTTGCGTGACACGCTGAAGTACTCGATTCTGGAGTTACAGCGGCGAACTGGCAAGACGGCGATTTACGTTACGCACGACCAATCGGAGGCCTTTGCCATTTCCGACCGCATCTTCGTGATGAATCAGGGCCGGGTCGAACAGGCCGGGTCCCAACTCGATATCTACCTGCGGCCGCGAACCGAGTTCGTCGCCAATTTCGTCGGCGACAACAATGCCATTCCTGGCGAGGTTGTCGAGGTGCATGCGGCAGCGCTTGGCGAGCCCCGACTTGTCGACGTTCTGGCCGGGGGCATTCGCATGCGCGGCGTCGACCCGGGTAATGTCGAGAAGGGGGAGCGGATTCTGGCGTTCATTCGGCCGGAAAACATCGAAGTTCTCCCCGACCAAATCGACCGCGATGAACCGAATCTCGTTCGAGGACGTGTGGATCAGATCGTTTTCGAAGGCCCGACGGTTCGCCTGGTCGTCGACGCGAACGGAACGCCTATCAAGGCGACCGCAGGGGGTATTGGCCGGCT
>CAYSXO010000295.1:0-3781 GCA_964434995.1 uncultured Sphaerobacteraceae bacterium
CGCTCCGAGCAATGAGCTATTCATGCGCGGCCAGGTCAATCCCATGAGGAGCCAGGCCCGGACGGCGATCCTCTTGTCCTTCACGAAGTCGCGAGGCAGCAGGGGCTCATGGTCGTGGATGGTGTCGAGGTATGGCACGGGACGGGTCCTTCTGAGATTTCCGCGATGATGGTCAATCCTTCGCGCACAGGCCGAATCTCCGCGCCGCCAAGTCGGCTCACGATTCTCACGCCGCGAGATTCTCCCAAGTTCAGCAGATGTTTCGGTCAATTGCGCCCCGAAACTTCCCAATACAGGCTCATCGAGCCATGTATCAATGCAAGGCCGATGCACGGCGAGTTGTCTGATCCCGATGTCTGGCGGAAAGCTGCTCACCAGGGCTGTTTGCCCCTGTTGCTGGCCCAATCGCGATCCCTGGCCGCGGTTCGGCCGCAAGAATGGGGAGCATTGACCCGGAAGCCTGACTACCTCTCTGGATGCTTTTCGGCGAAAATTGCCCAGTGCGAACATGCCATGCCCGGGGTGAAGCGCCGAACAGACAAGGACTTGAGGTTGGGAAGCGTGATCGTCTCAACGTTGCTGGCCATCCTGCTGTCTCTTGGGTTCGTCGTGTCCACGGCCAGCTTGACCCTGGCGCAGGATCAGTACAACTGCGACGACTTCGCGACCCAGACGGAGGCGCAACGAGAACTGGACCGGACGGCCCCGGAAGACCCGAGTGGGCTCGACCGCGATGATGATGGGATAGCGTGCGAAACCGAGTTCGGCCTGACAGACGCGCAAGCCAATGCGATCTCGGGTGCTCCAGCCAGGAGCGACGCCCCTTCACCTGAACCAGACTCGCTCGATGGGCCTCCGCCGGCCCAGCCGCCACCGACAACGGCTTCGTTGCCAACGTCGATGACAACCACGCCCGTCGACATCCCACCGGACGTCATGGCGCGGGTTGAGGGGTGCGCGGTGATTGTCATCTCCGCGCGGGGAGTGGCAGCGGCGGGATGCCCAGGTGTGGGATCGGTGGCCTTTCGCATCCCAGATGATGCTCCGTCGATGAACGGGACCGTGATCATCACGCCTGGAGCGCCGTTCTCATCCGGCGCGAATACCAGTTCATCCCGCGCTGCCCAGACGGCGATGGCCAGCCTTGCTCAGGGAGTTGACGAGGTGCGTGCCGACAAGAAGGGCAAGCATCGACGCGACGCGACGGCTCGGAGCAAGGCAAAGAAGCAGGGCGCGCGAGATGGTTCGCGGCAGAGGAAGCGGAGCCGTCACGAGCGGAACGATGGCTGACGGCCGCTGGACCACGACGCGAGCTCAGGAATCGTGACTCTGGGCGCGGTTTTTGCGGTCGCCAGCGCGCTTGTGCTTTTCGCGTTTTTCTATCGCCAATTTGGTTGGCGCCGCACGCTCATTTTCACCTTGCCGAGCTGGCTCCTGCTCAACATTGCGGTTGCCGCGTTGCTGGAGCGCGCGGGCTGGCTCTGACTTGACGAACGAGGCTCAGCGGATCGTGGATGGCAGGATATGCATCTGGCCGCGGTACTTGGCAACCGTCCGTCGCGCGATGCGGATGCCATGGTCCAGCAAGCGTTCACTGATCTGCGCGTCGCTGAGTGTGCTGCCCGCCGCTGCCTCTTCGTCGATGATCTGCTGGATGACATGCTTGATGCTCAGCGAGGCCGCGAAGAGATCGCTCATCGGGACGACCTTTCGCGACGGGAGCATGATGAACTTGCCGGCGACCGCGCGGCTGCAGGTCGATTCGTGCACGCCAAGCGCATTCGCGACTTCGCTGCGGGTGAGGGGCCGTAGACCTCTGGCATCGCCTCGGATATAGGCCTCCTGGTACGAGCAGACATGCTCGGCCACACGCAGCAGCGTCTGGCGCCGCTGCCTCACCGCCCAGATGAATTGCTGCGCGCGGGCGACGTGCGCCTTGGCGTGCGAGATGGTCTCCGCGTCGGGCGCCGTCGCGACATTGGAAGAACCGCTTGCTCTTTCCGCCGGCCGCGCGATGGCGCGGTAGAACGACTCCGTATGTAGCCGGTCGTAGATGGCGTTTGGAACTTCGATCCAGAGCTTGTCACCTTCGACGCTGACAACGACGTCGGGCATGACGTGGCCGCCACTCGAAGGCGAGGTCCAGGTCGTCGATTGCTGCAGCTGCAGTGGGTGCGGCGTGAGTTGGTCACGAATAAACGCCTGGGCCTCCTCGACAGCGGTCTGTTCGACGCCCAGTGCTTTGGCGATACGAAGGATGCGCTTGGCGCCAAGTGCATCCAGGTGGTTTTCGAGGATGCCGGCGACGGCCGCGGGGACGTCAACGCCTTCTGCAGTCAGGAATTCAACCTGAAGCAGGAGACACTCGCGAAGCGAGCGGGCGCCAACGCCCGCCGGGGCAATCTCCTGGATCGTCCGCAAGACGGACTCGGCCAGGGCAAACTCTACGCTGGCCTGCTCGGCGATCTCGGCGAGCTCCACGGTCAGGAAGCCGCGATCATCGAGGGCGTCGACGATAATGAGCGCCAACGCCCGCTCCTCCGCGGAATCGAGACTTGCCAGGGCCGACTCCAGAATCTGCGCGCGCATGTCCGACGCGTTGGCGATGAAGGCCATGGGATCGAAGTCGGCGTCCGCGGTTGACGGAGTCCGAAAATCGGCGTCAAAGCGCAGGCCAGGGTCATCTTCGAACCGCGCGCCGGTGTCTGCGGACGAGGACGAGGCGGCTGCCGGCTCTGACGAGGCCTGCCGGCAGGTGGCACAGGGCTCACCGGCCGTGCGCCGCCCACACACCGGGCAGACGACACAGTCCTCCAGTTCCAGTGCTGGATTCTCGTCGATGGCTTCGTTGATGGCGGCCTCGAGCTCACTCTGTGACAGGCTCAGAATGTGGTTTGCCTGCATCAGCAGTGGAGAGAAAGTCTGATGAAGCTCGACTGTCTGATCCATCGACGCGTTCAAGGTTTGCACGATTTTTTACCCCTGGCTTCTCTGGCTAAAGAGCACTCTCTCGCGTCGAACAGAGGATGGAGCGGATTGGTGAGTTCTTGCAAGGAGCGCCGCGATGTGCTCGTGAACGCAAGCGGCGGCGACAGGCGTAGCGTGGAGTGAGAGGTCGTGGAAACCTCTTGCGGCTGTTGCGCCACGACCGCTGGCCTCGTCGCGAAAAAGCCGCATGGATCCCCGGAAACAGGGATGGCGTCGTCACACGCGCCATTTGTCCGCACGGCCACGATGACTCGCGGGAATCCCGTCGATGCGCGCTGATGGGCAGTCCGTAATTGCATCGCCGAACATTGAAAGCAAGAATCGTGCCACCGAAAATCGGGGCGTGCGCTCCTTCACTGGCGCGGCATCGAGGTCCAGGGTTCGCGAGAATCCTGGACCCCAACACCCGCTCACGGGCCTGGAGATTGGGGAGATTCGGTGCGCCGTCTGAGGCCTTGGCCTCAGAGGAAAAGCGGTCGGCCGCGCAACGCGGAAAGCCGGCCTTCACGTGGGGGTATCAGTTCACACGACTGAGGAGCCCGTGAGTTCAAGAATGCGAGAGTGCTGGCCCGATCGCTCGACAACGTGACCAATCCGGCCGATGCTTCTCGCGACAGACAGCGCCAGGGTCGCGGGGAGGAATGGCATCTGACCCTGTCGTCCAAACTCTATACTGGACGTTTCCTGCCACGAACGCCCAGACTACCATTCGCCCTTGCCCCATCAGGCAAGAACCGTGCCAGGAATTCACGACGCCGTGACATTCGGTGTTGAAAACAGTGATGGTAGATTC
>CAYSXO010000295.1:3791-6356 GCA_964434995.1 uncultured Sphaerobacteraceae bacterium
AGACTGCCGACGACTGCTCCGGAGGGGATGTGCCGTACCGAATCCTGATCGCAGACGATAGCGCGGCGATTCGCGAAGTTCTCCGTGATGCGCTGGCCGATGAAGGCTACGACGTTGTTGAAGCCGCGTCTGGTACGGAGGTGCTCGAGGCATTCAATGGCGACGAGGAGGGGAGACCCGACCTGACGCTCATGGATGTTCGGATGCCTGGCAAAGATGGGCTCGAAGTCTTGCGCTCATTGCGCGAGTCGCACAACGCCGAACTGCCGGTGATCGTCATGACCGGGTTCGGTTCAGCGTCGGTCGCCATTGAGGCGATGAAACTGGGAGCGTTCGACTACATCGCCAAACCGTTCGAACTGGAAGAGGTGACCGTTGCCATCGAGCGGTTTCTTGAGCGTCGTGACCTGAGTGACCGGGTGGTTCGGCTTATTGCCGAGAGCAACCGTGATGAAATCCTCATTGGCGACAGTCTCGCGATGCAGCAGGTATACAAGACGGTCGGCCGGGTGGCGCGTTCAGACGCCACCGTCCTCGTCCTTGGCGAAACTGGCACGGGAAAAGAGCTGGTGGCCACGGTCATGCACCGGAATTCAACGTATGCCTCCGGTCCGCTCATCAAAGTGAACTGCGCGTCGTTGCCGGAGACGCTGCTCGAGAGCGAACTGTTCGGGCACGAAAAGGGGGCCTTTACTGGCGCGGTTGTGCAGCGCAAGGGGCGCTTCGAGTTAGCCAACAAGGGAACGATCTTTCTCGACGAGATTGGCGAAACCACCCTCTCCACGCAAAAG
The DNA here is from genome assembly GCA_964434995.1 of uncultured Sphaerobacteraceae bacterium. Classification (GTDB taxonomy): domain Bacteria; phylum Chloroflexota; class Chloroflexia; order Thermomicrobiales; family UBA6265; genus JACCXM01. The sequence goes on from CAYSXO010000295.1 coordinate 4,583, forward strand.
AAGCTGCTGCGGGTGATCCAGGAGCGGGAGTTCGAGCGAGTGGGCGGGACGAGCACGATCAAGGTCGATACCCGGGTCGTTGCCGCGACTAACAAGGATCTCGTCCGAGAGATGGAGGCTGGCCACTTTCGCGAGGACCTCTACTACCGGCTCAACGTGATTACCATCGACTTGCCGCCACTTCGCGAGCGTCGCACTGATATCCCGCTTCTCGTCGAGCATTTCCTCCACAAGCACCGCTACGGCAGGGGCGCCGCGCCGGCGAGAATCAGCCATGAAGCGATGGCCGTGCTTCAGTCCCACGATTGGCCGGGAAATGTGCGCGAACTGGAAAACACCATTGAACGCGCCGTGATCATGTCCCGAGGCGGCATCATTGCGGCCGAGCACATTTCCTTCCCGGCACACGAGGCTCGGCGGTCAATCGATCTTTCGCAAATGATCGCCGATGGCGTAAAACTGGATCCCTATCTGAAAGACATGGAATCGCGCTATCTGCGCGAGGCGCTCAGGCAGGCTGGCGGAGACATCGCCGTTGCGGCGGACCTCTCGGGCATCGAGGAAGGCGACCTCCAGCGCCGCCTCCATGCAGTATCCGCCGGTTAAGCACTCTCGCGTCCCTGGTTTTTCACAATTGGGTCGAACAGGCTACCGGTACGTTTGCCGAGTGGCACGCGCCGTGCGATGTTCAAGGCCGGTCAATCACGCGCAACTTGGCCGGCAGGCGCCAGCACGAGGTGTCGGGCTTGTGATCGCAGTTCACGTCGGGAGAGGCATGGTACTGGTCGTCGATGACGATGAAGGCGTTCGCGCGGTCATGGCGACTGCCCTTGAAGACGATGGGTGGGACGTCGAGACAGCGGAAAACGGCCGTACGGCGCTGGAAGCTCTCTTGGAGTCCCGGCCCGAGGCAATCATTCTGGACCTTCGCATGCCTGTCATGGACGGGTTGACCTTTGCCGAGCACTACCGCGCGTTTCCCGAGCCGCGGGCGCCGTTGATCCTCATTTCCGCGACCGTTACCGAGTCCGCCGTGCGGGCAACCGGCGCGGTTGCTGGGCTTCGCAAGCCGATCGATCTCAATTTACTGCTTGATATCGTCCAGCAACACGCGGTGGCCACGACGCGAGACTGACCGCGGGCAGGCTTCCAGCAGGAGGTTCGGGATGCCACGCCGCGAGTGGCGGCCCGAAACCGCGCCACCGAATCGTGTGTTCCGGGCGGACAGACTCCCACCATCTATATCCGCTGAATCTGCCTCGCTGTCGTCGGGTCGTGGTTGAGCCAATGGCATGGACGATTGCGATTGCCATTGAGCCGGTTCCAGGGCTGGCGCATCGGCGAGTGATCCGGGTTCCGGGTGACCCCGGATCATACGGAACCTGGTTGATCAGTGCCTCATGCGCGGAGAGCGCCCGCACCCCACCCCCTCTCCCAGGGCGATGGGCGAGGGGCGTGTGCCCGCCGCGATCGCGGAGGACCCGGCATGCCTCCCCCTGTCAGCCAGTGCGCTGGGAGCGGGGAGCGCGTCGTCCGAGGCACGCGGGCGAACGAGGGAGTGATCATCCGGATTCCGTTTCACTCGCCGCGGTAACCCTCGCCCCCTACTCCCTCTCACCGTGCGCTGGAAGGGGGGGTGGGCGGGACTATGAAGGCCATGCCGTGCCTCATCACCCGGAATTCGTATGAAACGTCGCCGCCCAACTTCCGCGATAAGAATGCGTGTCGCCTTCGACGGCCATGGGAGCGCCCTACCGCCACTGGTGAGGTTTCC
>CAYSXO010000296.1:0-3531 GCA_964434995.1 uncultured Sphaerobacteraceae bacterium
TTCCATGGCGCACGGTTCAGAGGTGCGGTCACGAGAGCCTGCCCGTTGGCCGGCCGCGACCTAACGTCTGCCGTGCTGAATGCGTCCGAACACGTGGCCTCGGCCTTCACCAATTGCTCGTTTCGTGTGATACGGCTCTTCAACGCCTCGTTCACCCGGTGCAAGCTTGTCGGATCCTCCTTCGAGGAAGCCGATCTCTCGGCGCTGCCGGATCGCGGCGGCGGTCGCTGGCCGCACTCGCCGCCGGAGCGATCGTGCATCTCCTCCCCCCGGAATGGGCACAACGAAGCCGCGGCGAGCTGCAAAGGCTACAAGGGCACATGCAAGAGGAAGTCGGCCTGCTGCTCGACGGAAATCGGGGAAGCCCGGTTTGCATGGACAGCGAGCGGCTGGCAATCTGCGTCTGAACCCGTACCTCACCAAACGTGTCAGGCGTTCAGGTCGAGGTTGGTTGGCTGGCGCAGCGCAACGCGGCGTGGCACAGGTACGCATTGACAGTCATGCCGTTGTCACTGGCCGCCTGTTCGAATGCGACACCACGTCGAAGGAGAGACGGACTTCGCTGATGGACTGGCCGCTTGGCTCGATCATTGCCTTTTGAGCGTTCTCCCCATCCCACCTCCCCAGGTCCATGAGTACCCGCTCCTCGTCATGAATGGGGTCCTGGGTCGATTCATGATCCTCAAACCGGCGTAGCGTCATCGACCCTCCTCGCATCATCTCCAGGCTGAAGTAGCTCTGTCAGCCCCGGCAGGCTCCGACGCGGTTGCGCCATCTTCCCCCAGCAGCACCTCGATGATGTCCGCCAGCCGTCGCGCTGCCCCGTCGACAATGCGCTGTCCAAGCTCTGGCGTGGCCAGGGTGGCATCGCCCGTCACGCCATTGCGCGTCACCTCGTGGTAGGGGCGCGCTATCGACCCGCCGTACGCGCCGAGGAGCGCGGCGGTCTCGGTGAGCGTGCCAGTCCGGTCGGGAGCCGCGAAGGCGTGGGCTTTCCCGAGATGCGGGTCGACCGACATGACCACCGCGGCTTCGTCCGCGCCGCCATGACCGATCGCCTCGGCGGGGAGGAGCGCCCGCGCCTGTTCGGCGATCAGCGCGTAGCCGAAGATCGAGGCGACGAAGGGCGGATTGGCCGTGTGCTTGATCTGATCGAGAGCGGAGGTAAGGACGGCGCTGTTGCCGCCATGGCCATTGACGACCAGGAAGCGCGCGAAACCGTGAGCGTGCAATGAGCCGATGATGTCCTCCAGCAGGGCGATGAGCGTGCCCGCGCGCAGGGTGATGGAGCCAGGAAAGCGCATGTGGTGCCAGGAAATGCCCCAGGGGATGGCGGGAGCGACAGCCACGCGTGGCCCGGCCAGCGCGGCGGCGGCGCGGCAGAGGACATCGGCAGTGACCGTATCGGTCGAGACGGCAATGTTCGGGCCATGTTGCTCGTGCGCGCCGAGCGGGATCAGCACCAGGCCGATCGTATCGCGCAGCGCGGCGGTTTCTGGCGAGGAGAGATCGGCCAGCAGGAGCGGCGCTCGGACAGGAAACGTCTCGCTGGTTGTGGTCATGACACTCCCTCACAAACGTCCAGGTGAACAGTGGGCGGCATCGTACCGCCGCCGCGCGATTGACGGGCCACCAGGATGCCGGCAGAGCGGCAATATCTCCGGCCATTTGCATCTGTTATCTCTGAGCGCCGCCTGGAGGGCGATCGGCGCCTTCGTATCGCTGGGGCATCCCGCGCCTTGCCGACGCCGTCATCGAGGCGGCGGAAGGCCGGGGTAAGACGTTGGGGTAGAGGAGGCGCCCTCACCCCAACTCCTCTCCCGGTTCAATGAGAGGGTCCTGCGCTAGGTTACCGCCGGGCCAGCCATTTCATGAGCGCTGGCAGGAGGTGGCCGTCTGTCGCGGCGACAGACGCAAGGTAGAGATAGAGCAGCACCAGGGGGATGATGGTCCACTCGGCCGCGCCGATCTGCTCGATCTTCGACGTCTCCAACCGCCGCGACAGCCACCATTCGCGGCGCTTCCGATGGGCCGCCTGAGTTCGCGTGAACGTGGTGATCCCGGGCAGGCACCGCTCCAGCGAGGCAATGACCGCCCCATATTCGGACACGCGCTTTCGGGCGTCGCGGATGCGCACCAGCCAGACGCCGGAGGCGAGGATGCCGAAGGCGCAGAGAAGCAGGCCGGCCAGATGAAGAGGCCGCGGGGCGGTCAGGGCGGAGACGACGCCGAGCAGAATGATGCTGTTGGTCAGCAGCATGATGTTCAGTCGCTCGAAGACGCCGCGGCTCGCCTCGAGTCGCAGTTCGACCGCGACCGGATAGGCCGCGCGGACGTCGTTCCCGTCAGGGCAGTGATCGGTTGTCACGGAGTGATCGAGGTCGGTCACGGCGCCCCTGCCCATTTTGGCGCTCCTTCCGCGACGATGACAGCGGAAAGCATTGTCGCGCAATGCGTCGTCGCTTGCCGGGAATGGTCGAGCCCGCTGACGACATAATCATTGCGATCGCGGTGGAGAGTGGGCACGGCCGTATGGTTTCTGCAGTATGCGGTCGCGCCGCACCTCGTGCAGCACCAGCAGCGCGATGATGGTCAGCAGCACCAGACAACTCAGCACCCACATGTGCGGCGCCAGTGCTGCCCCAGCCACGAGGATGACCGTCAGGACGACGAAGAGGATGAAGAGAATGAGGTAGCCGCAGGCGTTGTCATCGCAGTCGGGAACCTCGATGTCCGGGATCGGGCCGATCTCCAGATAGGAGCGCGTGAAGCGATAGGCGCGCGTGCCGGCGTACTGGTAGTCGAAGCCTTGAGCCGTGGCAGCGACCTGGTGCGCGGGCGAGAGCGAAACGACTTGCTCGGTCATGACGATGCCGAGCAGCAGCGCCAGGGCGAAGCCTCCAAACGCGATCAGGCAATCACCATTACGCGGTTTGGGGTGCGGAAGTAGGGGTCGTTGTACCAGGGCGTGCGCCGGGCGAAGGCGATCACCAGCAGCGCCGCGAGGATGGCCGCCACACCGACCGGCAGCCAGCCGAACCAGACGGCATTGACCAGCTTGCCGTAGTAGAAGAGGAACCAGACATAGACGAGCGCCGCCAGCGCGGCCAGGGCGATCAGGATGTGCGGCCGGGAGACGCGCCGCTGCTGCAACTCACGCCATTCGTCGACAAGATCGGCGCTGAGGAACTCCGGGTGCGGGCTGCGGATGTTCGGCAGCAGCACGCCGGGGAGGAGGATCGCGCTGGTGATGGTCAGCACGATCAGCGCCAGCATGAAGGTGACACGCCACGTCTCCTGCGGGATGCGATGCCCCATGAAGAGCGCGGTCGAGCCGAGCCCGGCGATGAGGGCGATGCCGAAGAGGACGAGCGCGGATTTTCGGAAGAGTGCCCAGGGGAGTTGCAGCACGCTTGGCCTCCCAACAACCATCTGCCCGCGACACCGAGGCACACCATATGGTGGTGATGCCCTTCAGGGGGTCCTCGCTGTGCCGACTCTTGGTGCAGCAATGTCCGTGCAGTCATGTGG
>CAYSXO010000296.1:3541-3900 GCA_964434995.1 uncultured Sphaerobacteraceae bacterium
GCGGTCGAGCCGAGCCCGGCGATGAGGGCGATGCCGAAGAGGACGAGCGCGGGTTTGCGGAAGAACGCCCAGGGGAGTTGCGGCGCGCTTGACCTCCCAACAGTTATCTGCCCGCGACATCCAGGCCATCATATGGTGGTGATGCCCTTCAGGGGGTCCTATATCTTGACGCTGTGCCGACTCTTGGTGCAGCAATGTCCGTGCAGTCATGTGGCTGGATAGGTCGATGCGGCTGGCAGCGACGTCGGTCGAATGGTCGAGGAGCCTGGAAAGGAGTTGCACTGACTTGGGTACGAAACCGAAGGGAACCTTCAGGCCTGGAACGCCCGCGCCTGCATCAGGTCAGGTCAAGGTTCCTG
>CAYSXO010000296.1:3910-6329 GCA_964434995.1 uncultured Sphaerobacteraceae bacterium
CACCGTACAAGGTCACGGTAGTCGAAGGCAAGCCAATGCCGCCGACACCGAAGCCTGGTCAAGGGTTTGTCTTTGTCGATCCGACGAAGCATAAGCCGAAAAAGAGCCGCTAGGCGCTGCGACGCCAGTGGCTCTCGTTAAATCCCCGGGGACGAACTGTTGTTCGTCCCCAGCTTCTCCCCTAGTCTGCCGGACCAAGGGAGGCACGACGATACACCATTTCTCCTGAGTTCGGCTAGTTTCAGACTCGTCAAACTCAAGAAGACTCCCGGACAGTCACTGTGGCGTCCAATTACCCTCGCTCTGCCACCCGCGAGTTCGCCACGACCCCCGTGACCGCCACCACGCTCAACCCGGCGAACAACGCCACGAATGGCATGACCTCTCCCGGTTCCGGGTGCTGGATGAAGACGAGGGCGAGGACGGTCGAGCCGATGACGCTGCCGAGGTAGCGGGAGGTCGAGAAGATGCCGGCGGCCGAGCCGGTGCGGGCCTGGGGGACCGATTCAACCGCGGCGGTCTGCACCGGGGCGCCGGAGACGCCGAGGCCCAGGCCCATCGCCGCCAGGGAGACCACGACCCACGTCAAACCCGGACGGGTGATGCCGACGGTGAGCAGGAGCGTGCCGGCCAGCAGGATGACCGCGCCGAAGACCGCTGGCAGCCAGCGGCCGCGCTGGTCGGTCCAGCGGCCGCCGATCGGCCCCCAGAGCGCGGCGAAGGCGGAGAGCGCCACCAGCGTAAAGCCCGCCACCTGCACGCCATAGCCGCGCACATCCTCCAGGTAGAGGGGCAGCGCCAGCAGCGTCGTGTACATCACCAGGTTGCTCAGCCCGATCGAGGCGCAGGCGGCGGCGAAGTGCGGGCGGGTGAAGAGCCGCATGTCGACCACCGGCGCCACGGCGCGGAGTTCCCAACGCGCGAAGGCGATCCCCAGCGCGATCCCGGCCACCCCGGCGGCGAGGGCCAGCAGCGGCTGCCCCTGCTTGACCAGCGTTGGGATAAGGATCACCGCGCCGAGGGAGGCGGCGAAAAGGGCCGAACCGGCGACGTCGAATGGCGGCCGCTCACCGCGATCGATCCGACGGCGGGGCAGGCTCTGCCAGCCGAGCAGGAGCGCCATCCCGACCACCGGCACGTTCGCCCAGAAGATGGCGGGCCAGCCGAAGGCATGCACCAGCGCGCCGCCCAGTGGCGGGCCGGAGGCGGCAGCCAGGCCGGTGGCCAGGCTGATGACGCCAAAGGCGCTGCCCCGCCGCTCCTCCGGCACTCCCTCGCGGATCATTGCCGCGCCGTTCGGGAAGCTCAATGCCCCGGCCAGCGCCTGCTGGGTGCGAAAGAGGATCAAAAGGGGCAGGCTCGGCGCGAAAGCGCAGCCGGCGGAGGCGACGGCGAACCAGAGCAGGCCAATCAGGTAGACGCGGCGCCGCCCGTAGAGATCGCCCAGGCGCCCGCCGATCGGCTGTCCGACCGCCATGGCCACCAGATAGAGCGTGACCAGGGCGGCCGTGGCCGTGACGGAGACGCCAAAATCGCGTTGGATATCTGGCAGAGCCACGGCGATCATGGTCGAGTTGAGTGGCGCCAGGGTGGTGCCGATGGCGATGGCGGGCAGCAGCCAACGCCCAGCTACGGCGAACGATTCCCGTGCCAATCGCTCCTCGAGAGCCGGGCGGTCCTGCGTAGGGAGCCGCGCCGCTTCGCGCCCTCGCGTGGTCACTCCCCGATCGTCACGATGCCGCGTGTCCCGTCAACCGTGATCTGTTGCCCGGTCGCGATAGCCTGAGTTGCGCCTGCCACCCCGACGACGGCCGGGATACCGTACTCGCGGGCGACGATGGCGCAGTGGCTCAGCGGGCCGCCGGTCTCGGTGACGACCGCGGCGGCGACGGCGAAGAGGGGCGTCCAGGGCGGCATCGTGGTGACCGCCACCAGCACCTCCCCGGGGAGCAGATGCCGCGCCTCGTCCAGGGTGCGCGCTACGCGGGCGATGCCGGAGGCGACGCCGCGCGAGCCGGGGTTCCCTTTCAGTTCGCCTGGCGTCTCCGACCGTTGCGGCGGGCCGCCCCAGAATTTCTCAAAGGCGCGTTCCATGGGACTGGCGCCGGTACTCTCCTCCGGCGGCGGGCCGATGAAGGGCGGTGGGGTCATGTCCCAGGCACGAGCGTACTCGCCCTGCCGGACGGCAACGAGGTCCCGCACTCGTTCGGTGGACCACGCGGCGTCTGGCGCGAAGAGGCTTTCCAACTCGTCCCGGCGGAGCATGAAGACATCGTTTGGTGAGGCGAGATAGCCCAAGGCCGCCAGCCTCTCGCCAAACCGTAGATAGACGAGCCGCAACAGCGCGAAGCCCTGCTGGTCGAGGTAGAAATTGTGCTCTTCTTGCAGGAAGGCTCCCTCCCGGGCGAACTGCACCATC
>CAYSXO010000297.1:0-4234 GCA_964434995.1 uncultured Sphaerobacteraceae bacterium
GCGCGGACCGACGGCGTGACCCCGCCGATTCGGCTGACCGCCGGCGTCGCCAACGACTGTTCGCCGCGCTGGTCGCCCGCGGGAGATGCGATCTACTTCTTGTCCGACCGGGTGAAGCGAGAGAAGCATCAGCTTTACCGCATCGCGCTCGACGGTGGCGAGGCGGAGGCACTGACCGATTGGGAGCCAGGAGTGGCTGCCCCGGCGCCACTCGCGGACGGCAAGAGCGTCGCGTTCCTCGCTGTCGATCCGGACAGCGAGGAAAAGAAGAAGCGCAAGAAGGAGCGGGACGACGCCGAGGTCTACGGCGAGGAGTGGCCACTGCAACGCTTGCGCATCCTCGACCTCGCCTCGCGCGAGGTGACCACCATCGAGGCGCTTGGCGGGCGGCACGTCGTTGACGTCGCCCCTGCGCCAGTTGACGCGCGGCTGGCCGTCGTCGTCGCCGACACTCCCGAGCTCGACATGGTCCTTTCGAAGCCGGAGATTTTCGTGGTCAACCTGGCTGATGGCTCGGCGTCGAGCGTGAGCCATCCAGCGGCTGATGTCTGGCGGCTGGCGTGGGGCCCAGGCGGGAAGGAGCTGCTCTACATCGGCTTCATCGAGCCTGGGATGCGCGGCGCTCCGGTCGTCTTCGCCGTCGATACGGCTGGGGGCGAGCCGCGTCGCATTTCGCCAGAGATCGAGGCGTGCCCCGACGACATCGCGGCGGGCCGGGACGGAACGCCGTACGTCCTGATGCTGGAGCGGCTCGACTCCTGGATCGGGCGGCTGGATGTGGCCTCTGGCCATCTCGAGCGGTTGCACGATCTGCCCGGCAATGCCTGGTCGCTCGACGTCAGCGCGGATGGCGCATCGCTCGCCGTGGGCCGGAGCGCGCGCGACGACTTTGCCAGCGTCTGGGCGGGTCCGGTCGATGGCCGATTGGTCAAACTGACCGATCTCACGCCTGAACTGGCGGAGATTGCCTGGGGCGCGCAGGAGCCGATTGCCTGGCCGGCGCCGGACGGGATGGAGATCGATGGGCTGCTGATCCTGCCAGCCGGCGCCACGTGGGCGGATGGGCCATTCCCGCTGGTAACGCTGGTGCATGGCGGCCCCTATGGCCGGCATGCCGACGAACTGCAACTCGGCGGGGGAACATGGGGCCAGTGGCTGGCATTGGCCGGCTATGCGGTGCTTTTGCCGAACCCGCGCGGCGGCTCCGGCCGCGGCGTTGATTTTGCGGACCGCGTCGCGGGGAGGGTGGGCAAGGAGGATTGGAGCGATATCGAGGCGGGCATCGATCGTCTCGTCGCCGAGCGGGTCGCCGATCCCGAGCGGCTGGGCATTGGGGGCTGGAGCCAGGGCGGGTACATGACCGCGTGGGCCGTGGGCCAGACCCGGCGGTTCAAGGTTGGCATTATGGGCGCGGGGATCAGCGACTGGGGGATGATGACCGCCACCGGCGATCTGCCAACGTTCGAGACCGTGCTCGGCGGCAGCGCGCCCTGGGATGGCGTTGGCCCCCATCGCGCCGACGCCCTCAGCCCGATCTCCTTCGCGGCGAGCGTGACGACGCCGGTGCTGATCCTGCATGGCGCGGAGGACGAGCGCGTGCCGGTCAGCCAGGGGCGGTTCTTCGCCCTCGCCCTGCGCGAGCATGGCGTGCCGAACGAGTTGGTCGTCTACCCGCGTGAACCGCACGGCATCCGCGAGCGCAACCACCAGCTCGATCTGCTGCGCCGGGTGCGGAGTTGGGTGGAGCGCTGGCTGGGGCCGGGGTGGAGCCCTGGGCACTAATGCACCTAGCTGCAGCTAGGTGCATTAGTGCCCAGGGCCGGAGAGGTCTTCCCCTCCTGGCAACGGGATTGCTGCATCCCGCGACGCGATCAGGACTGCTACCCCATCCAGAATCCGATCCAGTCCAAAGGCCAGGGCGTGGGCCGGATTCGCGGAGGCCTGGTGCGCCATGCCGGCCGCCAGGCCGACCCGCGAGCCGACCGGGAAGCTCCACCCCTCCATCACCCTGGCCAGCACCGGGCTAATTGACGCCCACCACTCGACGTCGGTCATGCCGGTCTCCTGCTGCGCCTGCTGCATCCCGATCTGGCCGCGGGCCGTGCCCTCGACGTGTGTCAGGATCAGCGTCAGCGTCGTATCCATCTCCAGGTCGCTCAGGCCGATGCCGTCGAGCGGGCGCAACTCCGCTTCGTAGTTGCGCGAGGCGTTGGGACCCAGCACGGGGCGACCGCCAACGACGTGCAGCAGCCAGGGATGCCGCAGAAAGAGATCCCAATTACGCGCGGCGACGAATCGCATCCCTTCCTTCCAGCCTCCAGGTTGCCGGGCTGGCTCGTCAACGTCGGCATAGAGCTCACCAAGAACGGTGTCAACCATCAGGTCGGTCAGCTCGGCCTTCCCGGGAATATGGGTGTAGAGCGACATGGCGCCGGCATGCAGGCGGCTGGCGACGTTGCGCATCGAGACGGCAGCGAACCCCTCGGCGTCGGCGATGTCGATGGCGGCGGCGACGATGGCCTCGATGGTGAGGCCAGAGCGCCCCGGCCTGTTGCGCGGTCCCCAGAGAAGGGTCAGGCCGCGCGCGGAGTCGGCTCCCGGATCAGCCTTGTTCGCTCTACTCACCCCAGTCTCCAACGCAAACAGATTGACCGCATGGCTATTCTGTCGTACACTGTACGGTACACCATACGGAAGCGGCTCGAGGCGCTGGCTCGGATGCCTGTCGCCCTCAGCGTGAAAGGGTACCCATGAGCGGGACAGACGACGCCATCGTGGCGCGCGAGGTGCGCAAACGCTACGGCGGCGCGGACGGCAACACCGGTCTCAACGGGCTCAACCTCACGGTTGCCGCGGGGACCGTCCATGGCCTGCTTGGCCCCAATGGCGCTGGCAAGACCACCGCGATCCGCATTCTCTCGACTCTGGTCCGCATGGATTCCGGCAGCGCACTGGTGGCGGGATTCGATGTGCGGACTCAGGCTCATCAGGTGCGCGAACGAATCGGGCTGGTCGGCCAGCACGCGGCAGTCGACGAGATCCTGAGCGGCCGCCAGAACCTGGAGATGTTTGGCCGCCTCAATCATCTCTCCGCGCGGGAGGCCAGACAGCGCGCGAGCGATCTGCTGGAACGCTTTTCCCTCGTCGATGCTGGCGGGAAGCCGGTCCGCGCCTACTCCGGCGGGATGCGCCGGCGGCTCGATCTGGCGGCGAGCCTGATTGTTTCGCCGCCGGTCCTCTTCGTCGACGAGCCGACGACCGGGCTCGACCCATTGGGCCGCCACGAGGTCTGGTCGGCCATCAGCGCGCTGGCCGGCGCGGGCACGACCGTGCTCCTGACCACGCAGTATCTGGAGGAGGCCGATCAACTGGCCAGCCGGATCACCATGCTGAAGGCGGGCCGCGTGGTGGCCGAGGGGACGCCTGATGAGCTGAAAACCCGTGTCGGCGGCGACTGGCTCGAGGTCGAGCTGGCCAGCATGACCGACCTGGAGGCGGCCCGGAGGATTGTCGCGCGGGAGGCGGCGGGCGAAGTCCGCGCCGATGACGCGGCCTGGCGCATCAGGGTCCCCGTGGCCGAGCGGACGCGGGCGCTGGTGCGGGTTGCGGCAGCACTCGCCGAGGCGGGCATTGACCCGCTCGACATCGTGCTGCGCCGACCGACCCTGGACGAGGCATTCATTAACCTGACTGGTGAGCCGGCAGTCTCCCTGGAGGACGCGGCATGAGCGTGACCACCCATCCAGTCCTCGCGGCCCGCGTCGTCAATCAGGCGCCGCTCGACCGCGCCGGTTGGGCGCTGGCGGACGCCTGGACCGTTGCCCGGCGCTTCCTCGCGCATTGGGTTCGGCAACCGGGACCGCTGCTTGTCGGCTGGTTCTTCCCGGTCCTGATCGTCCTGATGTTCGGCGGCCTCATTGGCGGGGCCATCCGCGTGCCGGGTGGGGGCGACTACTTCGCGTTCCTGATGCCCGGCATGTTTGCCCTGACGATGCTCTTTGGCCTGGAAGCGACGATGCTAGGCGTTGCCACCGATGCCCAGAAGGGCGTCACCGACCGCTTCCGCTCGTTGCCGATCAGCGGCACGGCGGTGGTGCTTGGCCGTTGCCTGGCCGACATGCTCAACTCGGTGGCGGCCTTGGCCGTCATGATCGGGACGGGCCTTATCCTTGGCTGGCGCTGGCACAATGGCCCCGCCGCGGCGCTGGCGGCGATTGGGCTGCTGCTTCTGCTC
>CAYSXO010000297.1:4244-6311 GCA_964434995.1 uncultured Sphaerobacteraceae bacterium
TTCGCCCTCCTCTGGATCGGTATTTTTCTCGGTCTGACCGTGCAAAGCCCGGAGTGGGTATCGGCGATACAGATTCTGATCTGGCCGGTGGGCTTCCTTTCAAACGTCTTTGTCGATCCCTCGACGATGCCGCCGGTCGTTGGCGCGGTTGCCGAGTGGAGCCCGCTGTCGATCACGGCCTCCGCCACCCGCGAGCTCTTTGGCAATCCTGGCTATGGCGGGACATCGTGGGTCGCCGAGCATGCCATGCCGATGGCCGTCATCGTGCCGATCTTGCTGTCGCTCGTCTTCCTGCCGCTCTCGGCGTGGGCCTACCGGCGGCTGGGACGGTAGATACACGCACGCCATGCCGGCCCGCGCTGAGCGGCTACCTCGATCGGCCAATCACCCGAGTCATCGCCTCCTCTTCGCTGAGTGAGGCGATGACATCCGCCACCATGCGCAGCTTCGCGGCGTGGCTCTCGGCCGCTCGCAAGCGATCTCGGTGGCCCGAGGGAAAAATGGACATGTCCGGTCCGCTCATTGCCGCATCGGCCAGGGCTTCGAAGAGCTCGCGAATGATCCGGCGCTGCTCGGTTCGCTGGGGGTAGAGCAGGTCGCTATCGATCACATAGTGCCAGGTCAATCCCTCCAGGAGCAGAATCTCCAGCTCTCGCTCTCGGTCGATGACGACCGCGCCCGCGCCGGAGCGGCCTTCGGCCAGGCGGACCGCCTGAATGAACTCGTCGACGCGGCCGGCGGCAAAGCGGCCGACCGAGGCTCGCTCGGCTCGCTGGCCAGTGCCGGGACAGGTAGCCAGCGTGCGGTCGAGAATGCGCGCGAGGTCGTCATGCTCGCTGGCGGGGATCTCGCGGCGCGCGACGACCAGGCCGAGCAGCCGGTCGCGCTCCGTCAGGTTCGTCGCCAGGCGCTTCATCGGAATGGCGCCGGTGCAAAGGAAGTCCTCAAAGTCGTGGACCGCATAGGCGATGAGATCGGCCAGATCCATCACGGCCGCTTCGAGCGTCGGCTCCAGACATCCGGCCGGTGAACGCTCCCGCGCCCAGGCCAGGTCTGCCGCTTCGCTTTCGTAAACGCCCCATTTCCCGGGAATCGGCGATGCATCGCGCGTCCACGGGTACTTGAGGATGGCGGCGGTCGTGGCGCGGGTGAGGTTCAACCCCCGGACTCCCGCTCCCGCGCTGGCGAGCGTCGTAACGATGCGGAACGTCTGCGCGTTGGCCTCGAACCCGTCGGCGACCCCAGCGGCTATCAACGCGAGGTTGAGCTCGTCTTCGGCGTCGTGTCCGAAGGGAGGATGGCCCAGATCGTGCGCGAGACAGGCGGCCTCCACCACGTCGGGGTCGAGCCCGCCGGACGCCATGGCCGCGCCGGCATCGCCCGCGCGGCCAAGGAGCGCCGTCGCCATCCGCCGCCCAATGTGCGCGACAGTCAGCGAATGCGTGAGCCGGTTGTGATAGTGCCCTGGGGCGCTCGGCGTCATGACCTGGGTGACATCGCGCAGCCGCCAGAACTCGCCCGTCGCCAGCACGCGGTCCCGGTCAATCGCAAAGGCAGAACGGCCGGCAGGAACGAAGGGTGTGTCAGGGTGCAGCCGGGCGCGGCGGAACTCAGCCGCCATGGACGATCGTGCGCTTCAGATTGACCAAGCGTCCCCCAGGGCGGATCGGTCTGGCGGCCTCGACTGGCCGACAACGGATGGTAGTGTCGCGCCCGGCGCCGCGACGACACGATTGTCCGCTGGCTCCCGGCCGGGGAATCACCGTGCGGCCGTGCGGAGGAAGGCGAAGGCTCCGGCAGGGGTCGTTGAGCCATGCCGCGGCATGGCTCACGCAACAGGGGAGCCAGCCGTTCAGAAGTTCAGCGGCAGGGCTTTCAGCGCCCGCAGAAACCCCGGCTTCCAGCGAATGTCTTCCCTGGGGACAGCGAGCCGCAGGTCCGGCATGCGGGAGAAGAGCGTGGTCAGCGCGATTTGCCCTTCGAGGCGGGCCAGCGGCGCGCCAAGGCAGACGTGGATGCCCTTCCCGAAGGCGATGTGCCGGTTGGCGTCATTACGGGTGATGTCGA
>CAYSXO010000298.1:0-6304 GCA_964434995.1 uncultured Sphaerobacteraceae bacterium
GACATTGCCGCGGATGTAATTCTCGATCCCCATTTCGCGCGGCGACGTGTCGACCTGGATCGCCATCTGGTTGTTGACGAAGCGGTTCCCTTCGATCATCGCGCCATCAACATCTTTCAGACCGATGCCGCCGCCGCTAGGGCCGTGATTGTTCACGATACGGTTGCCCATCACAATCGGGTCGCGGCTGTACATGATATAGAGCCCAATCGAGTTTTCACTCAGAGAGTTCCCCTCGATTCGCGCACCATCGCTGTACATCAAGTGCAGCCCATAGCGCTCGCGGTCGAAGGTGTTGTTCCGCACCACGCTGTCATTCGAATACCAGAGGATGATGTCGCGGCCGTCGCTGGCCCGGTTGTTCTCGATCAGGACGCGGTCGCTGTACCAGGTCTTGATGCCGTCTCCCTTGCGAGCGATGGGAACGTCTTTGCTGAAAATACTGTTATCGCGCACGATGCTGTCTGGCGCCTGTTTCAGATAAATGCCAAACAGGGCGTCTTCGATCCGGTTTCCGCTGATCTCCGCCGTCCCGTTCTCGACGACGATGGCGGCATCCTCATGGTCGAGGTTGTGGCCCGTTCCCCGCAGCGTGAAGCCGCTCACGGTCACATCGGCGCCGCGAGCCGAGATGAGCGACCCTTCCCCATTTCCATCGATCACCGGCGCGTCGACGCCGACCAGGTGGACTGGCCGCTCGATGACCAACCCGCCTGGATAGACGCCGCCGCGAACCTCGATGACCGCTCCAGGTTCGGCGTCCGCGATCGCATCGGCCAGCGACGTTGCCGGGCAGGTCGGACAGACGACAAGGTCTGGCGCGGCCTCCTGGCTGAAGGCGGGCGCGGCCGTGAGCAGGCTCATGCCCAGCACGCATGCCGCCAGAGCGAGCGATCGTCCCAGTGGGACGCGGCTAGCGCGACACATCCGCGTTGCCTCTCAGCGCCATCGTGAGGCCGAGCACCAGGGCCGCCGCAATGACCGCGAGGGTGAACCCGGCCATGAAGCTCGCTTCGGTGCTGAACTGGCCAATGGTCCCAACCCCCAGAATGCGCGGGGTGAACGGCTTGATCGAGCTGCTCAGCGGCGCGTAGGGATAGAGCGAGTGCCCCGCGTAGTAGAGCCAGGCATACAGATCCACGACGAAGACAATTGGGTAGATTACGATCGGTAGACGAGCCAGGATTCGCCACTTGCCGCGCATCCAGAACGACGCCACCGCCAGCATGGCAATGAGCGGGATCGCCACGAGGGAAATCTGCCGTTCGATTGTCGCGGCGTCATTCAGCTTCATCATCCCGATGTAGTGATTCAGACCATCGACCTCGAAGACGTCGCCCGTCAGCCGGTTGACGTAGGCCTGCACGTGCAGCCCTTTTGGATATTGCGGCGCGTGGAGAGTGATGGACCAGTACGGCAAAGCGATCGAGGCCAGCAGCAACACGCCAGCGGCGACCAGGAGGAGCAACTCAACCATGCGCGCCGCGGTTGCCGTCTGCACCAGGGGCGGAGCCGGACGCGCGGGCAGCGCTGCCTGCCCGGCGGCGTCGTGAATGTGGGGGGCCGAAACCATGACTGCTTCTCCTTCCGCGCGTCGCGAATCGTGGTTTCATCGTGCGAGTGGGGCTGCCGGAGCCCCGTCCCGGCTCCGGCAGCTTCCCCCCCGCGGGCGTTAGCTAGCTCTCCGACTCGTCCTCGTCATCGTCGTCATCGTCGCCTTCCGACGGGCTGACGAGGAGGTAGCCCATCATTTCCAGGTGCAGCGCCGAGCAGAACTCGGTGCAGTAGAACGGGTACGTTCCGGGCTTGTCGGCAACAAAGCTGAAGGAGGTCGCCTCCCCCGGCTCGATGCTCAGGTTGACGTTCGGCCCTGGCAGCGCGAACCCGTGCGTGGCGTCTTGCGCCTGCTCGATGTTCGTGATGTGCCACGTCACCTCATCGCCAGCCTTCAACTCGACGATGTCCGGCGTGAAGTGGCTACGCACCGAGGTCATGTTGACCGTGACCTTGTTTCCGTCCCGCACGACGCCCTCGCTCCCCGGGGCGACCGCGATCGGCGACAACGCCTGGTTGATGGAATCCCATCCGACCTCGGGGTAGACGGCCCACGCCTGGATCTTCTCGGCGCGGATCGTCTGGGCGTAGTGCGGCTCGCCGATGCCGACCGGCGCGTCGTAGAGCAACCGCATCGGTTGATCCCCGGCGCTGATGTCGACCAGTTGGAAGTTCTGCGGGTGGAGCGGTCCGACCGGGAAGAATCGGTCGATGGCCCACTTGTTGAGGCCGATCAGGAACTTCCCCTGCGGGGCGACGGTGTCGCCTTCGACGGTCGTGATGTGCCCGACGTTGTAGTTCATCGGGATCTTGTCAACCACGGTCCAGCCGCCCTCGACTCCCTCGCCGCCCAGCTTCCAGCGGGCAACGGCGCTATCGAGGAAGAGACTGGTGAAGGCATGGCCGGTGTTGTCGAACTGCGTGTGCAGCGGGCCAAGGCCGAGCTCCACTTGCGCCTCCACGCAGGCGTCAAAGTCGAGCACCGGCACGCCGAACTCGTCCGGCTCGTACTGCTCTCCGGCAATCGCGTTCTGGATCTTCTCGAAACTGTAAATGGTCACGTGCGGATCGAGCTTGCCGGCGACAACGATGTACTTGCCATCAGGCGTGACATCGACGCCGTGCGGGCTCTTCGGCTCGGGCACCTGCCAGAGTATTCCCTCCTGCACCGCCGTCGCCATGGGGATCATGCGCATCCCCAGCAAATCCTCGGCGCTGCCGGCGTCCGCGATCTCCGCCGCCTTCCGCCAGTTGATGACGGTCAGGTAGTCCATATCGCGCATCGAGGCGCCGGCCTCGACCGGAGGAAGCCCTTGCGGGATGCCGCCCGTCGACATCTCCGTGTTCAGCGAATTGGAGAACATCCAGCCATCGCTGGGGCCCTTGCCCGCGTCGGCCAGATCCTGCCAGTAGGGCGGCAGCTCGACGGAGAAGGATTGCGCCTGATCGAGGCGGCCAGCGTCGCGGTTGAACTTCCAGAAGGTCATCGCGCCGCGGTACTTCTCCTTGTACTCGCTGAGCGGCGCGAACTCCCAGCCAAACGGCGTCGCGTACTGCGAGCCGTCGATGATGTAGTCCGTGTTCGGCGTGGCGAACGCCCCGCCGTGGTTGGAGACGATGTGCGGGTTCTTGACGATCTGCTTGGTCTCGAAGTCGCGCAGATCGATCACGGCCAGGCGCGCGTGCGCCTTGTCGTTGATGAAGAGGTACTGACCGTCGTACTCGCCGTTCGTCTCGCTCAACGCCGGGTGGTGGGTGTCCGCCCAAGTCACCGGGTTCCCGTTGAAGTCGCCCTGCCGCAGGATGGCCTGGGTCTCATCGGAGAACCCGTAGCCCTGCCACGGCTCTGGCGTAAAGACGCCGATGACCTTCAGCAGCCGCATCGACGGCACGCCAAAGACCAGCACCTGTCCGGAGTGCCCGCCTGACGCGAAGATGAGATATTCGTCGTACTTCCCACTCGGGACGTACGTCTTCAGCGCCGCGCTGACGTCTTCCGGGGTCAGGCCGCGCTCCTGCGCGATGCGCTCGACCTCCGACTGAGCGGCGGTCTCCCCCACCGGACCGAGCACGGAGACGCCGGCCGCCGCGCCGACGACCCCCGCGGCGGCAGCGCCTCGTACGACATTGCGCCGGTTCAACCGAACATTTCTGAACCCATCCTGGTTCACGACCGGCCTCCTTTCTGTCCCGTCCTGTGCATCGGGCCAGCGACTCCGCTTGCCGGCCACGTTCGATGCCAATCGACGCATGCAACATACGGAGAACGGTTCGGCACCACACCATCTGGGTGGGCAGTTCGTGGCGAGGCAAGGGGTAGCTGCCCACCCGTTCCGGGGGGTGGGCCGTGTACGGTTTGACTACCCGATCGGGTAGTGATGTATCGCGGTCCGATAGTCTGAGCACGGTGTGAGGTACACCGTTTCCGGCAAGATCCGGTCAGCCGGGGTGGGCTGCCCCCCTCGGCAGGAGGCCTAGCAGAAGGAGCTGGACCAGACGCTCGACCATGACTTCATCAGGATCGGCCCCAGTGCCGCGCGACGTCAGGCTCGTGGTCAGGAGATGGACGAAAAGCGCGCCCTGAAAGGCGCGGGCTGCCGCGGCCACGTCCACATGTTCGGCAACCTCTCCGCGCGCCAGGCGCGCGGCAAGAAACGCGGCAAGGCCGACGGCCACGTTGTTCAGAAAGCGCTCCAGCACTCTGGCGACATCCGGCTCAACAGGCGCCTCGCTGAGCAGCGTCAGCACCAATTGCTCGCGCGAGCGGAGCAGGCCCAGGAGCTCGATCCCCACGCGCTGCAGGGCGACATCGAGCGGGTCAGTCGCGACACCTTCGAGGATCTGTTTGAGGCTGCCAAAGGGCGTGTAGGCGTCCAGTACCGCCGCCCAGAGATCGGCCTTGTTGGCGAAGTAGTGATAGAGGACCGCCTCGGTCACCCCCGCCGCGCGGGTGATGTCCCGCACCGAAGTGCCGCGATAGCCACGCTCGGTGAAGAGTGCCAGCGCAACTTCCAGCAGGCGATCGCGCCGCAACGCGGCCCGGGCCTTGCGCGTCATTTGCGGCCGCGGCCTCACCCCGTTTCCCACTGGCCCGCCCGCGTCGCTCACCTCGTTCCTCCCCGGCAGATGGTCGCACATTGTCACGCTGCCGTTGACTCCAAGCCGATTTCGTGGTAAACACCGTTTATCAAACGATGTTTATTTTAGGCCATGTCTACCGCACCAAGGTGCATTCGGTCGATGGGGAGAACGCGATGGCAAGGTGAGCCTCTTGGCCGTTTCGAAGTTCGCACGCCATACTGGAGGTCGTCATGCGTTTCGCTTTTGGTCGTTTCTTCACCATCGCCGCACTGCTGGGTCTGCTGCTCGGCGGCTACCCGGCATTCACCGTTGTCGCCCAGGAGGCGACTCCCGCCAGCAGCGCGGCCACCCGCCCGCGCTACGAGCCGCCCATCATGCTCCCCGAGGGCGACCTCTCTGAAGAAGATCTGCGGGCCTCCCTGATCGAGGCGAAGACGACGGCCTGTGAGGATCTTGGCCTCATCGCCGGCGTCCTCGTCAGTTCGGGCGTTCTGCCACAAGTGCCCCCCATGATCTCGTCGCTGACCGGGATGCCGGTCGACGAACTGGAAGCACGCGAGACCGCGGCCTGCCAGGAAGTTGGCGACGCCCAGCCAGACGAGGAGAAATCGACAGTCCAGCTCCTCAATGACGCCGCCACCGCCGCGTGGCTGGTGCAGATACACCTCGGCGCGATGGACCACGTGATGCTGCAGAACGCTACCTACCGGCCGATCGCGGCCGAGGGCTGCTTCGCCGCCTTCTTCGAGATGCACGATCTGAACGTCAAGGCAATGCGCCAGGCGTACCTCGCGCTCGCGTCCGATCCGACGGTTGAGGATGGCCAGGCCCTTGGGGCGTTCTGGACCGACGTCCTGGCGCCCCACGCGCGAGCCGAAGACGCTACGATGTGGGATCTCGCGCGCGCGATTGGCGATCCGAACCTGACGCGATCGGCTGATCTGGTCGAGGCCGAGCACCAGACGATCGACGACGGCATCGCCCGGTACATGGAGACGCTGTCGGCTGTCGAGCGCGAGGAGGCCGACCCGGCCGACCTGGTTCCGCTGGCCGAGTCATTGCGCATTCGCACTGAGCTCCACTTCGGCAAGGAAGAGGTGACCGTTGTCCGCCCGATGCAGGAACGCCTCGGCAGCGAGGAATTTCAGCCGGTCATCGCGGCCATGGACCAGGAAATCGGCGGCTGGTTGCGCGCCCAGGGCTGGACGCCAGAGGGCTGCACCCAACAATAGGGCGTAACGCCTTTGCGGCCGGATCTGCCCCGCGCCGACAACCGTGCATCCGAGAGCGGCATTTCTTCCGCTCTCGGATCCTCGCTTGCAGATCGCTCCTCAGCAGCAATCCGCCTCGCCGTTACCTCTTGGGCACAACTCCGCCAGGCCGCCAGTGGAGACCTCGATGCCGGCCAGCGGCCCATCCGCGAGCTGCCGGTTGGGCCATGGACGGCGCCCTCCGCGCGGGAATCGCCGTGTGTCTACCGTGACGTAGAAGATCGCCACCGCCCTGTGGTCGCCCAGGCGAACGCGGTCCCGGCTTGGTGGCGAATCGCTCGCCGAGGCAGACTCCACGGAGGCGCTCAAGCTGTTCCGCGAGGTGGCCATGGCCCCGATCGCCAGCACGATGGCCGTCATTGACGAACGCGCGCCAGACGCTATTGTCCAACCAGAGC
>CAYSXO010000299.1:0-5032 GCA_964434995.1 uncultured Sphaerobacteraceae bacterium
CGCCTCGTCCACCGCGTGCCGCGTTCGAAACGACCGTGGCGTGCGCATCAACCATGCCTACCACGCCTCGATCGCGATCCTTCACGATCCCGCGAACTCCGCCGCTGGCATGCAGCACGACTCTTCGTCCGCCATCAGTCAGCCAACGAGCAACCTCCGGTGAAATTTCACGTTCACTGCCGGCAAAGGCGCCGACGATTCGCGGCAATCGCTCCAGCGGGTTCTCAAACAACGCGTTCGCGTTCGTGGCCCATCGACCACACAGCCCGCGGTGCGTGGGCGCGTGACGCGCATCCGGCCACATCCAGCCGGTTCGGCAAGCTGACCGAGGGGTTCCATCGAACTGGAGGAGCCCCTCGTCGTCGCTGCCTGCTGGGATCGAGGATGAAGGGGATCGGGGATCGCGCCACACTGTGACGTTCTGCCCGAACCCAAAGGCTCGCTGAACCCTGCATGCTCAACAGCAAGCGGAGAGGCCCGGGGCGATCCCCGGGCCTCTCCACTCGAGCCCAATTCCAGGTGAATGCGCTAGATCGCGTCGCGCGCCGTGGTCTCGGCTCGCTTCGCCTCGGCGCGGACAGCGTCCGCCGCTTCTTCGACGTGCTCAGCCGCATCGGCAACCGCGCCGCTCGCCGCGGCCTTGGCGTCGTCAACAGTCGCGGATGCGCGAGTCGCCGTGGGCGGGATCGGAGCGTTAGCTTCCTCGCGGAACTCCTTCACGCCTTGGCCAAGCGATTTGGCGATCTCCGGCAACTTGCCAGCGCCGAAAATGATCATGATGATGACCAGTACGATAACGAGTTCCTGCCAACCAAGACCGGCCATGAGTGTCCTCCCCTCCGCGGGGTGTCATCGTGCGCTCGCAATCACGGCGCCGCATGCCAAGGGAATGCTCACCGCGTTTCTACCACGAATCGGGAAGACTGCGCCGCTACGGCGTGATCTCGACGCGCATCCCCATTGGCGCCCACTGGTACATCCAGTCCGCCACATCCATCGGTAGGTTCACGCAGCCATGGCTCATCGGCGTGCCGAAATTGTTGTGCCAGTAGGTGCCATGCAGCGCGTGCCCGAGATCCGTGAAGTACATCACGTCCGGAACATCGGGGACGTTATAGTACTCGCCGCCGAGCACGCCTTCCATTGTCTGCGATTCCAGTTTGGAGAGGACGTGATAGCTGCCGGGCGGCGTCGCGAACTTCGCGGTGCCGGTGCTGATATACCCCTGCCAAAGCACCTGATCGCCCTGATACGCCCAGAGATACTGTAGCGTGATGTTGATCAAGACCCAGCGCTCGCCATTGGGATCGGCGGGAACTCCGCTGACCGTGGTGGCCGGCGGTGGGGTGAAAAGTTCCTCGCTGTAAACAGGCAGCTCGCCCTGCACGATCGGCGTCGTGTCGAGCCGCAGGCGCTCGACCATCATCTTGCCAACCGGCACGATTTCCGGATCCGCGCCGGTCTCCTGGGACAGCTTCCCGCGCTCGAAGACCTGGAACGTGACTCCATCGACCTTGTACTGCTCGGTCAAGGGATTACCCAGATAGCCCGAGCCGCCAGTTGCTTCCCAGAACGACTTGAAGGCTCCGGCAACGCCATGCCCCGTCTCGGGAACGAAACGCCACGACTCGGTGTCGGGCCGCACGTCGGCCGCGTCCATTGGCGTCCAGGCTCGGGCCGTCAGCGCCGCCTCATTGGCCGCCGCGCTGCCACTTCCGGACGCCCGGCGCACCATGAACGGTCGCATCTGCCGGCCGAGCTCGCCGAAGTGGACGACCACGCCGTCGGGATCGTTGGGGTGGTACTCGAACTTGCCATAATCATAGTACTGGACGATCGTGCCATCTTCCTGAAATTCCCGCGTGATCGGAAATCCCCAGGATTCAGCGCCGCCCCAGTCGCGCCAGGCGTCGAGGAACACGCCATCGACACTCTGGCCGGTTTCAGGAATGAAGACCGTTCGCGGTGGACTCCAGTTCGCGTACCCTGGCGGCGGGCCAGACGGCGGTGGCGCGAGCCATGGCGTTGTCACCAACTCGGGGACCGCTTCTTCGACAGCCTCACTTGTCTCGGGCGTTTCATTCCACTGGTCGGGCGCGGCTGGCTGGTAGTAGACCCGCTCGCCATTCTCGTCCCACGTGACGGCCATGCCCGTCGCGGGATCAATGAGATTGCCAACACTGTCGTAGTAGAGGCCAGCAACCGGGTCGATTGGGGTGCCATCGGCGCCAATCGCCAGCGCAACCCCGGTAATCGGATCGATCATGTTGCCATTGGCATCGTAGGTTGGCGCATTTACGACTGGAGCTGCCTGGGCGCCTTCGCTCTCCCAGACATCGGCAATCGCCTGATCAACGGCATCCCCGACGTCGGTCCACTGCTGGTTCGCGGCGGGGTCGACCCACTCGCCTTCGGCCGATTCGATCTGCTCCTGCGCTCGGGCTGGAGTCGGCGCCATAACGGCGGTCATCGCGCTCAGTACGACCGAACCCGCCAGCAGACTCACAAGTGCGGCGCGGCGGCTCCCCAGTTGCCCGCGCTCCCTTACCCGACCACGCCCCTTCATCGTCGCGTCCCTCTCTTCGCGAGTGCTGCCGCACCGCGAACGAATCGCCCCAACCCGCGATTCGCCGTTCCCAAGGCTTTATCGTACGTCTTGCAGCGGGCGCAGGACGCTATGTGGCAGGGTCTCTTCCAGTTTCGCAGTCTAACGAAATGCCGCGTGAAGTGCAAACGCTCCTGCTGTACGTACATCAAGTATTCGCGGACTATTCGGACTCTTGGCTGATGTCTCACATCTCTGTGCCACAATGACAAGACTTTCACTATCCGTAGCGGTCAGGCGCGGCGTTCGCCCCTGCCTGGCGCCATTTCGAAATCAAGGCTGATATCGAGCGCGGGCGCCGAATGGGTCAGCGCGCCGACAGAGATGAGATCGACGCCCGTTTGGGCAACGGCAGCAACGGTCTCCAGCGTGATGCCGCCAGAAGCCTCGAGCAGCGCCCGTCCGGCGTTGATGCGCACGGCCTCGCGCATCTCCTTCAGGTCCATGTTGTCAAGCATGATCACATCGGCGCCGGACGTGAGCGCCTCGCGCAATTCCTCGAGCGACGTCACCTCGATCTCGATGCGGAGCGAGTGTGGCGCTCCCGCGCGGGCCTGCGCAATGGCGCGGGTTATCCGATCACGCCCACCCACCGCGGCGAGATGGTTGTCCTTGATCAGCACGCCGTCGGTCAGGCCAAAGCGGTGATTGTGGCCCCCTCCGTGGCGCACGGCCGCCTTCTCCAGCGCACGCATGCCGGGCGTCGTCTTGCGCGTATCAACAACCCGCGCCCGTGTCCCGGCGACGGCTTCGACGTAACGCGCGGTGAGCGTCGCTACGCCCGAGAGGCGCTGCAGGATGTTCAGGGCTACCCGCTCGCCGGCCAGAATGCTCCGGGCGGGACCCGAGACGGTGGCAATTGGGGTCCTCGCTTCCACGCGGTCTCCGTCCGCGACGACAGGCACAAACAGCACGGCCGGATCGACCCGCCGAAAGACTTCTGCCGCGGCCTCCAGCCCAGAGATGACCCCCGGCCACTTGGCAAGGAGCGTGCCAAAAGCCCAGGATGTTGAGGGAACGGTCACGCGAGAGGTGATGTCGCCGCCCGCGATGTCTTCCGCGAGCGCCAGGTCGATGATGGCGTCCCAGGCCAGGCGATCGACGCTGGAATCGCTGGCTCCAGCGGCCAGCATCGAACCTGGTTGCTCGCCATTCACTCCCATGACTAGTGCATCCCGTATCCGGGCTCGTCCGGCCGGCGAGGCGCATACCAGCCAAGCCGGTAGCGGTATCCGCCGCCAGGCAGCGGCTTTCGCCCGACGATCTTGAAACCGACCCGCTGACACCACCCGACCAGGGCGTCATCGGCTTCGATGGTCATCGGCAAACGCCCGCAACGGCGCAACGCATCGGTCAGCGCGGAACGGCCATATCGCTTGCCACGCCAACCCGGCGCAACCGCGAGCCATGGCATGGCAAAACTCATGCCCACCTTTCGCAAGCCATAGACCGCGATCAGTTCGCCCTGCTCAATCCAACCATAAAGTTCGCCGTTCGGCTCGCCGCGCAGCGCGACGATCGCCGCCTCCGCGCCCTCGACGCTGCCCAGGATCGGGCATTCGGCAAGCAACGTTGCAGCGGTCTGATCGAACGAACGCGGCAACTGGGCCCAGCCGCCGACCTCGGGATCCTGCACTAGAGCGACTCGAGCCAGTGGGTGAAGGGCTGACTGTCGGAGTATGGTCCAATCAGCGCCAGGCTGAGCCGATCGGGGCGGAACAACTCTTGCGCCAGTTCCTGAACATCCGCCGCGGTCACCGCCTCAATCCGCGCCATGACCTCTTCCGGGGTCTTGATTTCGCCATACGTGGCTTCCTGAGACCCGATCCACGCGGCGACCGAGCGGCTGTCTTCAAAGCCCATCAGGAGCCGGCCCTTGCGAAGCTCCTTTGTACGGCGCAACTCGTCTTCCAGCACTGGCTCATCGCGTAGTTTGCGCAATTCGCCGATCAGTGCCTCGACCGCCTCTTCGATCCGCTCGAGATCCGTGCCGGCGTACATGACGCCCTGGCCGACGTCGAAATAGGGCCGGAAGTAACCGTACACCGAATAGACAAGGCCGCGCTTCTCGCGAATCTCCTGGAAGAGCCGGGAGCTCATACCTGACGAGAGGATTGCCTCGATCGTCGATTGCACATAGCGGCGTTCGGTCGTATAAGGCAGCGCCGGCATGCCGATGCAGAGGTGCGCCTGTTCGGTATCCCGCTCCACTAGTCGGACCCGCGCCGACGCCTGGCCGCCCTCGGTCCGGGCCATTTCATCAGGAGCCGGGTGCCCCTGCAGATCGCCGAAGTACCGCTCGGAAAGTGCCACCACCTCGTCATGCTGGATGTCGCCGCCAGCCGCAATCACTAACCGGCCCGGGTCGTAATTGCGCTGCCAGATCAAGAAATCTCTGCCGTCGACGTCGCCGTCGTCATCAAAGTC
>CAYSXO010000299.1:5042-6303 GCA_964434995.1 uncultured Sphaerobacteraceae bacterium
CGATCATCGCGGCGCGGTCGATGGCGCCGACCGTCTCCTCGCTCCCGGCAACGGAACGGCCAACTGGTTGATCGTCCCAGACCACCTCGTCGATCACGTTGTGGACGAGTTCCTCGGGCGAATCCTGGACCGAGCGAATTTCTTCGATGATGACCGATCGCTCTTTATCCAGCTCGCGCTCGTCGATCACGGAGTTGCGCACGATATCGGCAATCACATCGTAGCCAGCCGAGAAATGCGACGATGGCGCCTTGAACCAGTAACTGGTGCCTTCGCGCGAGGTTGCCGCATTCAGCACCCCGCCCACGCCTTCGATCTCTTCCGCGATCTTCTTCGGGTCTGGCCGTCGTTCGGTTCCCTTGAAGAGCATATGCTCCAGAAAGTGAGACACGCCGGCAATTGGCGCGGGCTCGTGCCGTGAGCCAACCGAGTAGGAAACGATCAGCGTTCCGCTCTTGACCCCGGTCATCGGGCCAGAAACGATACGGACGCCATTCGCGAGGGTCGTCTTGTGATAGGGGTATGGGGCTTCGTCCGCGGCAGTCTTTGCCGCTACTGAACTGGACAACCAATTCTCCTGCGTCTCGTGGCGGGCGCTGCCGCGTGAACAATCCATCTTCAAACCTGCGAACGCGGGGCACACCTATCTCCACGCGGTCGCCAGGTGCCGTAGAGTGTACGCGGAGCAGGCGCACGACCGCCGAATCGTTACGTCAAGCACGTGAAAGGGTAGGAGATGGACCCTGTCGTCGCGAAGATCACGGAACAGTTCAAGGCCGTCCATGACGGGCTGCGCGATGAAGTTCGCGGTCTTTCGGTGGAGGAATTGAACTGGAAGCCCGCGCCAGAAACGAACTCGATCGCCGCCCTGGTGGTTCATACCCTCGGCTCTGAGGCCGAGGTCTACCGCGTGGTCGCCGGGGCCGAGGGAGCCCGCGACCGGCCAGCCGAGTTTCTGGCCACAGCGGAGACCCCTGAGGAGCTGATTCAGCAACTCGACGCGGCCGACGCTTACATCGACGGCCTGGCGGCGCGCATTACCGCGGCCGACCTCGCGGCCAGCAAGGCCCGCGGCGATCGGCCGGCCCAATCCGGGTTGCATTGGCTTGTGACCAACTATGGCCATGCTCGCGAACATCTGGCGCACATCCAGTTGACCCGGCAGCTCTACGGGCAACCGCGCGACAGCGAGACGTAGGTCTTCCGGCTGGCATTCCGCGAGGTTCGGCAGTGGTTTCCGCTCGGCCTCGCGGGCGCCCCT
>CAYSXO010000300.1:0-2611 GCA_964434995.1 uncultured Sphaerobacteraceae bacterium
CAGCGGCCATCGAGCACCCCGATCGTGCTGATGGCGGCGCTGATGGAGGCCGCCGGCGTCTATGGCGACATTGGTGATGTCCCAGTCGCCGCTGGCCTGATCGTCGAGGCGCTGGAATTGGCGCAATCCGGCGAGTTCCGCCTGATCGACGCGGAAGCCATTGAGGTGATCGCGCGGGCAGCGGCAACGGCAGGTAACGCGCCAGCGGCAGCGCGGCTGCTGGGCGCGGCCGGGACGATGCGCGCCGGGTCAGATGACGGATCCGGGATGCCGCCTTCGCGGCGAGAGCGGGTAGCGGCCACGGAAGCCACGGCACGGGCAGCCCTGGGCGACGCCGCGTTCGCCAGCGCCGCCGCTGCCGGACTGGCGCTGGGGAGAGACGCGGCCGTGGCCGAGGCGCTGGCACTGGCCAGGGCTCTCGCCGCGAGCGCGGTCCCGCCGGCGGGCAATCGGCCTGACCCCGCCGCCACGACGCTGCCGGTGTAACCCGCCGCCATCTGGCCGGAGCCGAGAGAG
Organism: uncultured Sphaerobacteraceae bacterium; assembly: GCA_964434995.1. Taxonomy (GTDB): domain Bacteria; phylum Chloroflexota; class Chloroflexia; order Thermomicrobiales; family UBA6265; genus JACCXM01. Next base: position 517 of record CAYSXO010000300.1, read on the forward strand.
ACACCAGGCCGGCGGGCGTGCAACCATTCCGCATGAGCATGTTTCCGGGGCGGCGATGAGCACCCGCGACGATAGACCCACTGAGAGCCATTCCAGCCCGCCGGCGTTCATCCATGGCCTCGATCTCAGCGGCACATTCTATCGGGAGGCCGTGCAGCCGATTCTGGCCGAGGCGTATCCGGGGATGGCCCACGCCGCGGCGCTGCTCGGTTCCGGCTCAGAGATTCTTGGCTACGACACCGCGCGATCGACCGACCACGACTGGGGTCCGCGTCTCCTCCTCTTCCTCGCCGAGGAGGATCACGCCACGCATGCGGCCGCGCTCGACGTCCTCTTCCGCGAGCGGCTGCCACTCACCGTTCGCGGCTATTCGACCCACTTCGGGGATCCGCTGGACGACGGCGCGCGCCTCCTCGAACCTGGCCGCGCGGGCGGCGTCGCCCACCGGATCGAGATTCATTCGCCCCGCGCCTATTTCCGCGCGTTCCTGGGCGTCGATCCCTCCGCCACGCTCTCCGCCATCGACTGGCTCCAGATGCCGCGGCAGGCGCTGCTGGCCGTCACGGCCGGCCGCGTCTACCACGATGGCTCCGGCCTGCTGGAACCGGCGCGGCAGGCGCTCGCCTGGTATCCGACTGATGTCTGGCGCTACGTGCTGGCGGCGCAGTGGGCCCGCATCTCGCAGCAGGAGGCGTTCGTCGGACGCACGAGCGAAGTCGGGGACGAGCTCGGGTCGGCACTGATCGCCGCCGATCTCACGCGCGACCTGATGCACCTCTGCTTCCTGATCGAACGGCGGTACGCGCCCTACAGCAAGTGGGTCGGCACAGCCTTCGCCCATCTCGCCTGCGCGCCGCGCCTGCTGCCGCACCTGCAAGGCGCGCTCGCCGCCCGTGATTGGCACGAGCGCGAGGCGCACCTCATCCCCGCCTACGAGATCGCGGCCGAAATGCACAACGCGCTCGAGCTTGCCGAGCCGGTCGATCCGCGCACGCGGCCCTTCTTCACTCGCCCCTTCCGGGTCCTTCACGCCGAGCGCTTTTCGGATGCGCTCCTGGCCACCATCACGGACCCGGAGGTGCTCGCCATCATCGAGCGCGCCGGGCTGGTTGGCTCCATCGACCAGATCAGCGACAACGTCGATCTGAAGACGCATGCAGACCGCTGCATGGCGCTGCGCGCACTGTACGAGAACCGGCAGCCATAACGCTGAACTTCGACCGCGCGTTGGTGACGGAGACACCCGATCCGGGATAAGGACCGTGTTCGCGGCATGGTCCCAGCCGGCAGGTCGGCGTCTGGCACATGAACGAAGCGGAGGCCGTGTTCCCGCTTGGCGCCCTCACGACGGAGTCGGTCTCTCGTCTCACCAACCTGTCAATCCGGCAGCTCCACTTCTGGGATCGAATTGGCTTCTTCTCGCCGGAATTTCGCGATCCGAACACCCGCGGACCACACGGCCGGGTCTATTCCTTCCAGGATGCCGTCGGCCCGCGCACCATCGCCAGGTTGCGTGAGGCTGGAATATCCCAGCAGGAGCTGAAGACGGTCCGCGCCCTCTTTGCGCCAGGGCAGAAAGAGTGGACAAGCCGAACCTTCCACACCGTCGAACGCCGCGTCTTCTTCATTCGCGGCGACGAGAGTGATGGGGTGTTGGGATGATAGGGTGATAGGAAATCGACGGGGCCAAAGGCCAGCAGCCAATAGCCCGTAACCCATCACCCATCACCCACACTCCTCCCCACAGTACCTCGCGCGCGCCGCCTCGACCTCGTGGTAGTGCGCTTCCGCCCAGTCGCGCAGGACCGTGAGCGCTTCGACCAACGTCTGCCCCAGCGGCGTCAGGCCGTACTCGACCCGCGGCGGCGTGTCCGGATGAACTGTCCGGCTCACCAGCCCGTTGCACTCCAGGTCGCGCAGCGTTTGCGTGAGCATCTTTTGCGACACCCCGTCCAGTTCCCGCCGCAGCGCGTTGTAGCGGATGCTCCCTTGCGCCAGGGTCGTGATCACCAGCACGGCCCACTTGTCGGCAATCAGTGCCAGCGCCTGCCGCGGGCTTGCCTCAACGGCCTTGCCGCCGCCGCGCGAGACCCGA
>CAYSXO010000300.1:2646-6250 GCA_964434995.1 uncultured Sphaerobacteraceae bacterium
CTTTCTCCAGCGTCGCAACCATGCTGCCTCCTGACCCCATCCGGGCACCGCGCGGTTCGTAGGGTACGTTTGGGTGCCTACTGCACTTTCCGGTGCCTACTTTCCAATCGACACCGTAACACCCTAGGATGGATTCCTCAACACCGCGGGGCAGGGGATGTGCCATAAGCCACGCCTCGCGGCACGACGGTTCGTCTGCAAAGGACATGACATGACGGCAACGACGATACGGCTGAGCGCGAACGCCGAACAGCGGCTGCGCCAGGAGGCGCTCATCTGGCTGGTCACCGTCCGCGACGGCGTCACCCCGCAGGCCAGCCCGGTCTGGTTTCTGTGGGACGACGAGTCGATCCTGATCTACAGCCAACCGAACACACCCAAGCTGCGCAATATCGCCCGCAACCCCATTGTCGGCCTGCATTTGAACGGCAGCGCCGTCGGGAACGACATCGTGATCGTCACTGGCAACGCCCGCATCGACGACGGCGCGCCGCCGGCAGCCGAACAGCCGGCCATGGCGCAAAAGTACGTGGACGATCTGAGACTCGTCTCGTCGCCCGAGGCGCTCGCGCGGACATTCGACGGCTACTCGGTTCCGATCCGGGTAACGCCGACCGGTTATCGCGGGGTCTGAACGAGCTGCCGGCTATCGGCTATTGACTTCTGGCAATTGTCTGTTTGCCAACATTCGTGCCAGATCACCATCGAAAGGACACGACATGCTGCACGGGAAAGGCCCGGCGGGCGGCTCGATGCGCCCATTGAAGGTCGGCTATTCGCTGCCGGAGAGCGAGTTGCGGCGGAGCGCCGAGGCGCCTCGCTGGCGCGAGCTCCGCGAGCTGGCTCAGCGAGCGGAAGCGGTTGGCTTTGACTCGCTCTGGGCAGTCGACCGCATGCTCTTCCCCGCTGGGGATGAGTACGTCGGCATCACGACCAACACCTCGCACGGTGGCTGGGAGGCCTGGTCATTGATGGCGGCGCTTGCGGCCGTCACCGAGCGGGTCGAGCTGGGTCAGTTCGTGACGAACAACCTCTTCCGCAATCCGGCGCTGCTGGCCAAGATGGCTGCCACCATCGATGAGATCAGCGATGGGCGGCTGATTCTCTCCATTGGCGCTGGCGACGGCGGCGGCGATGGGCCGATGTTCGGCTTTGCGGACGATCACCGCGTTGCCCGCTTTGAAGAGGCGATCCAGATCATCCGCGGGCTGCTGCGCGACGGGCAGATTGACTTCCAGGGTCAGTACTACCAGGTCCGCGAGGGCGAGCTGCGGCCGCGTGGGCCACGCAAGAGCGGCCCTCCTATTCTGATTGGCTCCCAGTTCGGCCCGCGCATGCTGCGCCTGGCCGCGCAATATGCCGATCTCTGGAACACCTTTCACGAGATCGCCCCGGGCGATGTCGCAACGGCGCTGGCCCCACTCGATGACGCCTGTCGCGCGGTTGGGCGCGATCCCTCCACGCTGGGGCGCGTCCTCCTTGTTCCGGTCAATCTCTCGCTCCCCCGCCAGCATCCGGCCTCGACCGCGTACGGGGTCGATCGCGCGGCCCTGGGCCTCGAAAGCGGCGCGCTCCTCAGCGGCGATCCAGAGACGATCGCCGAGGGCCTTCGCGCCTACGCCCAGGCGGGGATTGAGCACGTCGTCATTTGGCTCGATCCGGACACCATCGAGGGTATCGAGGCCTTCGCCCCAGTCCTGGAAGCTTTGCATGAAGGGTGATGCGGTGCTGGTTGGGGTACTGGGAACCGAGAGTAGCGCTTGCACCTCCTCCGCGCCCTGAACTACGGCATCCTCTCCTCCAGCAGCGTGCGTGCCGGCAGCGCTCCAGGGGGGACGAGGGCGTCAGGCCGGGGCCTGCGCCATCGGCCTCGCCTCAGCCAGGAACGGATCGTGCAGGAGGGGCCACGTGAACGCGCGCGCGACGGCCAACGACAACGATGCCCCGAACTGTGCCAGGCGCATTCGCATCCTGCTCAACCCGAATTCCGGCGCGAAGGGCGGCATCCCGACCAATCGCGCCACGGAGGAGGAGATTCGCGCCGTTCTCGCGCGGCACGGGCTTGACGACGAGCTGGTCGTGACCGCGTCGGAGGACGCGGCGATTGCGGCCACCCGAGAGGCGGTCGAGCAGCACTACGATGCCGTCGTTGCGGCGGGTGGCGACGGCACCGTTGGCACGGTCGCGTGCCAATTACTGGGAACGCAAACGGCGCTCGGCCTGCTGCCGCTCGGCAGCGTCATGAATGTGGCCCGCATGCTCGGCATCCCGCGCGAGCTGGATGCTGCCGCCGAGATCATCGCCGGCGCATCCGCCCGCGCGATCGACGTGGGCGAAGCCAAGGGGCAGATCTTCCTCGAGGGAGGCTCGGCCGGCCTCAACGCCGCGGTTTTTCGCGAGGCGCAGCAGGCCGATGGCGAGGGTGGCCGGGTTCTCGCGCTCTGGGCGACGCTGCGCGAACTGGTCCGCTACCAGCCGCCACGCATGGTGATCCAACTTGACGACCGCATCCTTACCACGCGAGCACTCGCCATCTCCATCGCGAACGGCCCCTATGCCGGGCTCGGCTTCACCGTCTCGCCCGGAGCGCTGCTCGATGACGGCCTCTTCGACGTGGTCATCTTCTCTCGCTTCACGCGGGCCGAGCTTGTCCGCCACTTCGGCACGATCGCCTTCGGCCGTCACCCCGGGACCACCAGGGCGACGACCTATCGTTCAGCGCGGGTGCGCGTCGAGGGAGTCCACCCTCTTCCCTGCCGCGTCGATGCGCACGATCTCGGCACGACGCCAGTGGAGTTCGTGGTGCGGCCTCGCGCGCTGCGAGTCATCGCGCCCGAGCCAGTCTCGTAACCAGGCTATCGGCTATCGGCTATCGGCTATCGGGGAAGGGTGTACGATACTCCTCGTTGTCCGGCCGCCGGCCGGCGCGATGGCTCAATCTCCAGCTTCCGACTTTCGACCTCCGACCTCCGGCCTCTGTGTCTGGAAAGGATCGCCCGTGGGACGGCTCTACGACACCATCGACGATGCGCTGAAGGCCTGGCTCGACAAGCAACCAATGTTCTTCGTCGGCACCGCGCCGAACGATCCCAACGGCCATGTCAATGTCTCGCCCAAGGGCGGGGAGGGCGTCTTCCGCGTGCTCGGCCCGAACCGGGTCGCCTACGTCGACCTCATCGGCAGCGGCGCGGAGACGGTTGCCCACCTGCAGGAAAATGGCCGCATCGTGGTGATGTTCTGCGCCTTCGATGGGCCGCCGAAGATCGTGCGCCTGCACGGGCAGGGGCACGCGGCGCCGGAAACCACCGCCGAATACGCCGAGTTGGTCGCGGAGTTCTCCCTCAGCGCCGAGCTGCTCCCGCTGGCGCGCGGCGTTGTTGTCGTCGACATCACGCGCATTAGCGATTCCTGCGGCTTTGGCGTGCCGCGCATGGACGTGGTCGCCGAGCGCGATCAGCTCTTCCGCTGGAGCGAGAACCAGCAGGCGAAGAACGGCGATGCCTGGAAGGCGCGCTACATGGCCGCCAACAACGCCGCGAGCGTCGATGGCCTGCCGGGCTACGAGCCGTCGGCCGCGTTGCTGGAGGAGGAAGCGCGGGCGCTG
>CAYSXO010000301.1:0-6247 GCA_964434995.1 uncultured Sphaerobacteraceae bacterium
GCGGGCGGCCGTGGCGTATGGCACGCCGGAGGTTGCCGAGCGGCATCGCCACCGCTTCGAGGTGAACAACGACTTCCGCGATCGGCTGGCCGAAGCCGGGTTGATCGTCAGCGGCGCCTCCCCGGATGGCACGCTGGCCGAGATCATGGAGCTGAAGGATCATCCCTTCTTCGTCGGCGTGCAGTTCCACCCCGAGTTCCGCTCCCGCCCGACGAACCCGCATCCACTCTTCCGCGACTTCGTCGCGGCCGCCAAGGCAACGCTTCCGGAAGGCGCGCAGCGCACCCTACCGCTCGCCGACTCAACAAACGGTGTTCAGGAGGATGAGTCGGTGTTCGAAGATCGGGTGCTGGCGGTGACGCATGAGTAGGGCAATAGCTCCGCGGGCCCCATCCATGCTTGCCGGCAGGGAGTGAGCTGGCTGAAGAGGCAATATGTCGTGGCTTTACGATTTGATGGTCACGGTTGGGAACAATGGGGTAGCCGCGTACCCGATGGAATACGAACAGAACTGATATGATGCTCTGAAGTCGATCAGATGTTCTTTGCCCCGCTGGTGGAGATGGAATTGGTGGCCACGGCGGACGTTGCTAATCATGAAGGACTGTCTGATTCGCATGCCCTGGGCTCGGTTTCGCTTCGTTCAATTGAGCTATTCACCGGGGCCGGGGGACTAGCACTGGGTTCCCATATCTCGGGGTTCGAACATCAGGCTCTGATCGAATGGAACGGCCCAGCTTGCGAGACTCTTTCTGCAAACGCTGATAAGGATGCTATCGCTGGCATCGATCATTGGCATGTCCTGCGAAGCGACATCCGCGAGATACGTTTCTCCGATTTCGGACGCATTGATCTCGTGGCCGGCGGCCCTCCTTGTCAGCCATTCAGCATTGGCGGGAAAGCGCGCGGCATGGACGATTCTCGCGACATGATTCCTCAGTTCGTCCGGGCGGTTCGTGAACTTCACCCTTCCGCCTTCGTCCTGGAAAATGTGAAGGGCCTTTTGCGTCCACTGTTTCGGCCCTATTTCTCCTATGTGCTTTTACAGTTGACTCATCCAACCGTAGTTCGGCAGCAAGGGGAGTCATGGGAAGATCATCTCCGGCGGCTCGAGGACGTGCAAACGTCTGGAAGAGATGATGGCCTCAAGTACAACGTGGTGTTTCGCCTTCTGAATGCAGCCGACTATGGTGTTCCCCAGACGCGGGAGCGGGTTTTTATCGTCGGATTTCGTCACGACACGGGCATCGAATGGCATTTCCCGGCCGCTACGCATTCGAAGGCCGCGCTTGCGCATGAGCAAGCTTCGAGCGGCGCATATTGGGAGCGCCATGGAATACTCCCCGATCCGCCTTTTCTCCTCGACCGCTGGAAGCAAACCTGCAATGTCATGAACGACGAGAGCGGGGGAATCCCCTGGCGCACGGTTCGAGATGCGATCAGCGACCTTCCAGAACCGTTTCTGGACGTTGATGATCGTGACGGCGTAGCCAATCATCTCTATCGGCCAGGCGCAAAATCGTACCCCGGGCATACTGGCAGCTTGCTGGACTGGCCGTCGAAAACGCTAAAGGCGGGCGATCATGGGGTACCCGGCGGGGAGAACATGATCGCCTTCGCGGATGGCGCCGTGAGGTACTTCACGGTTCGAGAGGCCGCCCGCATCCAGACGTTCCCAGACACCTGGCATTTTGAAGGCCCTTGGTCCGAGGTCATGCGGCAACTTGGAAACGCGGTTCCTGTAGAGTTGGCCGCGACGATTTCGCGAAGCGTTGCCTCGGCACTTCGGGAAGGGATGCACCCTCTTGGCCGACAGTCCGTATACGCCGATCGAGGTCAAGGAGTTCAACCCCGCTGACCTCGAAAACCTGGTTCGATTCTGCGTGAGAGAACTGCAATCCAGACGAGACTTTGAACTGCCTCCGCCTTCGCCATTCGTGGGCGCTGGGATTTATGCGCTCTACTACGATGGCGATTATCCACTGTATCAGCACCTTTCGATTCGATCGACCGAGAGAACTCAGCCAATTTACGTCGGGCGAGCGCGTCTCACGAATAGCTCCGGGACACGTCCGTTGTTCAATAGGCTTCGCGAGCACGCCAGATCAATAGATGCTGCTGAGAATCTGCGTGTCGAAGACTTTACCTGCCGCTTTCTGGTGCTGCACCCCGTTTGGGTTTCAACGGTCGAGGATATTTTGATCAATTATTTCGACACCCTGTGGAACGGCGTGGTCAAGGGCTTCGGGGTCCATGATCCAGGAGGCAAACGACATGGAGGCGAGTTGCCGCTATGGGATGCGTTGCATCCTGGTCGATCTCACGCGAGATCGATGCTTGAAAAGGGAGCCAAAGAGCCACTTCCAGGAATGATCGCGGAATCTATTGCAGCATTTACCTCACGACGAGGTGGGCTCCGAGGTGCTCATGGCCTCGACCAGGATCGCGTCGATCAATTGCTTCGACACATGGTTTCCGAGGACGATGAAGCTTGAGACGCTTTCCGAAAACCGAAGGATTGTCCAGGCAATCCGGCGACGGTTGCTCGCCTGGAGCTCGGTTCATCCTGTTCAGTTTCCATGGCGAGAGGAAAGCGACCCATGGCTCGCGCTTGCCGCGGAGATCATGTTGCAGAGAACTCGCGCATCACAGGTGGAACCGACTTTCCTCGAGTTCAAGCGCCAATACCCATCGGCCGCTTTACTCGTGGCCGCTGGCCCAGACGCCGTTCGTGCGCTGACCGATCATCTTGGGCTCCATTGGCGAGGTGATCTGCTCTATCGAGCCGCGGCAGCGGTTATGGAAACGGGCGGTCGCCCGCCCGATGACTTGATCGGGCTTCAGCGAATACCTGGAGTTGGACCGTACACGGCGGCAGCATGGTTGTCGCTGCATCGCAACAAACGCGCCGTGATCGTCGATTCCAATGTTTCGCGCTGGCTCGGCCGCATGACAGGTCGTCCGTACGAGCGAGACCCGAGACACGTGGATTGGGTCAACGAGCTAGCAGACTTGCTGACGCCACCTCGTGCGTTCAAGCGATACAACTATGCGGTTCTCGATTTCACCATGAATGTCTGCACACCCCGTGTTCCTCGTTGCCAGGAGTGCCCTATCAGGGCTCACTGCGCGCATGGCGCGGACCTTGCCTAGAGTTTTCTAGCGGCTGTCTCCTCTGAATCTGGCCAACACATTCTGCACATGTCTTTATCCTCGCCTGTCCCGGAACCATAGCGTCAACCTCCAGAGCGGCAAGAAGCCCATCCGTTCGTAAACTGGGCGGCCGTCGTCCGACGAGAGAAGCATGGCCGGCAGCGAAGGATCGGCCAGGGCCGCGCGCCAGGTAAGCGCCTCGCCGTAGCCGCGCCGCCGCGCGGATGGATGGGTGGCCACCAGTGTGACGTCGTTGATGCCGTATTCGACCCACGCCTCGGAGACGCCGACGACGCGGTCATCCACCTTGCCGATCCAGAGGCGGCGTCGAGGCTCGGCTAGCCACGATTCGTCGACGAACGATCCCGGCGGCGCTCCCGCCAGCGCTTCAAAGGGATACCCGGCGATGGCGGTCTCTTCCCAAGCGCGGAGCCGTTCGAGGTCGCGCACTTCCTCGATCTGCAGCTCAGAGGGCGCTGGGCGAGGCGCTGTCCCGGCAGGCAGGAGATGGGCCGGCGGGTGTCCCATCAAGTGCCATCCGAACGGACGCAGATCGCCGGTCGGCCAGGCGGAGCAGAGGAGAACCTCGCCGGTGCGCGAAGGGTCGTCGAGGGCAAAGAAGGCCGCGATTCCGGCGAGTGTTTCCGCGGCGGTTTCGGCCGCCAGCGGCTGCATTAACGTGGCGCAGTTGGCGAATGGAGAAGGCACGCCGGCGTCGGACATCCGCACGGTTGGCAGCATCGCGGAACGGCCACCAGGACGATCCGCCGAAGAAGCGCTGAACGACGCCCAGTTCAGGAGAAAGCGGCGTAAATAGGTGTCGTTGTCGGGGGTCGTTGACAGCCAGCCAGTTTCCAGATGCTGAGTCGAGGCTTCGTCGCTCATGTTGCCATCCTAAGCGGTAAGTGAGGTTGGGATCACCGCGGGGTTGCTCTTTTCGCCCGCCGTGAATGGGTTGGCCCAGGCAACGCCCCCGTCGTGAAATCGTGACGGGCGGAACGGTTCGAGATCGAAGCCGGGGTCGACGCCATCGAGCAGCCGCGTGATGACCTTTCCGACAATCGGCCCCCACGAGAACCCGCCGCCGTTGAAGCCTGCCGCCACCGTTAGGCCTGGCGCTGAATCGTAGCGGCCAATGAGAGGCAGGCCGTCGGCGGTGAATCCCATGATGCCCGCCCAGGAGCGAACCACGCGGGCCTTGCCGCGCAGGACCGGGAAAAGCTCGGTCAGGCAGCGAGCAATGCCGCTCTGCACGGGCAGCGTGACCTCCTCCAGGTATGTGCCCAACCCTTCGTTCACGTCGAGCCGGCGGTAGCCGCCGCACAGGATTTGCCCCGTGGGCGTCTGCCGGCCGTACTCCTTGTCGAAGTTGGTGCCGAATGGGCAGGCCAGAAGCGGCGGCAATGGCTGCGTTACCAGGATCTGCCCGCGTGCCGGCACCAAAGCGCCCTCTGGCAGATCGGGCAACAGCGTTGGCGTCCAGGCGTTGGTAGCCAGGACGACCTCGCCGGCATGGATCGTCTCTCCGTTCGCCACGACCCCAACGACCCGATCGCCCGAAAATGCCAGGCGCTCGACGGTTGTCTCCGGCATCATCACCGTGCCGTGGAGCGCGGCGGCGTCGGCCATGGCGTTGACGAGGGCAAAGGGCCAGAGGTGGCCGCGATCCTCCATAAAGGCGGCGCCGAGGATGTGCGGCGAGAGGGCAGGCATGATTGAGCGGGCGGCCGGCCCATCAATCAGCTCGACCTCGATCCCCGCTTCCTGCTCCAGCGCGACCGCTCTTTCCAGATGCGCGTACTGCTCTTCAGTGGTGATGACGTCCATCGACCCCGGCAAATGGAGGGAGAAATCGACGCCAAGCTCGTCGGGCAACTCCTTGAGCAGGCGCAGATTGGCGGTTGTCAGGGCGTAGACCGCTTTGCCGGCCCTCGATGTGGCATGCATCGACGATCCAGCTCCGGTGTTGCCGGCGTTGCGCCCGGATGCGCCCGAGCAGACACCGCGGCGATCGAGCAGAAGGACACGCCGTCCCGATTCGGCCAATCGCCATGCGATCGAGGTCCCGTTGACTCCGGCTCCGACGACGATCACGTCAGCCGTCGTGCCTCGTTGAACAGGGGCGGCGCACATGGGAAAGCAACCTCCTTCTCGTACCCTTCGTCGCGTGTATAGCATGGCCGCCGCCGCGCCAGTTGCCCGATATACTCCAAATGATCCCGCGGTTTGCCGTTCCGTGCGCCTGAAATGCAGTTCCGGTTGACCCCAATGCGCAACCTGCTCGGCCGCCTCCATTCTCGCCGCATGCCGGAGTTGATCCGGATCGCCGCCGCATGGAACGTGCCGCTCCTTGACGAAAGCAAGAGCGACGTTGTCTCCACGCTCTACCGCGCGATGATCGATCCTCGTGCCGTGCGCGATCTCTGGGACCATCTCACGGACGACGAACGCGCCGTTGCGGCGGTTCTGGCCGGCGCGTCGGGCAGCGGAGACGCGCCCACGGTTGGCGAGCTTGCCGCGAGGCTCGGAATCGATGAGGAACGGGCGAGAACAACAGCGCTCGGGCTCTATCGCGCGGGGATCCTGGCGCGCGAGGGCGACGATGAGCCGTTGCCGGTTGGCGCGCTGCCTCGCCTGCTTATGCCGCGTGAGGTTGCGCTGAACTTCCGGCGCATCGAGGATGAGATGGCGGCCGGGGATCTGGCGCGGGCGCCTTTGCGGGTGCTCATCGAGCTGCTTGATGATGGCGAGTTGGAAGGGGCGGCGCGGGCGTGGGGCTTGCGAACCCTTCCCGGGGTTTCTCCGCGGCAGGACCTGGCCAGCCGGGTGCTGCGCCTGGTGAATGACGCCAGCCGCATTGAGCGGGTGGTGCAAGGGCGGAGCCGGGACGCGGCGGGAATCTGGCGGGCCGTCCGAGCAGCAGAGGGCCCCATTCCACTCCATGACGCCGCCGAGCAGGCCGGACTCTCGGGAACGAGCACGGAAACTGTCGCCCGGCGGCGGAATGCCCTGGCCGAACTCGAGGGATCGTTGCTTGTGTGGCACGCCTACCACCGCGACGGCACACGATGGCTCTTCATTCCGGCTGAGATTC
>CAYSXO010000302.1:0-206 GCA_964434995.1 uncultured Sphaerobacteraceae bacterium
AGGCTCGATCCTCGGTAGCGCCTGATCCTCATGGTTGCCCTGAACTCGAAACTCACGGTGACATCGGCTTTGGCATTGACGTCCAGGCGCATCATTCGTGCCAACGCCGCGCCAATGCTGCGATTGTGTACGACAGATCGCGGGCGCCGGATGCATGCATCGGCGGGCCAAGGCAACACCAGACCATTCCGCTCGCGCCTGACGTC
>CAYSXO010000302.1:222-6244 GCA_964434995.1 uncultured Sphaerobacteraceae bacterium
GGTGCGAACGGCCGGTTGTGGTGGCGCTGACAGCGGGAGTGAGGCAGCATGCGCGTGGGTCTTGGACAGGTCGATATCACGCCGGCGCTCGGCTTGCCAATGGTCGGGATGCCTGGCTCGCCCCGTGGAGAGGGCGTGTCCTGGCCGTTGTATGGGCGAGTCATGCTCGTTGACGACAACGAGCGCCGGGTGGCCGTGGTCTGCCTCGACCTGATCGCCTTGCTGGCTGACGACGTGGCCCGTATGCGGCAGGCGCTTGCCGCCGCCGGCGAGCTTCCGCCCGAGCAGATCATGATTGCCTGCAGCCACACGCATCGCGCTCCATTCACCTCCGACGGGAATGCGACCGATGACGGCTCGATCCTCGCCGTGGACGCGGGCGCCGGCAGCGCCTATCTCGCCCTGGTCAGCGCGCGGCTGGAGGCGGCCATGACCGATGCCGCCACGAACCCGCGCCCCGCGGAGTTTCTCGTCGGCCGCGCGCAAGCGCCTGGTTGGGCCTTCAACCGGCGGCCAATCTATACCGGCGGCGAAGTCGGCACGCATGGGTGGGCCTGGCAGGAGGACTTCGTCCGCATGGAGGGCACGCCAGATGAGGATATCTGGATCCTGGCCGCGAGCGGCCGCGATGGCGGCATCATAGGCGGGTTGACCGGCTTCGCCTGCCATCCAACGGCGATGGGCCATACGCCGGTCTACTCCGCAGATTATCCCGGCGTGCTCACGGAGGCGTTGGCAGAGCGGCATGGCGGCATGTTCGGTTTCCTGATCGGCGCGGCGGCGGACACGTCAACGCCTGATCCCACATCCCGCGACGCGGAGAGCGGCTTCGGCCCGGCGCACACCCTGGCCATGGGCACGAGCCTGGCGGATCGCGCGGATGCGGCGCTCGCCACGGCCCACGCGGTCTCTGGCGCGAAGGTCGCGTCCGCTTCGACACGGATCAGGATCGCGCAGCGTCTGGCGACACCGGAACTAGTGGCGCTCGCCCGCTGGTACCTGGAGGAAGCCCCGCCCGACGTGGACGAACTGGAGATGACCCGCAGGCTCTCGGGGCACGATTACACCTTCGCCGACGGCAAGCAGGTCGGCAACGAGCGCCATGCCGGGGAAATGCTGCGGATGTGGGAATGGCAGCAGGGGCCGAACGCGCAACTGGAGGAAGAGATCGAGATTCAGGTGTTAACCATTGGCGACGCGGCCCTGGTTGGCTTTCCGGCCGAGATGTTCACGGCCTTCGGGGAGCAGGTGAAGGAGAATTCGCCCTTCCGCGATACCTTCATCGTGACGATGGCGAATGGGTGGCACGGCTATGTGCCCACGCGCGAAGCATTTTCGCGCGGCGGCTACGAGCCGCGCTTTGCCTGGCCCAGCCGCCTCGTCCCGGAAGCAGGCGAGTTGATGGTCGACGCGGCGCTAGGGATGCTACGGAACCTGGCGTAAGAGGGGTGGGGTGACAGGGTGTCAGGGAGCTCAGCCTCCCAACACCCTGTCACCCTGTCATCCCAGCACCCAGCTACAGCGGCTGCAGGCGCGTTGCCTCGACGTCCGCCAGCTTGTTCATCAGGCGGTCGAGCTCCTTTTTCTGGTTCTTGTTCGGATTGAAGGCCGGGTTGGCGATGTTGGCCGTCTCAAGCGGGTCGTTCTGAAGGTCGTACATCTCCCACTGTTCGGGCACGACGCCGTCAACGTCGTAGTACTTCGCGATCTTGTAGCGGCTCTCGCGAATGCTGGTGATGTGGTTCGGCGGCTGAACGTAGGGGCCACTGGCCTGGCCTGCCTGGAAATCGTCGTAGGTGAAGACGACGTACTTCTGCCCCTTCTTGTGCTTCTTCGGCTTGCGGATCACCTTGGCATAGGAGATTCCCTGCCAATCCGCTTGCGCCGACTTCGGAGCCTTGAACAAGTCTGCCATGGTCGGCAGGAAGTCGACATGGGAGACCATCACATTGCTCTGGTGGGACTTGGGAAAGAGCGCCGGATTGGAGTAGACGAGCGGGACGCGTAGGGTCTCCTCGTAGAAGTTGAACATCTTCTGGCGCAGCCCGCCGTGGGCCGTGCCCATCTCCCCGTGGTCCGAGGTCATGACGATAAGCGTGTTCTCCAGCATCCCCTGCTGCTCGAGGGTATTGAGGATCTGGACCAGATACGCGTCCGACTCCTTGATCAGATTGCCGTAGAAGTTGATGTAATCGAGCTTCTTCTGGTTCGTGTCCAGAGGGCCAAGGCCGAGCGCGGTGAGATCGAGAAACTGCTTCTGGGCGGTCGGCTTGGTATCCAGGTCTTCATCGACCGTCTGCGGCAGGCCAATATCGCCGACGAGATCGGCATTGGTGTAGCCAGCGCCAGGCGCGTCGTACTCCTTCGGGAAGGAGAGCACGTCGTGCGGGTTGACCAGGGAAACCGTCAGGAAGAATGGCTGCTCCTTGGCAACGGGCGACGTGAGGAACTCGATGACCCCTTCGTCGCCAACCTCATACGGCCCGTCATCGTTGACGAAGCGGCCGTCATTGTTCGGGTCTCCGCCGCCGAACTGGTCGATAGCTTGATTGGCGCCCGCATCCGGTGGGTTCCAGCGCTCCCAGCCGTACTGGTTGACGTCGTTCGGCTCCCAGTCCGCTCCCGACATCTTGGTGAGGTGGAATTTGCCCTTGTACGGCGTCTGGAACCCGGCGGCCTTCATGACCGTGGCCAGATTGGGCAAGTTCAGCGGCAGTTCAACCTGCGGGTACGGCGGCGTCGGCATGTTCTCTTCGAGGGTGTACTTCACGCCATGTTGGGCGGGGAAGTAGCCCGTGAAGAGGGTGGCGCGGCTCGGAGAGCACATGCAGGCACTGCAGAACGCATTGTTGAACGTCAGGCCGTTCTGCTGCAGCCGCGTGAGACCGGGGAGATTGGCCTCGGCCCAGCCATCCGGAAAGTGCATGATGGCTCGCTGCTGGTCCGTGATGAAGAGGAGGACGTTCATTCCAGAAAAATTGCGTCCGGACTTCTTTTTTTTGTTCTTCTTCTTCTTGTTCTTGTTCTTTTTGGCCATCGTCTCAAGCGCCATGCCGGAGGAAGCGGCAACCGGCAGGGCCGCGCTGGCCCTCAGGAGTTCTCGTCGTCTCACCAGGGATTGCTCCTCAACTACTCCATGACAACCGCACGATCGTCAGGAACGCACGAGACCGCGAAGGCCAACTCAGCGCTCCATGAATATGTGCTGCCTTACACATACAACCATGATAAAGGACGGATTCGCAAGGGTTGGATCCGAAGGAGTAGCCGGAACGGAACCTTCGCGCCCCCACGCGCAACTGCGTGGGAAGTGCGTGGGTGATGCGTATTTCGGCGATTCGATCCGATTCGCACAATGATCGTGCAGGACATCGTGCAGCAACGCAACCGCTCACCGAGGAGGACGAGATGCTCAGCGAAGGCCTTCATCCACGACCGGTTCATCGCGGCGGCGACCAGGCGCGGCTGGCGCGCGAGACGCCCCGTCATAGGCCAGCCGCTCCTGCCATCTCCCGGGCTTCACGCCCAGCGCCCCACGCGCTGGAAACCGGGCTGCGCCGAGCCGCGCCGCAGCGGCCGTTGAGCCGCCGCGAACGCGAGATTCTGGACCTGCTCTGCCTGCGCCTGACTGATTACGAGATCGCGGAGCGCCTCTTCGTCAGTCGCCGCACGGTCACCACCCATGTCAGCAACATCCTGGCCAAGCTCGACGTATCCAACCGCCGGGAAGCAGCGGCGATGGCCCCACGGCTTCTCCCGAACTGAGCGCCCAACCTGGATCGCCAGGCGCTCCCCGCAAGGGCAGTTCAGGGCGAGGCCAGCGCCTCAGTCGTCAAGCGCCTGATAGGCCGAGGTCCAGAAATCGGCATAAAGCGCCAGGATATCCGGACCGTCCCAAACGCGCTGGGTCAGCAGAATCCCGATCAGCCGCTCTTCCGGGTCGACGTACCACGACGTACCATAGCCGCCATCCCAGCCAAATCGGCCAGGGGTCGTTGAGAGATCGATCCGCTTCGTATTGACCGCGACGCCGAACCCCCAGCCGTTGTTTTCCCAGAAGCCGGGAAAGAAATCGCTATCGACTTTCTGCGCCGGCTGCAACTGATCGCTGGTCATCAAGGCGATTGATGGCCGCGAGAGTATGCGCTCGTTGCCGTACTTCCCATTGTTGAGCATCGTCTCGCCGAAGATCAGCAGGTCATCGGCCGTCGAAACAAGCCCACCCGCGCCCGATTCGAAGGCGGGCGGCGAGGCGAAACGGCTGTCCGCGATGCCGTCGAACACGCCGAATTCGCCTGATTCGAAGTTCGTCCAATAGCTGCCAGCCAGGCGATTGATCTTCTCCTCCGGCACGTGGAAGCCGGTGTCCATCATCCCGAGCGGACTGAAGATGCGCTCCTGCAGGAACTCGCCCAGGCTCTGCCCGCTGGCCCGTGCGATCAACACGCCAAGGATGTCGGAGCCGCTGTTGTAGAGCCAGCGCTCTCCGGGTTGATAGATGAGGGGCAGGCTGCCATAGGCGGCCATCAGGTCATCCGGGCTCATGTCTGGCAGCATTGGTCCAGGGGCGATCCCTGCCTCAACCATGGCGTTCTGGATTGGTGGAGGCTCCGCCGCGAACAACGCTCCATACCCAAGGCGAAAGGTGAGCAGATCGCGCAGCGTGATCGGGCGGTTGGCAGGCACGGTGTCGTCAATCGGGCCGTCGATGGCGCGCAGCACCCGCCGGTCGGCCAGCTCGGGCAGGAACCGATCGACCGGGTCGTCGAGGCGCAGTACACACTCCTCGACCAGGATCATGGCCGCGGCGGCGACGATCGGCTTGGTTACCGAAGCAAGGCGGAAGATGGTGTCGCGCTCCATGGGCGCGCTGCCATCGAACTCCTTCAGCCCGATAGTGTCGACCACCGCTTCGCCATGCCGGCTGAGAAGGGTGACCATGCCAGGGATGACATCGCGCGTGACGTACCCCTCCATTACCGCGTGCATCTGCTCGAGCCGCGCGTCCGAAAACCCGTCTCCGCTCATTGCCGATTCCTTTTGGGCGCGCGCTGGCACGGCCACGGCGCCTGCCGCTGCTTGCGCGGTCACCGGGCCGGTCATGGAGATCAACGCCGGCGCCGCGAGGGTGGCTGCCGAGCGCTTCAACATGGCTCGCCGGTCGAACTCCGCACGATCAAACGCGGCATTGCGCGCGCTTCTGGTTGACTCCCGTGTATTTGCCATGGAAACCTCCTGTTCCGAGTGCTACTGGGTCCGGTCTCGATCACGCGCCGTCGGTTAGCGGCGCATCGAGAAATGCCGTCACGATTGACACGAGCCAGTCCGCGCGGTCGTCGATCAGCGAGACGTGCGTCGTCCCCGGGAGGACCGCCAGTTGAGCGTTCGGCAATCCCGTGAGATCACCGGGCACGCCGCCGCCGAGCAGCCGGAACATTTCCAGCGCGTGTTCGGGACGTACGACATCCGCATCGCCGAAGATGAGGAGAGCCGGCGCGGCAATCCCGGCGATTTCGGCCTCGGACCAACCAACAAAGGTGTCTTCGAGGTCCATGAGCCGCTCGACCAGGCGGGGGAACCCCGCGGGATCGGGAGCGACCTGCTGGTAAAAGCTGTCCATGGGGAGCCTGCCGGTGCCGCGGGCGTCATCGCGGCGATGCCAGCCAGCACTTCCGGGTAGTGGCGCTCTGGCTCGAAGTTCGCGGCGGCGGCTGCCAGCTTTCGCACCAACTCCGGCCGCCGGAGCGCGATCTGAAGGGCCGTGTTGCCGCCCATGCTGTAGCCGAAGAGATCGGCTTCCCTGATGCCAAGATGATCGAGCAGCGCGGCCGAGTCGTCGGCCATCTGCTCGTAACTCAGCCCGCGGTCGATATCGGCCGTGCGGCCATGCGCCTGCTGGTCAACGGCAATCACCTGCCGGGACGCCGCGAATGCCTGCAGCATCTCGCCCCACATGCCGGTCATGCCATAAGCGCCGTGGAGGAGCAACAACGGCACACCGCCGCGGCCACGCACCTCGTAG
>CAYSXO010000303.1:0-475 GCA_964434995.1 uncultured Sphaerobacteraceae bacterium
GGGTGGTTAGCCATGCGTCGGATCGCCATTTCCCTCTTACTTGGCCTCGTTGCTTCGATGGAACAGAGCACCCGCGCCCAGGAGGCCGCCCCCGCCATGGCGGACCATCCGGTGGTCGGCGGCTGACATTGGGAGAATGCCATGGGGGACGGAACCAGCTTGATCACCTATGCCGCCTTCCACCCGGATGGCGCCTATGTCGAGTCCTTCGGCGAGGACGGCGCCGGCATCGGGGTCTGGAAACCAACCGGCGCGCACGGCCGACTTGACGCTCTACACGGCGGATGTCGATCCCCATCCGGACGTCACTGTGCCGGTGAGGTCGCGGCTGGCCATCGAGGTGGACGAAACCGGCAACACCATGACCACGGCCTCGTCAGTATCGATCACCAAGTCGACGCCGGCCGGAGCCTTCAGGTCGCTCAAGTGGAGGGCGTCATGGATGCCGAGGGCGCTGACATCGACTTCGATGAAA
>CAYSXO010000303.1:485-6182 GCA_964434995.1 uncultured Sphaerobacteraceae bacterium
ACCAGGGGTTAAGGGAAGACGGCGCCGTCATCTTCAGCGGGCCGGGGATCGCCCAAGGCGCTTGCCTGGAGGTCCTGACCGTGCTGCCGCCGGGAACGCCGGCGCCGCCTATAGCCGGGCCGCCCACCCCAGAGTCAAAACACTGGCGGACACCACACGGGGCCAGAAGCACCATTCTCCCCTCGCTCATTTCGAAGATTCAGGTGCTTTCCCACGGTCCTGTCGCGCGACCTGGCCCGGCACACAATCACGATATGGTGGAAACCACGTGACGATCAGATGAGCCATGGGCTGATGCCCCAGGAGACCTTGCCATGCGTTCGTCCCAGATCCTGCATACGGCGTTCGTCCTTATCGTCCTCGTCGCTTTTCCCCTCGCGGTCCGTGCCCAGGAAGCAACTCCGGCCGTGCCCGCGCCCCTTACGATGGTCGCTTCTGGCCTCACCAATCCGCGGGGGTTCGCTTGGGGCCCGGACGGCATGCTCTACCTGGCCATGGCCGGGCATGGAGGAGACAATCTCCTTCCCATCGCGCCAGGGTTTACGATCCACAATGGCCTCACCTCCTCCGTCGTGACCGTCGCGGACGGCTGCACGACTCCGGTTGTTCAGGGCCTGGTCTCAACATTATGGGAAGAGCCGGGCTGGGTCTGGGGCGCGATGGATGTCGCCTTTCTCGGCGACGATCTCTACGTCCTCGTCAGTGGTGCTGGCCCGTTTTGGGGTTCGCCCTCGTCACGCAGCGGCGTCTACGCGATCAACGAAGATGGCGCCATGACGCTCGTGGCCGACCTCAGCACGTGGTTGGCTGAGCATCCGCCCCTGTTCAGCTCGCCCGAAAACAATACCGACGGCTCCCTCTTCGACCTGGAGGCGACGAGCGAAGCTCTGCTGATCTCCAATGCGGTGAGCGGGCAGATCATCAAGGTGACGCCGGCGGGGGAGATAAGCGAATTCGCCGATCTTTCGGAAGGACATCCTGTTCCGACAGGGCTCGCGGTGGATTCCGACGACAATGCCTATGTCGGGTTCGAGTCGGCCATGCCTTTCACGGATGGGGGTGTCACAATCGTGAAGATTACCCCCGATGGGACCGTGAGTGATGCCTGGAAGGGCCTGACTCGGGTTGCGGACGTCGCCATCGGCCCGGATGGAACGCTCTTTGCCGAGGAACTCTCGACCGGCAACACCGTCGACGCACCCTACACCTACCCCGGCACGGGACGCATCGTGCGCCAAACCGGACCCGCTGCCTCAGACGTGGTCGCCGACGGCTTGAACTACCCAGTAGGGCTCGGATTCGGGCCAGATGGTTCGCTCTACGTCACTGGCCCAGCCAACGGCGCGAACAATGGTGAGGGGTGGCTGTCCCGGGTGGAGATGGGCGGTCAGACGGGCGCGGCGAGCGATGCGAGTGCCAGCACATGCGGGTCGATGGCGACCCAGACGACTTCGTGAGACAGTGTTTCTTGTCTCGGTAGTTGATGGTATGAGGGCCGCGAGAGTTCCTGGCCCTCACTCTGTCCTCGGGACCGCGACTGCTTCTTTGCGACGCCCTCGACGGCCGTCAGCCTGGACCGCATTGGTCAACGTCAGTCGAGCCAGTCCAGCAGTTGCTTCATCCAGTATGTCAGTCCCCGAACCATCGACGTTCGTGAGGGTTCTTCGAGAACCGGCAGCATGTGCTGGTAACTGATGGCCTGGTGCAGCATGCCGATCGGCTCGGCCAGTTCAGCGGCCCGCGCGAGGGCGGCCGAGCTGGCGCTGCCGCGCCACTCGTCCAGGTAGGCGTCGCGTAACCGCTCGCGAGCGCCGGGCGCGACATCCAGATCCTCGGAATCGGCCAGAAACGTCACCAGGTCGAGGAAGGGCAGGCCCACGCACGCGTCGGTCCAGTCAAAGAAAACGGTGCGGCCGTCGCGGAGGCCGATGTTCCAGGAGTGCAAATCCCCATGGACCAGGGTGTCCGGGATGCCGAGCGACGCCGCTTCGCCGAACAGCGCCCGGATGGCCGGCGCCGCGGCGCCGAGCCGATCGCGGTCCGTCGGGTCCAGAAGGTCGAGGGTGGCATTGTCAGACATGAACTCATCGAGGTGCGCCGCGAGCTGGCCAGGGCGGCGATCGAGGCACCCGAGGCGGAAGAGCTCGGCCTCTTGCCCCACGTAGTCGCGTTGGTGTCGAGCGTGCGAGCGGATCGCCGCTTCCCAGACATCGAGGTCTTCCGATTCTCCCAAGGGAGATCCGGCGTCGGGAAGGAGCATCCAGACCTGTTCCGGGTCGATGGCAATCGGATACGGCACGGCATAAGGGTAACGGACAGCAAGACCCTCGATGAGCGCGGCTTCATTGGCGAAGAGAAACGAGCGATCCCTGGTTCGAGCGTCAGGCTTCGCGCCGCCATGAGCCGCCGCCTTGAAGTAGATGTCGCCGGCAGGCGTTTCAAATCGGAGCACGCTCGAAAGCCCCCAATTACGGAGCTGCACCGGCGGTTGCTTTGGTTCGAAGCCAGCGGCGCGCAGCGCGGCAAAAGACCATGCCTCCGCTTCCTTGAACCAACTCCGCTCGGACCATGGGCGTCTAGTAGGCGGCGACGGCTTGTCGAGGCTGCAGAGAGTGTCCAGGAGCACGTCCCAGCAGGGATCATCAGAAGGCATAGAAGCGGGGAGGTTGCCGACGGGGAGCCAGTGGCCGCGGCGAGGCAGGGCATCGGGCCGTGGTTGGAGCAGGTAACTGAGCCGGAGCCTGTGCTCACCTCGATCCTCACGGACGTCGAGGCACCGGAGCACGACAGCGTCGAGGTCGAAACGCGCCCGGACCGCGCCGAGCACCGGCTCGACGTCCGGATACCACAATTGGCCGGCGAGGTCGAACCGCAAGGCCGGGCTCGCATCGTCGGGGAGCCAGACAGATGACTCCCGAGGGTGGACGAGCGCGGCGGCGACGTCTGTCCGCCATGGAGGCCGTTCAGCCATCAGGGCGCCTCCGCTTTCTCGGCGCGGCAATTCAGGAGCAGTCTAGCGTCTCGCGGCGGCGCCAAAGGCGCGGATCATGAAAACAGGGCGCCGGAAGAAGGGGTGACTGCCCGTTCGGCGCCGAACGGGCGGTCTCGAGGTGCGGGCAGCCGGCTGAGCCGGGTATGGCGGGGCCACATCCGGGTCGGCGCTAGAGAAGCCTGACGAAAAACTGCTTGTGGTCGTCGGTGTCGTCCAGGCGTCGCACTTCGAAACCCGGAGCCGATGCTTTCTGGCCGACCGTGAAACTCTCGTCGATGATCGTTGCTCCATTGGGCTGCCAACCGTCTTTGCTCCAGCCGCCCACGCCGACGGTGGCAAACGGGAACCCGATGGGCACGTTGCCGGCCCAAATGATGTCCCCGTGCTTAGCTCCACGGCGACCTGCAGCGTGTTCTCGACGAAGTCAACAACGTGCTCTGGCCCGGAGACCGGCTTGCCCGGAATGGTCTGCCAGTCCTTGTTGAGCCGCCATTTCGGCACATCATTCTCGCCGGCGAAGATCCACTCTCGAACGGAGACGGCGTCCGGCCGCACGTTGTGGATAGAGAGGGCGACATCGCGGAGCAGGACGAGGCTCCCGCCGGTTACACAAAGCAGGCGCCGGCGGCTGACAGGTGATGCGCTGGTGTCGCTCCCCAGTTTGCGGTGATCCACGGTCATGATCTGGCCCCATTCAACAGACGCACACGGTTCCCGTTAACATTTCAATTGTCCAAAGAGAACAATAAGTCTCCACGAACCACCTGACCCCAGCAGGACGTGCGGGTTTCTGAACCAGATGCGCCTCGCGGTGCGGACAGCTCTGTCCGCACCGCGAGGCGCGGCGTCGTACGACGCTTCGTATCTTCTCACCGGACGAAGCTCATTCGTCCGGCCGGAGAGGGCTCTGTGGTCTGGGGCTGGTGGTCAGGCGCCGGTGACGGCCTGACCATCGCCCAGGCCGTCGCCGTCGGTGTCCCAGGCGAGTGGATCGGTCTGAATGCCGAAAAGCTCCTCGCCGTCGGCAATGCCGTCGCCGTCAGTATCCCAGGCAAAGGGATCAGTCAAGTAGATCGTGATCTCGTCGCCGTCAGCCACTCCGTCAGCGTCAGTATCGGGGTTATTGCTGTCGAGACCGATCTCCCATTCCAGGGAGTCGGCATAGTTGTCGCCGTCCGCGTCGGTCGCCGTGGCGCTGGTGTTGACGTCAGTGACTACCGTCTCCGTGGGCGTCGTCGCATCGGTCACCGCTGGGGCCGAGGCGGCGGGAACGACGGAAGGGGGTTGAGAGGTGGCCCCGGAGACGTTGACGACAGGTGGCGAGACCTCGCTGACGCTGTAGCTGCCATCGGGGCCAAGGAGTGACGTCCCAGTGGAGACTCCACCGCGAGTGACGCTGCCTGGCGAAGCGGATGCGTTGCCTGTGCCGAGGGCCGCGGCCCTGCCGTCGTCGGCGGTGAGAACTTCGGTCGTCTCTTGCTCGAGCAGGACACCCTCTTCCGGCTGAGCCGCCTGCTGGGCCATGGATTGCGAATTGGACGCGGTAGCGTCGTTCCAGACGAGTGGGTCAGTACCAGTGGCAAACATCTCCTGCCCGTCGCCGAGTGAGTCGCCATCCGTGTCCCAGTTGATCGGGTCGGTCAGATAGATTGAGACCTCGTCACCGTCAGCGAGGCCGTCTTCGTCCGTGTCGGGGTTGGCCGGATCGAGGCCCAGGTTCGCTTCCTGATCGTCGGCGATGTTGTCGGCGTCCTGATCGGCCGGGGTAGCGACGGCCCCATCGGGGGCAGCGCTGGCATCGACCGGGGCGCCGCCATCCGGAACGACAGCGACCGGCTCTGGCGCGGAGCTGGATGCGGGTGGACGCGCCTCCGGGGGCCGGACGACGAGCATGCCGGATCCAGGGCCGATATCGCCACAGGAGATAAGCCAGCCACCCGCGTTCCCACCACGTGGCGAGGTGACGCACGATCCCGTGGCGTTGGCTTCGATAGCGGGATCACCCCGGTTCTGGGCCAGAGATGTGCTCTGGAGTCCCACCAGGGTCGCCGCGAGCACCCCTGTTGCGATGATGAGCCTGTTCATGGTGTGCCTTCCGGTGTGAGAGGCCGATACACGGTCGGACCTTCATCCTCGCCAGAATCGCGCCAGTCCTGCCTTCATATACGTCCGAATCACGGGACTCGGTTCCGCGCCTGCACGAGGTTCGTGCTTCGCAACGCATTTCGCAATGGGTGCAGGGACACGCCATGTCGCATTTGACTTCGCGCTATGACCCTACGCGGTGTCGTCTCGATGCTCAGGGCTGAGATGTCCAGATCGCGGAGGGGAAACGTGCATCACGTCCGTGCAAAGCGAAGCGTGCAATCCGGTCGGAGGTGACGATCTCGCATGCGTGGCGTTCCACGGCGCCTGAGCCCGTCCATGGTTTGACTCCATCGAGCGATGGCTGGCGGATGCCGCCAGCGCGGACGCGCCCCTCACTGAAGTACGCCCAGTACTGCCAGAACATCCAGATGGCATTCGCGAGCCGTAAGCCGGCAGTCCTATTGATTCGTGGAAGTTACGCGCGGCAAATGGCGTACGCCCGCACCTGAGGCGCTACCTGAACCTGGCCATTGCTGAAGTCAGTCCGCATCAGCGTTGCGGTGCACGTCCGCGCGGACACGTCCGGAACAACGTCGGCGATGGTGTTGTTCAGCGCG
>CAYSXO010000304.1:0-6165 GCA_964434995.1 uncultured Sphaerobacteraceae bacterium
TTGGCGCCGCACGCCGCCAGGTTAGCGCGGCAGTGACCACGCCACGAACCCAACGGCCGCGGCCTCGACGATCAGCAGCGGCTCAGCGATTTTGAATCGCCAGAGCAGAGCCAGACTGAAAAGGCCGATGAGCAGCGTCGGGAAATCGACGATCGCTCGCTGCGCCAGCACAACGGCCGCGCCAGCATTGGCGCCACTCGCCGCCGCGGTCGCTCCATCGGAGAACGCGCGCAACCGCGGGGTATTCCGGCGCCGGACAAACCAGGGTGCCGATGGAGGCCAGAGTCGCTCCTGGCAAGCCAGCGACCAGAAACCCGATGAAAGCGGCCATGATCACCCCTGGGCCAGGGGTGATCATGGCCACGGCCACGGCGTCGAGAAACTGCTGCTCGGTGAGCCATCCAGACTGACGGACCACGCCCTCAAAAAGGAAGGGCACACTGGTCAGGCCGCTCCATAGACAAAGGACCCGGCCTTGGTGAAGAAGAGCAGGATATCCCATCAGTGCTGACGTGTTGATACCTCGGCGGGTCGCCCCTCGTCGTCCCACCCGCGCACCGCGTAGTAGGCCGCGATCTGCCGTTCGAGCCACCCTGGGTCGATGGGCGGCTGCTCTCCCCCAGCCTGCAGCAAGCGCGGCGGCAAGGTATCGAGGGCGCGGGTCCAGCCCTGAGCCATGTTGAAGCGTTTCTTGATCTGGTTGATGCGCGCGGAGGCGGCCCGCAGGTCGTCCGCGGTGGTGGGCAGGCCGGTCACCGCGCGGTGCAGGGCCGCGCTCTCCTCATGCACGTCGTGCAGCACGTGACGCAGAAACTTGCAGAGCGTCAGAGAGTCGAGCAGCGCGGCCTGGTCCTCGGCGGCGGCGGCCGCCTCGGCTCTGGCGCGCGCATCGGCGTCGCCCGATTGGCGGTCGGAGAGATCGGCCTCGTACGCGGATGAGCGGTTGTGGCAGGCGCCGCGCGCGGCCACGGCCAGCCCGAGCGCCAGCGTCTTCAGCTTGCGCGGGTCATAGCCGGGCAACTCCAGGCCCTTGACGTGCATCGCCCAGGCGTCACTCCCCTGGCCCACGCGCGCCGACGCCGCGCGCGACCCTTCCGCCAACACGTCGCCCAGCCCTTCGCGCGCGCCGATGGCGCGCAACGTCCGCAGGAGCGCCTCGCCATCGCCCCAACGCGGGATCGCCTCAGCAGGGACGCCGAGATCGACGCCCCGCTCCCGGCATTCCATGGCCCAGGCAAGAGTTCCACCGGCAGAGATAGCGTCGATGCCCAGATCGTCGCAGAGGGAAGCGGCGCGCAGCACCACGTTCGGGTCGCGCACCCCGCAAAGCGACCCGAGGGCGAAGAGGGTTTCATACTCCAGCCGCGATGACGTTTCCGGGCCGCCGTCGGTGGTGCGGTAGTGATGCTCACAGCCGACCGTGCAGGCGGCGCAAGCGTGCCTGCCGGTGTGGTGCTCCAATCGGAGCGTCTCACCAGAAATCGCCTCCGCCCCGGCAAAATGGCCCTGCTGAAAGTTCTGGGTCGGCAGCAAACCCATTCTGTTGAAGAAGGCGATGTTGGCGACGGTGCCGATTTCGCGGTACTTGGCCGTGCCCGCGCCATGGCCGCGCTCCGCCAGATCGCGGGCCAGCGCCGCCACCGCGCGCGGATCCGCCGCCGGCGGCAAGCGGCTGCCGCGCACCGCGATGGCTTTCAACCGCTTTGCGCCCATGACCGCGCCGCCGCCGGTGCGCCCCGCCAGACGGCCATCGTTGGCAATGGCGGCGTAGCGGACGCCGCGCTCCCCGGCAGGGCCGATGGCGGCCACGCGGAAGCCAGAACCCAACTCGGCGCGGATCGCGTCCGCCGTCTCCGCCGGCGAGCGGCCCAGCAGATGCCCGGCCACCTGCAGGCGTGCCTGTCCATCCTCGATGATGAGAACACTCCATGCGCTGGCGCTGCCGGTAATGGCCAGGGCGTCGTGCCCGGTGCGCTTTACTGCCAGCGCCAGGTACGACGAGGAGAGTGAGTCGCCGATCATGCCCGTCTGGGGCGAACGAGCCGCCACGGCGATCTTGCTGGCGGTGGTAATGCCCGTGCCGACAAAGGGGGAGGCCGCGAAGATCAGCGGATTCCGAGGGCCGAGAGGATCCGCGCCAGGCGGGCAGAGCCGGAGCAGCAGATGGCTGGCCAGTCCGATGCCTCCGATGACCTGCTGAAACACCTCCGGCGGCAGCGGCTCGGACCATGCCTCGCATCTATCGTCAGCGAGGTCGACCCGGAGGAGGGCGCCATGCACGCCTCCCAGCCCGTGGCCCGGCGTCACCGTCTTAGCCGCCGGCCGTACTGGCCACGAGGATTACCGACGTCTTCGCGCCGAGCGCTTCCGCCGGCTCGCGGGTGAACCGTTCATCGACCACGAAACAGTAGCCATCCAGGGGCCAGCCCGTTTCCGCTTCGAGGACGCGCCCGGCAAGGGCCGCGTGCCGCCGCACCAGATCGGCGGCCAGATCCGCAAGCGTCTCCCCGCGGGCCACGACCGCGCGCTCGCCAACCAACAGGCGCGGCACACCGAAGAGTTCGACCTGATGGAGGAAGGAAGCCGCCGTTGGCTGATCGTTCACGAGAAGATCTCCGCGGAAGTGTGCCAAGGCACCGCGGCGCAATGATAGCAGTGGGCGGAAGACGAGGGTGACGGGGTGTCGGGGTGTTAGGGTGTTAGGAGGCGAGCGTGGCAATCGTCCGTCCCATCACCCCGACACCCTGACACCCTGACACCCTCGTCTCCCCGTCACCCTCGTCTCCCCAGGCCGCTCTGCGCGTAGAAGAACTTCGCGGCGCGAATGGCCAGGACCAGCATCAGAAATAGCATGACAAAGCCAAGAATGAGATCGATCAAGGTCACGTCCGGCAACGGGCTTTGCACGATGACTGAACGGACGCCCCAGATGCCGAGGAGGATGCCGCCGATGCCAAGGACCAGTTCCGGCAGGCTGCGCAACCCGAGCGCGAAGATGCCGGAGGACGAGATCAGCACCACCATGAGAACGGAAATAATGCGCAGATAGCGCGGGCGCTGCCATTGGAGAATGTCGACGAGGAGAAAATCGGTTGGGTCGCCCGGAGAGCGCACCGTCGCGGGATCGACCGGTTTCGGCGGCAGCATGTTGAGCCGGACCACCAGATCCTCAAGCGTCAGCGAGACCGCGCGCTCCATCGCCTCGGGGGAATCGATCACGCGGGTGGCGCCATCAGGAAGGGACGCGGTGACCACCAGCCCCAGCCGCATCGTGTAGTCATCAAAGGGATAGCGCTGAGGCGTGCCCTTGATGGGAAGTTCGAACGTGTAGGTATAGGACCCCGTCTCGCCCGGAATCGTGATCGATGCCGAAGGGGGCAGCCCGCGTCGGCGTGCCGCGTCGTTTCCGATTGAGTAGAAGGTCGCGGTCAACTCCGGGCAGACTGCCGCACAGACGCGGTTCCCTGAGATGGTCAGGGTCGCCATCCGGGTGGTCTCGTCAAGATTGGTCACCGTGATGTTGGCAAAGGCGGCTTCGGGGGACACCATCTTGGTAGCGTCGACCTCCTGGCCAGTGAAGAGATCGTAGATTTGGTCGGTCGCCTGCCCGCGCAACTCGTCGATCATGCTTTCGACCGTCGCGGGCAGCATCACCATAACGAAGATGATCACGAAGACCGTAAGGATGAACGCCGCCAGGGGCTTTGGATGAAGGCGTGGACCGACGCCATCCGCGCCTGGCAGGGCGGGCGGTTCGCTGGCCGAATCCTGGTTCCCTTCGTCAACCATGTTCGCCTCTCCCATGACGTGCTCCGGACCCGGCTGGCGAAGCAATCCTCGGGCGGCTAGGGAACAGGCGTCGCCGCGGAAGATGTCAGATCGCCACGCCAGGCCGCGCTCACATCGAGGCCTTCCGGAATGAGATCATTTTCGGCCATCCAGGCGGCGTAGGCATCCCAGCGCTCAGCGGTTTGCGTCCCGAATGGGATGTTCTCTTCGGCCCAGACGGGTACGAGCAGGGCAATGCCAGCTTCTTCGACAGGCACGTCGAGATCGGGGCTGGCCGCCTGCAACGCGGCAATCGCCGCCGCCGGATCCGCAATAGCGTCCTCGTAGCCGCGCCGGGTGGCCCGCAGGAAGCGTTCGATCAGGCCGCGCTTCTGGTCGGCCGTGTCTTCACTGGCGACGATCACCAGTTCGTAGTATGGCGGCACCCCCCAGTCATCGACCTTCAGCATGGAGGTGGCGAAGCCTTCCTGTTCCGCCAGGATCGGCTCGTGCGTCCAGAAGGCGCCGAGCGAGGCATCGACGCGGCCCGAGACAAGCCCAGGGACCAGATCAAAGCCGATGTTGACGAGCTCGACATCGGCCAGGGTCAGGCCGTCTTGCGCCAGCATGGTCGTCAGGAAGGCTTCCTGGCTCGGGATGCCGGGATATCCGACGATTTTCCCGGCGAGGTCCGCGGGGCGCGCAATGCCGCTGTCCGCCAGCACCATGATCCCCTGCAGCGGCTTCTGCACGAGAGCCAGAACGGAAACAACGGGCACCCCTGCCGCCCGTGCCAGGAGGACGTCGGTCTGATAGGAGATGCCGAAGGTGTCGCGTCCCGCGCCGACGGTCTGGAGCACGGTCGTGGGATCGGCAGGGGCGGCCAGCATCAGCCGGTCGGGCGCGATCGCCAGGCCCTCTTCGGCGAAGTAGCCGCGTTCCAGAGCCAGAAAGAGCCCCGCATGGTTGGCATTCGGGTACCAGTCGAGCGGTACGCTGATCGACTCCAGCCCATCCTGCCAGAAGAGAGCGCGCGGCATGGACAGCGCGCGGCCATGGCTGTACGCCGCGGCCGCCGGAATCGCCAGGAGCGCCAGAGCATGGCGGCGCGAGATGGCTGATGTGGTTGAGCGCACGAAACTCCTCCGAATCGGACGTCATTCCTCCGCGAACAATTTACGAGAAGAGTGTGCGCTGCTGATCCGCTTCGCGGCAATGGTACGCACCACCGCATGGAGGCGCCGGTGGCGGCGCCTCCATGCGCGACCCGGATGCTGCCATCGGTCAAGCCACAACGTCAGGCGCGTTTCCTGGTGTCGATCACGATGTCGTCAACGGACCAGGCCCCGGGGCCAGAGAGGAGGAGGCAAAGTGCCGCCGCCGCGAAGACCGCTTCCTTTTCAAAGGAGATGGCGCCCCCATCAATGAACGGCACGCCTTGTCCCAGAAACCGGAAGACGATGGCGCCAAGCATGACAATGATGAGCAGGATCGAGGAAATCTGGGTCAGAAAACCAGCGATCAGAAAGAGGCCGCCCACCAGCTCGACGATCGTCACCAGCCAGGCGACCAGGCCCGCGGCCGGAACGCCAATGCTGCCAAAGAAGCCGGCGACGCCATCAACGCCGCCGCTCAGTTTGAGCCAGCCATGGAACAGGAAGGCGATGCCGAGCACGATGCGCAGAATGGCGAGGCCATACGGCGCGGTCAGCTTGAGGTTCAGTCCCGGGATGTACATGCCGCGTCTCCCTCCGTTGCACCCTGGAAATCCCCCGATTGGGATTCCCAAAAGGAACCTGATGTGGAGCACCGGGCGGGAACGGCGCTAGGTCATCCAGCGAGCGAGGTGATCGATCTGGTTGGCAACGTCGGCGACCGTTCGGCGCGACATTGCATCGGTAAACCGAGTTTCCGCGTCACAGGCAATCTCAGTCAGGGTCGGGCCGAGCGCCTTGCTAATCGGGCAGCCATTTGTGGCCAGAAACTCGGGCCGGAAGAGTGGTTCACTGGATACGGCAAAATAGACTTCCGCCAGGGTGATGTCGGCCGCGGGCCGGGTCAGACGATAGCCTCCTTCGCGGCCCTCACTCGAGGTGACCAGCCCCGCCCGGGAGAGCGGCGCGAGCACCCGGCGCAGACAGGTGGCATGCGTGTTCGCGCTGTCTGCGAGCGAGCCGCTCGTGGTGAGGCCAGGCTCCTTCGCCAGCAGCACCATGGCGTGTACGGCTAACGCGAATTGACCGCGCGCCATCCGACCAACCCTCCAACCTTCCGTTCCCAGTAGAGTACGTGGCTCTCGGGCGGTTGGCAATCCCTTTGCGGGCTGTTGGCTATTGGCCGTTGGCTATCGGCTATTGGCTATTGGCTATTGGCTATTGGCTATTGGCTATTGGCTAT
>CAYSXO010000305.1:0-6164 GCA_964434995.1 uncultured Sphaerobacteraceae bacterium
CATGCCGGTCGCGGCGATCGAAAGGGCTCTCATGCTGTGTCCTCGTCAGATCTGCATGCGGCTGATTTCAAGGTAGGACGACACGATCTTGTCGCGGATCGCCACCGCCGCCTGGAGCGCCTGCTCGACTATGCGTTGCCGCGCGCTTCGTGGACGCCAAACATCGATGTCACGCTGCTGGAAGTTCCATCGGAGGATGGGCCTTTTGGGGCGAAAGGCGTCGGTGAACCGCCGATCATTCCGGTCGCTGCCGCCATTGCCAACGCCGTCTACGATGCCACCGGGGTTCGCATGACCGAGTTGCCGATGACACCTGAGCGTGTCTTTGCGGCGATCGCGTCCGATAGTGCAGCAGGGTAAGGAGCAATTTCGTGGACTACGCCGCGACAGGTCAGGAGCTTGGCGAACGGTCTCAGCACCCTCTTTTCGAGGGAGAGGCATTCCTGCGCCCAGTGATCGATCGCGGAGATATGCGCGTCAATGAAGTCGCGTTCAGCGCCGGGGCGCGCACCAGGTGGCACACGCACACGTTCCAGCAGTTGCTGATCATCACGCAAGGCGCGGGGGTTGTCGCGACCGACGAGGGTGAACGCGAGGTTCTGCCGGGAGACGTGGTGATGATTGCGCCGGGCGAGCGGCACTGGCATGGCGGCCGGCCCGACAGCGCTATGCGGCACATATCGGTCAATGGTCCGGGAGAGACAGCGTGGTAGCCAGCGTCCAGATTACCGTGAGTCCTATCGTCGATCGCGCGGAGTTCTTTGCAACGATGGGCGCCTTCCCAACAGGCGTCACGGTCGTCACGTCCATTGACGAATATGGCCATCCGCGCGGCCTGACGTGCAATGCCTTCAGCTCGATCTCGGCGAACCCGCCGTTGTTGATGGTCAGCCTCGACAATCGGAGCAGCTCGCTCGATGCCGTGATCGAGACTGGCCGTTTTGTCGTCAACTTTCTCTCAGCCGAGAGCGCGGCCATTTCCGATCGATTCGCCAGCAAGCGGCCAGACAAATTCTGGGGCGTCCGCTGGCAGACGGCCATGAATGGGATGCCGATTCTGGTCGATGACGCAATCGCCTATGCCGCGTGCCGGATCGTTCAGGCGATTGACGCGGGCGACCATACCATGCTGCTCGGCCTGGTCGAGGAGGCGCAGCCACCCTCCGAGGAGCGTGAGCCGTTGGTCTATTTCCGGAGAGGTTACGGCACGGTGCAGCGGATTGGGCGCGAAAATCCCGAACCTCGGCAGGCCCGTGTCGTGTCGATTGGCCGAAGGTCGGGTCAGTAGGCCGTCAGTTCATGGGTGGGCGACAGAGCGCGCCGTGGACGCAGGGGCTTCTGGCCCGACGCGGCAACGCACGATCCGCTACCTCGCGGCTTCGTCAGCGACCATCGGAAACTCGCCTGGCCGCAATGAGGCGACGAGCAGCGCCAAATGAATCTCCATCAGCCCTTCTGGGGTGCGCAGGCGGACACCCGTTAATTCCTCGACCCGGCGCACGCGATACTGAACGGTGTTGATATGCACCGAAAGCCGCGCGGCCGCTTTGGTCAGGCTGCACTCGGCGGCGAGGAAAACCCTCAATGTCAGCAACAACTCGCCACTGTACCGGCGCTCGTGCTCGAGAAGCGCGTCGAGGCGGCGATGTGCGAACGCGAGAAGGTGGGCCTCGTCGCCTGGGCGAATGAGAAAGCGGTGAAGGCCAAGCTCTTCGACGCTCAATATGCGGTCAGTGTTCTGAAATCCTCGCAGAACCTCGATGCAGCGACGGGCCTCCGCAAATGCGCCAGCGAATTCGCCTGGCTCCCGGCAGCCGCTGCCGATGCCTATCGAAACGGTCGATGTGCGCAGGGAGCGGCCGATCTCGTCCTTCAGCATACGCGCGGCTTCCGGCGGATTGATGCGCCCGTACGGGTCTTCCGGCCAGATGATGACGACGGTATCCCCCTTGAGGGTGGCCAGCGCTTTTGGCCAACGCAGCGCGCACGCGGCCACGGCAAGCCTGAGCAGATGCCGGCGGAACGAATCAACATCGCTCGCGCGGCTGTCCGCGCGTTTGGACTCGGCCTTGTCGGGCGAGATGACGAAGGGGCGATAGGTCGCATCGAAGTCAAAGCCGAGGTGGGCGGCACGCCGGATGATGGCTTCGTCACTTTCAAAGTCTCCTGTCAGGAGATCATCGACAAAGCCGCCACGAAGTTGCTGTTCGGTCTCAATGACCGCGCGTTGCTTCAGCAGTTCCAGGGCGACGACGGTTGCGCCATGCTCAATCGCGCGCAGATCGAGCTCGCCCAACGGCGTGGATGTCTGCAAGGCAAGCAAGTACCCCAACACGGAGGCGCCGCTCATCACCGGCACGACATAACCGGGCTCGGGCCCGATTCCAGGCCCGTGAAAAAACTCGACGCGCCGCGGGCGGCCGTCCCCGACAAGGCGTGGCAGCTCCGTGCTGAGGTCAACCGCCTTTCCACCCCGCGAGACGCGAATGGCATCGCTGGAGATGCGGCAGTCAGCCCCGGGCGCCTCGGCGTTCACCAGCGCCATAGGGCGCATATCCGCGTCGATAAGGGCTACGGCGCCGATAAAAAGTCCGGCAATGCGCTCGATGATCGCGCTCAGACTGCCATTATCCAGAATGACCTCGGTCAATTGCCGGTGAATCTGCTCGGACTGCAGCAACGCCTCGCGCTGCTGGTTGAGCAGGTCGTTCTGCTCGCTGAGGACGGCGTTGATGCGCGCCAGCTCTTCGGCCCGGTGGACGGTTTGGTCGTGCAGGCGAGCGGCTTCGACCGCGATGGCCGCCTGGTTGCCGATAATGAAGAGGAGATCGGACTCCTTTTGAGAAAAGACGTGCGGAATGTGGGTGTAGCAGTTAATGAAGCCGAGGACACGGTCGCGGAGGACCATCGGCGTGGCGATGAACGACGCGATCCCTTCCTTGCGGCCGGCGTCGCGCCAGAGCCGGACCGAGCTTTCCTCAAGATCGTTGATCTTGGCGGGCCGCAGTGTGCGAAGAGCCCGTCCGGTCGCTCCCCGCGACATGTGGGGCGACGAAAGCATCGTATTCTGCTCGTTCATCGCCTGGATGTACTCGTCCGAAATGCCAAAATGGCCGACCCAGGTGAGCCGCAGGTCATCCGGGTTGAGAAGAATGACCGCGCAGGCATAGCCCATGAGATGATGGACTTTCTGGGCCAGGATCTGGAACATCGCATTGAGGTCGAGGTTGAGATTGATTAGCGTCGAGATTTCGAGAACGGCCGTCAACGAGCGATCGTGCGTGACGTCAGGCATGCCAGGTGAAGGCAGGGTATGCGCCATGGTGACTCCCATCAGTTATGTCAGCGTCAATCATCATCCATGGCCCGTATGACTGTCGAACATGGGATGGGCCGCGCTGTGGAGCACGTTCGATGAGTGATTCGATGGCAAATGAGCAAAGAGCCGCATCGATCGTTGCCGCCGTGGAGCGGCAGTATGGTGGTCTCCTCCAGCCTGGGGATCTTGAGTTCCTGCGGCAGCGGCTGACCCGCGCCAGCGAGATGCTGGCGGCGCTCGAACGGGTGCACCTCGTCAATAGTGAAGAGCCCGACCTCGTTTTTGAGACCGCGGGGCATGGGCGATCAGCAGGGCGGCCGCGACATGAGCGCTGACGAACTCGCATTTTCCAGCATCGCCGAACTTGGCCAGATGCTTCGGGACCGTGAGCTCTCACCGGTTGAGCTGACGGAGTTTTCCCTGGCGCGGGTGGCAACCCTGGGCGTCGCGTTACAGGCCGTCGTCTCCTTGACGCCCGAACGAGCGCGCCGAGAAGCGCGGCAGGCCGAAGCTGAACTTGCCGCGGGGTACCGGCGCGGACCCTTGCAGGGGATCCCCTATGGGGCGAAAGATCTCCTGGCCACGGCAGGCGACCTGACGACCTGGGGGGCTGCTCCGCTGCGCGAGCAGGTTTTCCCAAACGATGCCCGCGTGGTCGAACTGTTGCGCGACGCCGGGGCGGCCATGGTGGGCAAGTTCGCCATGTCGGAGCTTGCAGGCGGACTTGACACCGATCGTGCGGAGGCGACCTATACCAGGCCCGCGCTGAATCCGTGGAACCGCGACGCATACTGTGGTGGTTCGACGAGCGGCGGCAGCGCGGCGGTCGCGGCCGGCTGCATCCCGTACACCATCGGCTCGGAAACGTGGGGCTCCATCCTGATGCCCGCGGCCTTCACCGGACTCACCGGTCTGCGGCCAACGTACGGACTGGTCAGCCGCCGTGGCGCGATGGCGCTGAGTTGGTCGCTCGACAAGCTCGGCCCACTCTGTCGCACAGCCGAAGATTGCGGTCTGGTGTTGCAGGCAATTGCTGGACCCGACGACGAGGACCCGGCAAGCGCCGGCAGAGGATACCGATACCAGGGAAAGGCCGTGCCGGCAGGCCGTTTCCGTCTCGCGGTGCTGGCCGATGGTCTCGCGGACATGCAGCCGGCGGTGCGTGACAACTTCGACCGCGCGCTTTCGCACCTGGACACCATCGCGGACCTCAACGAGATATCGCTTCCGGATTATCCCTACATCGAAGTCTGCTGGACGATCATGGTCGCGGAGGCGGCCAGTGCCTTCGAAGAGCTCATCGCGTCGGGCCGGGTGGCCGAATTGGCAGCGCCAGAAAACCGCATCGGCGGATTCGTCGCGGAGATGATCTCGGCGACGGCCTATCTCAGGGCGCTCCGCATTCGGCGGCTGATCCGGAACGATCTGACCGCGATCACGTCGCGCTTTGACGCGGTCGTGGCGCCGACTGCCTCCGCCGTTGCTCCGCCGCTCGGCGTTCGTTTCAGCGACCACTTTGCGCCCTGGGGGCGGTCCGCACTGGTTGCCGCGGGCAACGTGGCCGGGCTGCCTGCCATCACGGCGCCGAATGGCATTGGCGAACGTGGGTTGCCAACCGCGATGCAATTCATGGGGGCGCCATTTTCGGAGCAGTCGCTGATCGAGATCGCTTCTTGCTACCAGCAGGCGACTGACTGGCATCGGCGTCATCCGGCCTGGCTGGACGATCCAGTTTCGACCGAGGCATGAAACCTCACGCCTCATGATGAGCCGCCAGTCTGCCAATCTCGACAAACTCCTTCGGTGAGTTTCTGTTGATGTTCCCATAGGCAGCCTCACCCGGCGCTCCTACAGTGGCGCCTGAAGCTCTTGATCCAGTCGCGAGTTTCGACGTGGGCTCGCGCACGTGACCGCGTTCGGCCGCCTCCGTGGGCTGGACGAGCGGGCTGTCGCTGAACATTGGGGAGAATCATGGCCGGATCGCACGAGAACCTGTCGCTACACGAAGTGGTCGTTCGGGAAAGAAGCAGCCGGCGCGAACTGCTCCGCCGCGCGGCGGCGCTTGGCTTGAGCGGGTCTGTTGCCGGTGGGTTGCTGACCCTGGGCGGGGCGGAGGCATCGGCTCAGGAGGCTGGTGGCGAATGGGTGATTGCCCTGACCGAGGAACCGACCGGGTTCGACGCGGCGGTGCAGACCTTCACGTTCTCCAACTTCATGGTCGAGGGACACATCTTTGAGCCGCTGGTGGACCTGCAGGGACCAGAGCTCGAGGTGACCCCGATCCTGGCCGAATCCTGGGCCAACGTCGATGAAACAAGCTGGGAGTTCAAGCTGCGCGAGGGCGTTGCCTGGCACAATGGCGACCCCTTCACCTCGGCTGACGTCAAGTGGACGATCGAACGAATGCAGGACGAGGGCGGCGGTCGCGGCTACATGGTTTCCGCCTTCGAATCGGTCGAAGCGCCAGACGATCATACGGTCATCATTCACACGGCAGGCCCATACGGACCGATGCTTTTTCAGCTCTCGGAACTCGTCATCCTGCCGCAAAAGGCGTGGGCGGAGATGGGCGCCGAGGCGTTCAATACGGCGCCAGTCGGCACGGGCCCGTACCGCATCGTGGAATGGCGGCGCGGAGAGGCGCTTTCCCTCGAGGCCAATCCCGATTGGTGGCGCGGCGCGCCGACGCCGGAACGGCTCGTCTTCCGGCCGATTACCGACCCGGCGACACGCGTTGCCGAGTTGCGGTCTGGCGGCGTTCATATCATGCAGAGTGTCCCGGCGGCGGAGCTGGAGGCGTTGAACGCGGGCGACACCCGGGTGGTGAATATCCCGCAGGGCCGCC
>CAYSXO010000306.1:0-855 GCA_964434995.1 uncultured Sphaerobacteraceae bacterium
GCCAGCACCAACGAGCGCTGGCGGCCCAAGGGCGCCACCGGCTATGGTGCGCGGTTGGTGATCGACCTCGCGCTGAACATTGCGAAGGGTGATGACCCCATCACCCACGACTGAAAGGAGCCCACATGCCACTCGGACCTGTTGAACTGCTGATGATCAAGTTCCCGGGGAGCCAGTTCACTGGGGATCTCATTCCGGCGATGGCAGAGCTGGTGGAGAATGGGACGGTGCACATCGTCGATCTGCTCTTCATCACCAAGGATGAGCAGGGCGCGGTGCGCATTTTCGAACTCACCGATCTTGCGCCCGACCTCCTGGGGCGATTCGAACCGCTGGCCAGCGAGATCACGCCCATGCTGAACGAGGACGACGCGCACGAGCTGGCCGCGACGCTCGAGAACGGCTCCTCGGCCGGCATAATGATGTTCGAGAACACCTGGGCGCTGCGCTTTGCCCAGGCCGTGCGCGATGCGAAGGGCGAAGTGCTGCTCAACGAACGCATTCCGCACAGCGTCATTGAGCAGGTTCTGGCGGGATCACCGGACGCCTGACCGTGACATGTTCAGCGGAAGCTTACCATGGCGCATGGCGCTGGGCGCTCTACGCGGGTAGACATGCCGTAGGCAGAAAGACAGGAGCTAGCCAACCATGATGCGGAGAAGAAGTGGTCCAGGAGTGTTGAACACCATGGCCCGCACGGCGGTGATCGCCGGCACCGCCACGGTCGTTTCGAACAAGGTCAGCGCGGCGGGCGCGGCAAAGGCGCAAGCGGCGCAGCAACAGCAGGCGGCCGCGCATGCTGCCCAGCAGGCAGCCATTCAGCAGGCAGCCCAGCAAGCGGCCCAGCAGGAATTG
>CAYSXO010000306.1:866-6116 GCA_964434995.1 uncultured Sphaerobacteraceae bacterium
ATACGCAAGACACGGCGATCGCCAGCGCGAACATCGGCGACAAGATCGAGAAGCTGAAGGAGCTGGCCCAGCTCAAGGATGCCGGCATGCTCACCGAGGAAGAGTTCGCGCTGGCGAAAGCGAAGGTACTCGGCGGGTAGTTGGGTGGCTGATCTGGGGAGAGGCAACCCCGTACGAGGGCTTCGTCAGGGGAGTTGAGTCAGGCCAGCGCGCGGCGTCCGGCCCGAAGTCGACGGGGAAGCCGCCGAAGCGCACGGCGTCCGGCCTGAGCATTGAGGAGCGGTGGGTCCGTCAGATCGATACAGCCAATGGAAGGCTGGCCACTGACCCCTTGAAGGCCGACGGTGCTCCCGGAGATCCGTTTCGGATGCCGGAGTATCAGGTTCCGCAATTGCAGGAGGCGGCGGCCTTCGACGAAGCGTTCCATCTGGCCTCAGCCGAGGCCGATCGCGCCAGCGCGATCGGCGATGCGTACGTCTTTGGGGCCGTACTACCAGCGGTTCTCGTGTTCGTCGCGGGCGTCTGCACATCAATGGGCAGGAAGCCCGCGCACATCGCGTTGCTCGGATTGGCGGTGCTGCTGCTGGCCTCCTCCATCTGGCAGCTTGGCACGCTCCCCAACGCCTCGCCATGGGGCATCACGGAGGGAAGGATGGCTGACAACGAGGACTGGGTTTGCCCCCGGGCCGACCCGTTGCGGCGCCTTCCTGAGTGATGAGTTCATTGCGTACCATCAGCGCAGCGCCTCAGGAGTCCAGAGGAGGAGGCATCGATGCCCCGCGGTCCCATCCCGGACCAGTTTCACCATATCCTGCAGAGCACCACCCTCGGCCACCTGGCCACGGTCGACGCGCGCGGCCATCCCGAGGTCAACCCCGTCTGGTTCCCCTGGGATGGCCAGCGAGTTCTGCTCAGCGTCAGGGAGAGACGAGGAAATACCGGAATCCGCGGCGCAATCCGCACGCCGCGATCTCCTTCCTGGACATCGCCAATCCCATGCGCTACGTCGAGCCGCGGGGAGAGGCCATCGCCTTCGAGCTCTATGAAATGCTCGACTTCGTCAATCTGCTCGCCCGCAAGTGCACCGGCGCGGACTATCAGTATGGCCGCCCGGGCGAACGCAGGCACAAGGTGACCTTCCGAGTGGATACCTGGACAGGCCAGGGACATTAACTGGTCTGTCCGCTCGATGAGGCCGGCAGGCGAATCGATCCCGTTCGGAAGGACGCCGGCATCGACCCTCGTTGACGCCTCCATGACATGGTTGCTAGGCTACTCGCCGCGCACACTGTTCGTCGCGGCGAGTACTCAGCTTTGTCTCGGGCGTCACGAAGCGCCCGGAGCGCCGAAAAACGGCACGTTCTTCACCCATGAGTGATTGAGGTCTCGCGGTCTTGCTCGTTCGCCCGACGGTCTCAACGGACGCCTTCCGGATGCAGCGGCAATGACGCTCCGTCGGTATCTGCTGCGCCGCTTCGGCCTGGCCGTAGTAACCCTCTTCGGCGTCATCATCGCCGTCTTCTTCATGACCCGCATCCTTCCAGGCGATCCGGTCTCGGTGAAAGCCGGCGCCTATGCCACGGACGAAGTGCGTGCCGCCATCACCAAAGAACTGGGCTTGGACAAACCCCTCCCGCAACAGCTCGTCACCTATCTCGGGAACATCCTCCAGGGCGATCTCGGCAGCAGCACCCGCTCAGGCCAGCCCGTGCGGCAGGATTTGCTGAGCCGCCTGCCGGCGACAGTCGAGCTGGCGCTGGCCAGCCTCCTCTTTGCCGCCGCCATCGGCATCCCGCTTGGCATCTGGGCCGCCCTGCGGCAACACAGCCGCGTCGACCGCATCATTCAACAGTGGACTATCCTCGCCGCCGCCATGCCGCTCTTCTGGTTTGGCCTCGTCCTCATCTATCTCTTCTATCACGTCTGGCAGATCGCGCCGCCGCCGGTCGGCCGCCTCGACACGGCCATCCCCCCGCCACCGACCGTCACCGGGATGTACACCGTTGACGCATTGCTCAGTGGCGACTGGACCGCACTGAAGAACGCGCTAGCCCACCTGGCGCTGCCCGTGCTGGCGTTGGGGATCGCCACCATGTCCCCCTTTATCAAGGTATCGCGCTCCGCCATGATCGACGTGCTTGGCAGCGACTATGTGCTGGCCGCCAAGAGCCTCGGCTTCTCGGAGCGGGAGATCGTCTGGCACGACGCCCTGAAAAACGCGCTTATTCCGCTGCTCACCGTGACCGGCATTGTCCTCGGCTATCTGCTCGCCGGCAACGTCCTGGTGGAAACGATCTTCGCCTGGCCAGGCATCGGCTTCTATGCCTGGACTGCGCTGACCGGCAGCGACTATGACGCCATTCAGGGATTCGTGCTGACCATCGCGGTCATCTACGTCTTCCTCAATCTCGCGATCGACGTCGCCTACGGCTTCATCGACCCGCGGATTCGGCTGGGATAGCGCGCATGAGCATGATGACCCCGTCCGGATTCCCCCTGCCAGCCGGCGTCGTGCCGGCCGATCCCCTCTGGGACCCGGAGGCGGATCTGATCGTCGCGTCCCCCGCCTCCGAGGGCCGTGCCCTGCCACGCTGGGCAACACCGAAGCATGCCTCGCTCGTGGTTGGCCTGATCGCCATCGGCATCATCGTCTTTCTGGCCATCTTCGGGCCGATGCTCGTGCCTTACGCGCCAAACACGCCCGACCCCGCCTTTGTCACCGCGCCACCATCAAGCCAGCACTGGCTCGGCACCGACCAATATGGGCGCGACATCTTCTCCCGCGTGGTCGCCGCCGCCCGGCTCGATCTGGTCGTCGCCATCTCGATCACCGCCATCGCGCTGGTGGCCGGCTCGCTGATCGGCGCGCTATCCGGCTACCTCGGCGGCACGTTCGACGACGTCCTGATGCGCTTCATCGACATCCTGCTCGCCTTCCCGGCCTTCATTCTGGCCCTCGGCATTACCGCCATGCTCGGCAACGAAACCCGCTTCGTCGTCATCGCCGTGGCCATCGCCTACACCCCCTACTTCGTGCGCCTCGTGCGCGGCGAGATGCTCACCCTGCGCGAGTCGGAATTCGCCGACGCCGCCACCTGCGCCGGCAATAGCCGGCCGCGCATCATGCTCTATCACCTGCTGCCGAACGCCCTCCCTCCCGCGTTGGTGCAGGCCACGCTGACCCTCGGCTGGGGCATCCTCGACGTCGCGGGGCTCAGCTTCCTCGGGGTCGGCATCACGCCGCCCACCGCCGAGTGGGGTGTCCTCGTCTCCGACGGCGCGCAATACATCAACTCCGGGCAGTGGTGGATCTCCGTCTTCCCCGGCCTCTTTATCCTGCTCGCGGTGCTCGGGTTCAATCTCGTGGGCGACTGGGTCCGCGACAATCTGCTGCGCCGGTAAGGACGATGGCATGATCGCGCCCACCACCACGCTAGACACCATGGCCCCGGCTTCGGCAGCGCGGGCGGACCATCCCCTGGCCGAGGTGAGCAACCTGACCATCGCCTTTCCCGGCGCGGACGACGGCCTGACCGCCGTGGTCCGCGACGTCAGCTTTACCATCCAGCCAAACGAGGTGCTGGCGCTGGTGGGCGAGAGCGGCTCCGGCAAGACACAAACCTCGCTCGCCGTGCTCGGCCTGACGCGCCCACCCGGCCGGGTGACCGGGGGCAGCATCCGCATCGAGGGCACGGAGATCGTCGGCGCGCCAGAGTCAACCCTCCGGCAAATTCGTGGCGGGCGTGCGGCCATGATCTTCCAATCGCCCCGCACCTCGCTCAATCCGCTCAAGACCGTCGGCGATCAACTGGGCCGGGTCTATCGGCGGCATCGCGGACTTGACAAGGCCGCCGCGAAAGCGCAATCCCTCGCCATGCTGGAGCACGTCGGCATTGCCGCGCCAGAGCGCGTCATGCGCTCCTACCCGCATCAGCTCAGTGGCGGCATGGCACAGCGGGTGATGATCGGCATGATGCTTGCCTGCCATCCGCGCCTCCTCATCGCCGACGAGCCGACCACCGGCCTCGACGTGACGATTCAGGCGCAGATCTTCGCGCTCATCCGGGAGATTCAGGCCGAAACGCACATGTCGATGCTGCTCATCACCCATGACCTCGGCGTCGTCGCCGAGAATAGCGACCGTGTGGCGGTGATGCAGCAGGGGCGGCTGGTCGAACTGGCCCCGGCCCAGACCCTTTTCAACGATGCCCGGCATCCCTATACGCTGCGCCTGCTCGGCTCGATTCTGCGCCCAGACCAACCGCCGCGGCTGATCGACCTCGACGCGCCTCCGGCCCACGAAACGACGATCGAGCACAACGGCCAGGATTACCGCGCCATCTCGGTCGATGCCTGGAAGGAGGCTGGGGCCGCTCGGCCCGAGATGATCGAGGTCGCTCCGGGCCACGTCGTGCTTTGCCATCCAGATCAGACCGCGATCGCGAGAAACGGGGCGAGGCGGTGACCAGCCCCAACGGACAAGCCGCGCCGCTGCTCGACGTGCGCGATCTGCGCCATACCTTTCACCTGCGCGGATCGACCATCAACGCGGTCGATGGAGTCAGCTTTTCGGTCAACGCCGGCGAGGCCGTTGCCCTGGTGGGCGAAAGCGGCTCCGGCAAGTCGACCGTCGCCCGCTGCCTTGTTCGCCTCTACGAGCCGAGCGGCGGGCAGATCGTCTTCGACGGTCAGGATGTGACACGGCTCCCGGACAAGCAATTCCGGCCATTGCGGCGCGACATCCAGATGGTTTTCCAGGACCCGACCCTCTCGCTCAACCCCTGGTTGACCGTCCGTCAGACGTTGAGCGAGCCGCTCCTCCTCCACCGCATCGCCACCCGCGGCAGCCTCAACGACCAGCTCGCGGCCTTGCTGGACGCGGTGCAACTCGACCGCAAGTATCTCGACCGCCGCCCGCGCGAACTTTCGGGAGGTCAGAAGCAGCGTGTCGGCATCGCCCGCGCCATCGCCTCGCGGCCCCGCTTCATCGCGCTGGACGAGCCGACCTCGTCGCTCGACATGTCGATCCGCATTCAGATTCTGACTCTGTTGCGCAATCTGCAACAGGAGCTCGGCGCGGCCTATCTCTTCATCTCGCACGACCTGAGCACGGTGCGCTATCTCTGCAGCCGGGTTATCGTCATGTATCGCGGGGCGATCGTTGAAGAGGGGCCGGCCGAGGCCCTCTTCACGAATCCGCAACATCCCTACACTCGGGCCCTGCTGGCGGCCGTTCCCATCCCCGATCCA
>CAYSXO010000307.1:0-6073 GCA_964434995.1 uncultured Sphaerobacteraceae bacterium
TGTCCCCACGCGCGTGGGGGTGAACCGGCCGGCAGGGCCGCCACCATCAGCCGACACGGGTTGTCCCCACGCGCGTGGGGGTGAACCGCACCTGCTGTTCCGCGCGGCCGTCGCGACGCAGTTGTCCCCACGCGCGTGGGGGTGAACCGAAGAGCTTGCCGCCAGGCTCCAACGCCTCGAAGTTGTCCCCACGCGCGTGGGGGTGAACCGATGCCGTCGGGCGATGCGCGATCGAGGCGGTCGTTGTCCCCACGCGCGTGGGGGTGAACCTCGTGATCTGGCTCATCGTCACGCCAGAACGTCGTTGTCCCCACGCGCGTAGGGATGAATTGGTTCCGGCAGCACCAGCCCGCGAGTGCCATCGACAATCACGCGCTCCCCATCGCTCAGGCGGGCTGTGGCATGCCCCGCGCCCATGACCGCCGGAATGCCGTACTCGCGGGCGACGATCGCCGCGTGAGACATGCTGCTGCCGGCGTCAACGACGACGGCGGCAGCGTGGCGGAAGAGCGGCGTCCAGGAGGGATTCGTATAGGGCGCCACCAGCACTTCGCCCGGCTGCAGCGTGCCAAAAGCCGCCGCATCGCGCACGACGCGAACCGGTCCTTCCGCGACGCCTGGGCTGCCCGGTGTGCCCGTGACGAGCGCGTCGGTAGCCTCCGCGGTCGACGTGGCAGGCGGGAGGCCCATCAACGGCGTGTCGGCCAGTGCATCGCGGCGCTCGGCGCGAGCACGCGCGATCGCT
The DNA here is from genome assembly GCA_964434995.1 of uncultured Sphaerobacteraceae bacterium. Classification (GTDB taxonomy): domain Bacteria; phylum Chloroflexota; class Chloroflexia; order Thermomicrobiales; family UBA6265; genus JACCXM01. The sequence goes on from CAYSXO010000307.1 coordinate 746, forward strand.
TGCAAATACCTGGCCTGGTGCGCCGGAGGTGGCCAATCATCGGCGAGACGCGCCAACTCGTCGAGCCGCAGGTGAAAGACTTCATCCGGGCTGGCGAGAATGCCAGCCTCCGTCAAACGGCGACCCATCTCCAGGAAGACGCCGCGCAGGATCGGCAGCGGCAACGTGAGTAGAAAATGGGTGTCCTCGCGGAGCGACGGGAAACGCCGCGCCTCATCGATCAGGGCGATGAAGGCCGTCTCCAGCGGCGGAATCTCGAAGACAGGGTGCGCTAGCACCTCGGCCCGCGCTCGCTTCCATGCCGAGTCGATTTCGAACGGTTTCGTCTCGGTAAGGGCCAGCGACTTGAGAATGCCGAAGATCAGGTCTGGCGAATCCTTCCATGTCGGTTGCGACACGAGGAGAGGCGAAGCCGACTCGCGGTGTCCGTAGTCGTCGAGAAACTGCCGGATCTTCGCCAGGAACGCCGGACCAGACGGAAGGGACGCCAGCGCGTGTTCCATTTCCGCGGGGTTGTTGCTTGCGAATGCCTGGCTCAATTCAGGATCAGCGCGAATGCTGGCTGCCAGGGCGTCGAGTTGGCGGTTCACCTCGAACGTCTTGTTGTCGATGCCCGTGAGAAGCGTGCCAAAGCGCTCGCTCTCCCCGAGCAACGCCAGCGCGAGCCGCAAGCCGCCAAGGGCAAAGAGCGTGCGGGGGAAGTACCGGCGGCGCAGCTCCATAATGTCAAGCGGAATGACGAGCGCCTCGCGGACCATGTTCAGCAGCGCGCTCCAGGCCTGGTCGCGCAGGGGACGAGATTCCAGATCGCGGACCTGTGCCAACGCCTGCGCCAGGAGTAGATCGTCTCGCCAAAGCGCCGGGTTGTAACGCCAGGCAAGCGGGCTCATCCGTAGGGGGATCAGCAAGAGCGAGGGGGAAGGCTCGAACCGTGGGAACCCCGTGAACTCCCGGACCACGCCTTCTTCCTCGACCCAGAGGCTGTCGAACGACGGCATGGCGTTCCCGAACGACAGCATGCGCGCCAGCGCGTTGCCCATGGCCGGCAGCCAGCTCGTCATGTCGAGCGGATAGGGACGGACCTGGAAATACTCTGTCGGTCCGCCCGAGGGGAAGGGGAACCGTCCCGGCCGTCGTTGCGGCGTGGGAAGCGCGGTGATGGGCCGTGCCTGCAGCAACGCGATCTGCCCGTCTGCCCAGGCCCACTCGATATCCTGTGGCCGGCCGAAATGGTGCTGCACCGCATCGCCCAGGCGAGCGAGACGGCGGAGGACCGAGTCGGGCAGGGCGGGATCGGACGATGCGTTGCTCGCCAGCGATTCCGTGCCTCCCTGAGCGCGAGCGCGAATCTCCACCTCGCGGCGCCCCAATCGACGCTCGACGATCTTCCAGCCAAACCGTGTCCTTTTCAGGACATCATGGTCCGGGGTGACCATGCCGCTGACAATTGCTTCGCCCAGCCCGGTCGTGGCGTCGATCACCGTTTCGTCCCGCGCGCCGGTGATCGGGTTGGCGGTGAAGAGGACGCCGGCGGCCTCTGCCGGGACCATACGCTGCACAACGATGGCGAGGCTCACCGGGGTCTCCGCGAACCCCCGTCGCTGGCGGTAGGCGATGGCGCGGTCTGACCAGAGCGACGCCCAGCAGCGGCGCACGGCGGAAAGAAGGCCAACCTCGTCGGTAATGCCAAGAAATGTGTCGTGCTGGCCGGCGAACGCCGCGCCAGGGAGATCTTCCGCCGTCGCGCTCGAGCGCACGGCGACCGAACCGCCGCCCAGGTCTCGGTAGGCCGTGACGATCGCATCGTTCAGCGGTGCTGGTATGACGGCCCGTTCGAAGGCAGCGCGGACCTCCGCGCCATTTCCGCTCTTCCGCGCGGCCGCGATGGCGCCTGCCAGATCGTTCGCGACGACAATCACATCGTAGGCGATGGTGGTGATGGTGAAACCAGGAGGAACCGGGAAACCCGCCTGGATCAGCTCGCCCAGATTGACCGCCTTGCCGCCCGCGCGTGCCAGATCACGGGTCGTCAGTGCCGCCAGTGGGACGACGACCGCGGGTAGGGTCTCGCTGGAGGACGTCAAGCTCGTGTCTGGCGTGATCATTGTTTACAACCCCGCGCTCAGTGCTTCAGCCTGGGCCGGCTCGCTGACAGGGCGCCGCGCTCCGGTGCGGAGAGGCACCTCCTTCAGGAAGAGCGCGACCACCAGCGCAGCGGCGACGACCGGAACGCCAATCAGGAAGACATCGTCGAGGGCATAGGTGAATGCAGTCAGGACGGAGGTCTTCACCGGTTCCGGCAGGCTCTGGATTGCCTCAACGTTGTTCGGGTTGAAATTGCCGCCGCCCTCCATGGCGGAGACGGCCAGCGGCCCAAGTTGCTCGACGAGGTGCGCTGCCAGTCGATTGGAGAGAATCGCGCCGAAAACGGCCGCCCCAATGGTGCCGCCCATTTGGCGAAAGAAGGTTGTCGCGCTCGTGGCGGCGCCAAGGTCGCGAAACTCGACCGCGTTCTGGACGGCGGTGACGATGGTCTGCATGGTGCAGCCGAGCCCACCGCCGAAGAGAAGCATGTAGATCGCCAATTCCCAGTAGGGCGTGTCGACGCGCAAGCGGGACATGAGCAGGAGCGCAACCACCAGCGTGGCCGCGCCGATGATCGGATAGATCTTGTAGCGCCCAGTTCGCGTGATGAGCCGCCCGGAGACGATCGAGGTCGTCAGAATGCCGAGGACCGCCGGCAACATGGCCAGTCCAGATTCTGTCGGCGACATGCCCATCACGATCTGTAGATAGAAGGGGAGGAAGATGATGGCCCCGAACATGGCGATGCCGGCCAGAAAGGTGTAGAGGTTGCCGACGGCGAAGACCTGATTGCGAAAGAGCCGCAGGGGAATGATCGGTTCGACGGCGCGTTGCTCGACGACCACGAAGAGGACGCCAAGGACGATGGCGGCGATCAGGAGCGCGAGTGGCCCAGGAGCAAACCAGCCGTACTCCTTCCCGGCCCAGTCGAGATAGAGAAGGAGCGCGGAGACACTGCCCACGATCATGCCAGCGCCGAGAAAATCGAGGCTGTGGTCGCGGCGGATGGTGGGGAGCTTCAACGCAATAGAGGTGATAACAAGCGCCGCGATCCCGACCGGCAGATTGATATAGAAGATCCAGCGCCAACCGGGACCGTCGGTAAACCAGCCGCCCAGCAGTGGGCCAGCCACGCTTGAGACGCCGAAAACCGCGCCGAAGTACCCCTGATAGCGGCCGCGCTCGCGGGGCGGAATGATGTCGCCAATGATGCTGAAGGCAATGGCCATCAGGCCGCCGCCGCCGATCCCCTGGATGGCCCGGAAAACGATGAGCTGGAGCAGATTCTGGCTGAGGCCGCAAAGCGCCGACCCAACCAGAAAGATGATGATGGCGGCCTGAAAGGTGGGCCGGCGGCCATAGAGGTCGGAGATCTTGCCCCACAGCGGCGTGGCGGCAGTAGCGGTCAGCAGATAGGCGGTGACGACCCAGGCCAGCTTGTCCAGCCCGCCAAGCTCGCTGACGATGCGCGGCAGCGCGGTGCCGACGATGCTCTGGTCGAGCGCCGCGAGAAAAACCCCGGCCATGAGGCCAAAGAGCACGATGATGATCTGCTGGTGATCGAGATACTGGGGCTCGTCGTGGTTGGGGCCGCTGGCCGGCGCGGCGTGACGATTGACCACCGAGTCGGACATGAACGATTTCTCCGGAAAGGTGAACGATATTCAGGCGTTGCCCTTGATGGCGCCTCCCAACCAACCGGTTGGTTGGGAGCGGGCCAGCGGACTATACTCCCGAAGCCGATGCCCGTCAACGGAAACGGAGTGGTCGTCGACGATACGGCGTGAAGGCGAGGCGAGCATGTCCGCGGTTGAAATGGAGCGTTCCGCTGCTGTCCCGGCTGCAGAAAGCGGGGGCCGCGAGCGGATACTGCGAGAGGCACGCGCGCTCTTCACCGCGCAGGGCTTCGCGGCAGTCTCCATGCAGCAAATCGCCGATGCGGCCGCGGTCAACAAGGCGACGCTGTATCACCACTTCCGGGACAAGGAAGATCTCTTTGTCTCGGTCATGGCGGTGGAGTTTGCCCGCGTCCGCGCTGGCATGACGGCCAGCGCTGCCGAGGAGGGGAGCCTGCGCGAGCGGCTGCAGCGCGTGGCAACGTACATCCTTGCCACACGACAATCGGACGTCGGCCGCCTGTCGGCCGATCTGCGAATCCATCTCTCGGAAGAGCGCCGGACCCGGCTGCTGGAGGGGTGCCCGGCGCCCTGGGAGCCGATTCAGGCGATGCTCGAACAGGCAGTAGCATCTGGCGAGGCGCGGGCCATCGATCCCGAGCTCGCGGCCCGCGCCTTCTTTGCGATGGCGGGCAGTCAGTCCTGGTGGTCGCGTTTCGACACTGCCCGCCACAAGCCTGACGGTCAGCTTGCGGCGACGCTCGCTGATCTGCTCATCGAGGGCATCGGCATTCATCCCCCGACCGGTCCGGCGTCCCATGGCGATGTGGGATGAGCGTGTCATCCTGTCGCGGGGATGGTCTCCGTGCCCGATCGGAACCAAGCTCCAGAGAACCATGGTCCTTCGCGGCGCTCAGGATGACCTCTCAGGCGGGACACACGACGTTGCTCAGGACGGCCCTGGTTCATCAGGCAGGCGGCATGGGCCGTTGCCTGGCTGCAGCCTCGCCTCAGGCTGGCACGCCAGTCGTGTCGCACCGCTCAGCGTGATCGCGGCGACTTCGCCGCGATCACTTCCGTGGTCTCGGGAAACGCCTCGACCACCGGCAATGGCAGGGTGAAGTTCGTCGCCACGAGCTGGCGGGGGTTCGCTGCCAGCCAGCCCGAGAGGCTGATCTGCTCATAGACGCCCGCGTTGAAGCCGAGCAGAATGCGGCTGATGCCGTTGGCGCAGTTCTTCAGATAGTGGCCATACCCCGAAGGAACATAGCCGACGTCGCCGGGGCCGAACGTCTCCGTACGAGCGCGGCCCTGCGAGCCGAAGAGCGTCATGGTGATCTGGCCGCTCAGGATGTAGAACCACTCGGCTGCATTGGGGTGCCAATGTGGTTCGCGCAACCCGCCCGGTTCCAGCTCGATGATTGCGCCGCTCATCGTGGTCGATGCCGGGAACTCGCGGGAGCTGACGATTTTCATTGAGCCCCCGGCGAACGTTTGCGCTGGCTGAAGCGAGAAGCGGTAGGCATGCGAACGTGGAGCGCGTGGTTGCGGCGTCGCCGGCTGGTCCGCGGCGAGCGGCGGTGGCACTGGGCCGGGCACGATGTACGCCTCTCCCGAAGGGAGTCGT
>CAYSXO010000308.1:0-1671 GCA_964434995.1 uncultured Sphaerobacteraceae bacterium
AGCAAACTGCGCCCGTCCTCGAGCTCACGCACCACGTGTCGGTCCCAGACCTTGTCGAGCAGCGTCTTAGACAGCATGGTAGGAATGCCGGTGATCGCGAATGTCGCCGGGAGCAGCGTCAACGCCGCGCTCGAATTCACCCACCATGCGCGGGAAACCGGCGCGGCGGCGGTGATGGCGCTGCCGCCCTACATCCGCCGCCCGTCGATGGACGGCGTCTATGCCTACTACGCGGCGATCGCGGACAAAGCAGGCATGCCGGTCATCATCCAGAATGCGCCGCCACCCTTTGGCATCAATCTGCCGACCACGGTTGTGCTGCGGCTGGTCAAGGAGATCGACCAGGTCGCCTACATCAAGGAAGAGCGCATCCCCGCTGGCCACTACATCAGCGATATCCTCGCCAGCGCGGGCCCCGAACTGCTCGGGGTATTCGGCGGCACAGCAGGCCTCTACCTACCGAACGAGTTGCAGCGGGGCGCCACGGGTTCGATGCCCTCGGCAGCCGTCTGCGACGTGCTGGTGACCGTTATGGACACCTGGCAGGCCGGCGACATGGGTGAGGCCCGCGCTCTCCACTCGCGCCTGCTTCCGCTGTTGAACCTGGAGATGTCGGTGCTGATGGCGGTCTCGAAGGAGATCTTGCGCCGGCGCGGCATCTTCACCTCCACGGCAACGCGCGATCCGGAGTTCCCCGCGCTCGACGCGGGCGATCTGGCCGAAATTGACGCCCTCTGGCCTCACGTGTCGAAGCTGTTCGCAATTGAGCGCGAGAAAGGAGACGACGGAACAAGGGGAACCGGCGATCGATAGGAATGGAGAGGGCCATCATGGAAGACACGACTCGTTCAGTTTCTCGTCGTCGATTCGTCGGCATGGCCACGGCCATTGGCGCTCTGCCGCTCGTCGGCCGGGACGCGCGGAAGGCAGCGGCTGCCCCGGCTCTGCTGGAAAACGCGGGCGTTCCCTTCCCGAACGGCATCAATGTCACCCGCTATACCGGCGCCGACGGCTCGTACGAGAAGTACCGGACCGAAGGGATCCGCCTCGGGCTCATCGAATCGTTTCCGGTGAACTTCACCGATCCCGAGACCGGCCAGCGCACCGGCTGGAACACCGATATCGTGTTGCGCGCGCTGGAGCACGCGGGGATCGACAAGTACGAGTTTGTTGACGGGCCATGGGAATCGATGGTGCCCGGCCTGCAAAGCGGCCGCTTCGACCTCCTCGCCAGCGACGTCCACGTCACGCCGGAGCGCATCGAGATCATCGACTTCACGGCGCCGACGTTCTGGTACGGCGACGCCCTCTTTGTGCCAACTGGCAACCCGGCCAACGTCCATTCCTGGGAAGACCTGGCCGGGAAGACCGTTGGCGTGGGCCTCGGCACGAACTACGCGGAGTGGCTGCAACAGCGGGACGACCTGGGTGCGCTGAACACCTACAAGGGCGCGCAGGAGATGGCCGCCGATCTGGTGGCTGGCCGGATTGATGCATTGATCGCGGAGGACAGCAACTTCACCGGCTATCTGGCCGAAAACACCGATCTGCCGATCGAGAACGTTCCCGACTACGTACCCCAGTCTGATCTCTCCGATTGGACCCGCTTCGGCACCCGGATTGGCGACAACGAGTTCAACAACGTCCACTTCAACGACTACATCAACTACA
>CAYSXO010000308.1:1681-4617 GCA_964434995.1 uncultured Sphaerobacteraceae bacterium
TTGATCACGGGTGAAACGCTGGCGATCTTGCAGAAGTATGGGCTCGGGATACGCAACCTGGCCGCATTCCCGGGCATGTAGCGAGACTTGATCCCCAATTCTCCCCGCAAGGTGCAGGGGGCTGGGGTGGCAGGGAACGGGTAAGGAGAACCTTCACTGCTCTGCCGCCCCATCTTTTCTCTCGGGGTCTGAGCTGCTCACAGAGCAAGAGTGAACGACAATGAGATTCGACTGGTCCGCGATTCCGGAAATGATGCCCGCGCTTCTTTCCGGACTCAAGGTAACCGTGCTCCTGACATTCGTCATCATGGGCATTGCCCTGATCGCGGCGCTGCCGATCGCACTGGCGCGAATGTCGAGCCATCGTTGGCTGCGCATTCCCTCGACGATCTACGTGCAAGTCCTGCGCGGGACGCCTGTCCTGCTCCAGCTTTTCTACCTCTATTATGTCCTGCCGTTTGCCGGCATCGAGCTCAACGCATGGACCGCGGGCATCATCGGGATGAGTGCCGCATACTCTGCCTATCTCTCGGAGATATATCGCGCGGGTATTGAGGCGATCGATCGTGGGCAAACAGAGGCCGCCCTTTCGCTCGGCATGTCGCGCGTGCAGGTGATGCGCATTGTGGTCTTGCCGCAGGCATTTCGGATCATTATTCCTCCTATTGGCAACATGTTTGTTGGCCTCTTCAAGGACACCTCGCTCCTGTCGATCCTGACCATCCGCGAGCTGATGTTCCAGGGCCAGCTCATCGCCGCGACGAATTTTCGCCATGTCACCATCTTCACGGTCATCGCGGTACTCTATCTGTCCGTCTGCTGGCCGAGCGCGGCGATCATCGAACGCCTGGAAAAGAAGCTGAAAGAAGCGCCTACCGACAAGGGATCCTCCGGCAGCAAGGGCTGGCCAACCGGGCGGGTTGCGACCCCAGAGACGATGGCGTGATCAGGCTGGAGAACATCCATAAGGCGTTCGGCTCCATCAACGTGCTGCGCGGCGTCTCGCTCGAGGTCGCCCGTGGCGAAGTGGTCGTGATCATCGGGCCGAGCGGCTCGGGAAAGAGCACGCTGCTGCGCGTGATGAACTACCTGGAGCCCTATCAACAGGGGACCATCTACCTGGAGGGGAAGCCGATCTACCAGACGTACCGGAACGGCCATGTGGTGCACGCCCCCGAATCGGAGATTCGCCAGATTCGCGCCCGCATCGGGATGGTCTCGCAGCGATTCAACCTCTTTCCACACATGAGCGTTCTCCAGAACATCGTTACCGGTCCAATCAACGTCCGGCAGCAGCCGAAGGGTGAGGCAGAAGCGCGGGCGCGCCTCCTCCTGCGCTCTGTCGGCCTCGAGGAGAAAATCGCCGCCTACCCTGGGCAGCTCTCCGGCGGGCAGCAACAACGCGTTGCCATCGCGCGGGCCCTGGCCATGGATCCGGAGGCGATGCTTTTCGACGAAGTCACGTCCGCGCTCGATCCCGAGCTGGTCGGCGAGGTGCTGCGCGTCATGCGCCAACTTGCCGCCGATGGCATGACGATGGTTGTCGTCACCCACGAAATGGGTTTTGCGCGGGAGGTTGCTGACCGGGTAGTGATGATGGACGATGGCGTCATCGTGGAGGAAGCGGAACCGATCCGCTTCTTCACCGCGCCCGAGAATCCACGGACAAAGGCGTTCATCGACGCGGTCATACGGCATTGACGGGGTAAGTGGAGAACGAACGCATGACACGCAATTGGGATGAGGTTGGGCTGGAAGTCGCGGGGCACCTGCAGGAGTTGTTGCGCCGGGACACGACAAATCCGCCGGGCAACGAAACCCTGGCCGCCGACTACCTGGCAGCAGTACTGCGCGATGCGGGCATCGAGGCGGAGATCATCGGCGTCAATCCGGAGCGAGGCAATGCCATCGGCCGCTTGCGAGCGGCGAACCCGGTCAAGCGGCCGCTCCTGCTGACCGGCCACATCGACGTGGTCAGCGTCGAGCGAGACAAGTGGGCCCACGATCCGTTCGGCGGCGAGATCGTCGACGGCGATATCTGGGGACGAGGCGCGCTCGACATGAAGGGGCAGGTGGCCGCCGAGTTGATGGCCATGCTGCTCCTGAAGCGAGAAGGCGTCGCGCTCGACCGGGACATCATCTTCGCGGCCTTCGCCGACGAGGAAGCGGGCGGCCAGGCAGGCGCCGCCTGGCTCTGGAACCATCATCGGGATCTGATCGATGCCGAGTACGCCATCAACGAGGGCGGCGGCGGCACGCCGATGACGCTGAACGGGCGCTACTTCTATCCCTGTCAGGCCGGGGAGAAAGGCGTCGCCCGCCTGCGCATCATCGCGCGCGGCGAGCCAGGCCACGCTTCGGTTCCGCTCGACAACACGGCCATGGACCGCATCGGCCGCGCGCTGGGCAGATTGACCGAGTGGGAACCGGAGACAACGCTGACGGCGCCCGTGCGGCAGATGCTGGAAACCATGGCCCCGGCCTTCGGGCCAGACGGCCCCGCCAGGGTCGCCGCGATCGTCGCGGACCCGACCTGGGAGGCCATCGCGGCCCTGCCCCTCGATGACGACACTCGCCTGATGCTCCGCGCCACGACGCGCAACACCGCCGTGCCGACGATCATTCACGGCGGGCACCGCATCAACGTCATCCCCTCCGAGATCGTCCTCGATGTCGATGGCCGCATTCTGCCCGGCCAGGACCCGAGCGATTGGCGGGACATCGTCCAGGCCGTGGTGGGCAATGAGGTCGAAGTGGAGCTGCTCAGCCAGGAGCAGGGCATTGCCGCCGATCCGTCATCGCCCTTCTTTGACGCGATCGTAGCGACCATCGACGAGATGGTCCCTGGCGCTGCCGTGGCCCCGTTCCTCCTCTCCGGTGGCACCGATGCCCGGCATCTGCCGGACATCAAGGTCTACGGGTTCTTTCCGTTCCCG
>CAYSXO010000308.1:4652-6064 GCA_964434995.1 uncultured Sphaerobacteraceae bacterium
CATTGCCATCGATGATCTCGCCTTTGCCACGCGCTTCATCTACGACGTGGTCAAACGGTTCTGCGGAACGGAGTAGCGAATTCCACTGACTCGCCTGGAGAGAAGGCTGGAGGCGAACTGGGATGGCCACCCCAATTCGTCGCCAATCAGCCGTTGTCATCCAGTGGTGACGACGTCTTCTTGACCATTCGATTCACGAGCCTGGAGAATCCATGCGCATCACCGATGTGGAAACGATATCGCTCCGCCTGCCAGACGTGGGCAACGTCTGCGACGGCTCGCAGGATGCCTTCGTGGTCCGCATCATCACGGACGAGGGGATCGACGGCATCGGGGAAGGAGATTCCAACCCCTCAGTGCTGGAGGCCATCTTCAGGACGCCGATGTCGAACTCGATCGGGGTCGGCCTGCGCGAGCTGCTTATTGGCCAGGATCCGCTGCAGATCGAACCGCTCTTCCAGCGGATGATGGACGGCACCCTCTATATGGGCGGCAGCAGCGTCCGCCTGACCGCGATCAGCGCGGCAGAGATCGCCCTCTGGGACATCAAGGGCAAAGCCTATGGCGCGCCCGTGGCGGAATTGCTGGGAGGAGCCTACCGCGCAAGACTGCCCGCCTATGCCAGCATCCTCTTTCCCGATGACCCGACCGATCTCGACAAGGTGCGCCGGGACGCGACTCGATTTCGTGAAGCCGGATTCACGGCAATCAAGTTTGGCTGGGGCGGCTTCGGGCAAGATCGAGAGCAGGACGTCGCCCTTGTCCGCGCCGCGCGGGAGGCGCTAGGCCCCGACATGCGGCTCATGATCGACGTCGGGTTGTGCTGGGATCTCTCAACCACCCTGGAGCGCGCGCACGCGCTGGCCGAGTTCGATCTTTACTGGCTGGAGGCCCCAATGCCCCACGAGCCGGTTTCGGCCTGGGCGGAGCTCTGCTCGCGCAGCCCGATCCGGATTTCCAGCGAAAGCCCGGGCGGCTTCTGGGAGAGCCAGCGCTTTGTGCGCGAAGGGAAGCTGCACGTCATCCTGCCAGATGTCACCAATGTTGGCGGCATTGCCGCCTGGAAGCGCGTCTCACAGGCCGCGGCGGCAGTCGGCTCCTGGTGTGTGCCGCATGCGTTCAGCACCGGCATCGTCTCTGCCGCATCGTTGCATCTGCTCGCCAATTCGCCAACCGAGCGAATGATCGAGTGGTCGATGGAAGGCTCGCCGCTCAACACGTCGCTGGTTGTTCCGGTGATGCCCATGATCGATGGGTACGTCACTGTCCCCACGGGCCCAGGGCTCGGCGTCGCACTCGATTGGGACGTGGTCGAACGGTTTCGCGTCTCCTGAATCGCAAGAAGCCCTGCACCTGACGATGGACCGGGCATCCATGGATCGATGACGAACCGTCTCCGCGGACGGCGCGCC
>CAYSXO010000309.1:0-6024 GCA_964434995.1 uncultured Sphaerobacteraceae bacterium
GCCAAGGCGCTGGCGACGGAGGAATGGGTCGTTGTCCCCACGCGCGTGGGGGTGAACCGAACGGCACGTTCCAACCGTTCGGCGCGGGGCCCGTTGTCCCCACGCGCGTGGGGGTGAACCGGAACACGACCCGTGTCAGGATGACGCGATTGCGTTGTCCCCACGCGCGTGGGGGTGAACCGTTGCGCGGCATCAAGCGGACGGCCAGCAAATCGTTGTCCCCACGCGCGTGGGGGTGAACCGAGAGTCTCGCGGGGATCGCGGACATACCGCCAGTTGTCCCTACGCGCGTGGGGGTGAACCGGCCCTGACACGACCGGGGGACCATGTGCACGTGTTGTCCCCACGCGCGGTGCGTTCTGGTCTTTTCCCGGCCGATCGCGAGCTTCACGCCGTACCTCTGGCACGAAGCTGGCTATGTGCCATCCATTAACGCGATCGAGCGTTTGGCGCCGGTCCAGGATTCGGTGTTCACTTGACGTACTCGTGCTCCCCGACGTCGTCTCCCGGCGTCCAGATGGACGGTGCAACGGTGCATTGGAGGTTTCCATGACACTCAACGATGATCCCCAGAGGCCCGTTGGCCAGGTGAATGTCACCCCCGAGGGCGGCCCCGTCAACGAAGGCGCGCCATCCTCCTCTCCCGGCGCTGGGCAGGTGCATCTGACACCAGAGGCCGGCCCCGTGAATGCTGACGAGTTGCTCGTCCCGCCCACGTGGCACGAGCATATGCAGGGCCCCATCCTCGGGCTCGACGATGCCCCAGCCAGCGCGTCGCCGCCAATGTCCGACTCATCTCCCAGGGAAGAACCGATGCGCGCCGAGAGCGACGCCGTGCCCGCGCCGGCCTCACCTGCGACGCGCACCGCGGAGGATAACAAGGAGCTGAGCAAGTGGCCGCCCTATCGCGGCAAGCCGGTTACCGACGTCAGCGAGGTGCTGCGCTACGCGGCTCCGGTGATGGCGCAGGCGGAAAAGCTGGCCATTCGCGCGCTCGATCTCTCGGGGCGCGGCCTGACCCGCCTGGCCCGGTTCCTGCAGGAACGGCGGGACGAACGCGACGCCGCCGGAACGGGTGACGAGCGCGATTCGTTGTAGATGCCGCAATCGGGCCCCAATGCCCGGCCAAACCTCGCGCCCTATCGCCGCAATGGCCGCTCGTGGCGCGCGAAACTGCTGAAACCACGCCGGTTTCCTGGTACGCGGGAAGGCCGGCGCGGTGGTTTGACGTGCCATCATGCCTGCTCGTATCATGGCTCGGGATGGGGTAAGCACGGGCAAAGATCTTGCCCCTGAGCAGTCGTTCGTGTTCTGACGGCGAACGCCTTACCACACTCACGGTCAATACACGGACCCCGGAGACGGGGCTGGTATTTCACTCGCCGCGCGCGCTTTGCCGCACGCGCGTCACAATCAAGATTTTCTAGGGATGCCGATGACCGCCCAATTCATCATCCTCGGCGTCCTCGAGGCCGTGTTGGTCGCCCTTGCCACCTTCTTTGCAACCAGGTGGTATCTGGAAGGCCGTGCCGATGCCCAGGTCCGCAAGGCCCAGGCCGAGGCCGATCGCATCCTGGAGGAAGCTGAAACCCGGCGGCGTGATGCCGCTCTCGAGGCCAAAGACGAAGCGATCCGGCTCCGCGCCGATCTCGACCGCGAGCTTTCTCAGCGGCGCAAGGAGATCGACCGCGTCGAACGCCGTGTCGAACAGAAGGAGCAATCGCTCGATCAGAAAACCACGAACCTCGACCGCCGCGAGCAGGATTTGCGGCGTCAGGATCTCGATCTCCAGCGCGACCGCGATGTCTGGGACACGGAGCGCGCCCGCAAGCAGGCCGACTTCGAGGCCGAGCTGGCTCGCCAGCAGGCCGCGCTCGATGAGGCCCGCGGCCGTCACTTGCAGGAGCTGGAGCGCGTCGCCGGGCTGACTGCCGCCGAGGCGCGGGATGAGCTGGTGCGCGAGGTCGAGGAGGAGGCCCGCGGGCTTGCCGCGCGCCGCCTGCACGAGCTCGATCTGGAGCTGCGCGAAGAGGCCGACCGCCGTTCACGCCGCGTGCTGGCCACCACTATCCAGCGCATCGCCTCCGACTACGTGGCCGAGTCCACCGTTTCGGTCATTCCGCTCCCCTCCGACGACATGAAGGGGCGCATCATCGGCCGCGAGGGCCGCAACATCCGCGCGCTGGAGCAGGCCACCGGGGTCGACCTGATCGTCGACGACACGCCGGAAGCGGTCACCATCTCCGCCTTCGATCCGGTGCGCCGCGAGGTCGCCCGCCGCGCGCTGAACAAGCTGCTGCAGGATGGCCGCATCCACCCCACGCGGATCGAAGAGGTCGTCAACAAGACGCGCCTCGAGCTCGATCAGGTCATGCGCGAGGAGGGCGAAAAAATTGCCTATGAGGCGAATGTGCCTGGCCTCCATCCTGACCTGATCAAGCTGCTCGGCCGCCTCAAGTTCCGGACGTCCTATGGCCAGAATGTCCTTGGGCACTCGCTGGAGACATCGATGATCGCCGCGGCGCTGGCCGCCGAACTGGGCGCTGATGTCAATGTGGCCAAGACCGCCGGCCTGCTGCATGACATCGGCAAGGCGGTCGATCACGAGGTCGAGGGGCCGCACGCCCTGATTGGCGCCGACATCGCCAAGCGCCTGGGCCGCTCCTCGAAGATCGTTCACGCCATAGCCGCGCACCACGGCGAAGAAGAGCCGCAGACGGTCGAGGCCTTTATTGTGGCCACGGCCGATGCCATTTCCGGCGCCCGCCCCGGCGCGCGGCGCGAGATGGTCGAAACCTACATCAAGCGTCTGGAGGCGCTGGAAGGGGTGGCCAACTCCTTCGACGGCGTCGAAAAGAGCTTCGCCATTCAGGCCGGCCGCGAAGTGCGCATTCTGGTCCAGCCCGATTCGATCGACGATCTGGCCGCCGCGCGCCTGGCCCGCGATGTCTCCAAGCGCATTGAAGAGAGCCTGGAATACCCTGGCCAGATCAAGGTCACGGTCATCCGCGAGACGCGCGCGGTCGATTATGCCCGGTAGTGAGCGCGATGTTGCCCCATTCTGGTATTCCGTTCACAATAGCGGCGCGGCGAATTCCAGTCTGTATTAGACTTCGCTGCATGCGCGACCGTATCGCGGGTCTGGCCGGCACATGACGCCGGCCACGTCTATAAAAAGCGCCGCTGAGTGCGCCGCAAGGGCGGCAGGCGGCGTGATCGATCGAGGGGCGAATGCGAACAGCGGCAGGAGCACCTTCGATTCGGGTAACCAGGCTCTGTGGGGCATAGGTGCGGCGCGCCGGGAGCACCGGCGGCAGCTTGCAACACGCGTTCAGGGGGTTCAGCAACGTGGATCGCTTCTTCTCCAAACTCGACTTGCGCGACATCAAGATCGATCCGTTCAAGACGAGTTACCCGCCTGACGCCGAGGAGGCTGAGGCCGACACGGAGTTCGCCGTGGAAACCGAGGTGCTCGATCGCCCATTTGGCGGCGGCCGCCAGCCGCATACGCCCGCTTGGGCGGCCGCGACGGCCGCGCCCGAGGCCGCCTTTGGCCTCGATGACGACGATCGTCAGCCTGCCTTCGGGAACGGCCACCTTGCCGTTTCGGAGGCAACCGCGCTCCTCGAGCAGCGCAATGGCGATGTGCTCAAGGTGTCGGCTCGCTCGCGGCCGAGCGCCGTGGCCGGAGCCATCGCCGGCGTTGTCCGCGAGAGTGGCCGCGCGGAAGTTCAGGCCATCGGCGCGGGCGCAACGAATCAGGCCGTGAAGGCGGTGGCCATCGCGCGCGATTACCTGCGCGAGACGGGGATCGAGGCGGTCTGCCTCCCCGCCTTCATCGATGTCACCATCGAAAACGAAGACCGCACCGCCATTCGCCTCGTCGTCGAACCGCGCTAGCGAAGTCGTGGAGTCGCTAGTCGGAAGTCGGAAGTGAGAGACGGCGAGCCGAATTCGTTTCCGACTCACGACTCACGACTTCCGACCCGCGTCGATCTCCACACCCACAGCAGCTACTCGGACGGCCTCCTCGCGCCAGCGGAACTGGTGGAGGAGGCCGCGTCGCGTGGCGTTCGCATTCTCGGGTTAACCGATCACGATACCGTGGCGGGCATCCCCGAGGCACGGGCCGCGGGCGAGCGCCTCGGGGTGGAGGTCATCCCCGGCGTTGAGCTCAGCACCTCGCTGTCCGGCGGCGAGGGCGTGCATCTCCTTGGCTACTTTGTCGATGTCGAGCATCCGGCCCTGCTGGAGGGGCTGGCCGGCTATGCGCGCGCGCGCGCCGAACGGATGGAGCGCATGATCGCTCGCCTGCGCGAGGTCGGCGCGGCCATCGACGAGGCGTGGGTACGCGAGATTGCCGGACAGGGGACGGTCGGTCGGCCCCATCTGGCGCGGGCGCTCATCGAAGCAGGCTACGTCTCCACCATCCCCGAGGCTTTCGACCGCTACATCGGCCAGGGCAAGCCGGCCTACGTGCCTCGCCCCCGCGTCGTGCCGCGTGACGCGATCGCCCTGGTCCGTGCCGCTGGAGGTGTTGCCGTGCTGGCGCATCCGTTCAGCCCAGGCGGGGTCGAGAGCGTCCTGGACCGGCTCGTCCCCGTCGGGCTCGCGGGTATGGAGGTGGACTACGGCGAATACAGCGAGGCGGATCGCGAGGTGTTGCGCGTCATTGCTTCCCGGCGCGGGCTGATCGCCACCGGTGGCAGCGACTTCCACGGCTTCGCGCGGGGCGCGGGGCGCGAATTGGGCATGGCGCCGGTGCCGATTGAGGCGGTCCAGGCGTTGCGCGAGGCCGCGGGCAAGGGATGATAGTCCGATGCGTACCTGGGGGCGGTATGGAGCCACGCCATGTCGCGGCTGATCCCCCTCATCCCCCTGTCCCCTTCGCCCAGTGCACTGGGCGAAGAGCCGGAGGGGCGGGCGAGCGCCGATGGTGACCGAGACCCCTCCTCCGCCAAACCGCATCGCCGCCATCGTCGTCGCTGCCGGTCGCGGCGAGCGACTGGGCCTGCCGGCCAAGGTGCTGCTCCCTCTCGCTGGCCGGCCAATGCTGGCCTGGTCGCTCGCCGCGCTGGAGCGGGCGCAGAGCGTTGGAGTGGTTATTGTGGTTGCCGGCGAGCACACACGGGATGAGGTCGGGCGCATCGTGCGCGAGTCGGATCTCCTGAAGGTTCGGACGATCGTCACGGGCGGCGAGCGGAGGCAGGATTCGGTCGCGGCGGGGTTGGCGGCGCTCCCGGAGGAGACGGAAATCGTCCTCATCCACGACGGCGCGCGCCCGCTGGCCGAGCCGGATCTGTTCGATCGCTGTGCTGAGGCAGCCGCGCGGCACGGCGCGGCGATCGCCGCCATGCCGGTTGCCGATACCCTGAAACGGGTCGCGGGGCAGACGATCGGGGGGACGGTCGATCGCGCCGGGCTCTGGGCGGCACAGACTCCGCAAGGGTTTCGTCTCGACGTCTTACGCCTCGCCCTCGCCGCCAGCGCCGGCGAGGAGGTAACCGACGAAGCGCGAATTTGCGAAGCGGCCGGCATTTCCGTGACGGTCGTGCCCGCGTCACTCGCCAATATGAAGGTAACGCACCCGGAGGACATTCCCGTGGCCGAAGCGCTGCTCCAGGCGCGGCTCGCCGTGCCATTGCCTGCCTACCCGCGATCCGGCATCGGCTTCGACACCCACCGTTTTGCCCCTGGGCGGCGGTTGGTGATCGGTGGCGTCGAGATTCCCCACGAGCAGGGCTTGGCAGGACATTCCGACGCCGACGTGCTCCTCCATGCCATTGCCGACGCCATCCTCGGCGCGGCCGCACTGGGCGACATCGGGCAGCACTTCCCCCCCTCGGATGAGCGCTACCGCGATGCCGATAGCCGGGAACTGCTGCGGGAAGCGGTCCGCCTGGCGCGCGAAGCGGGCTGGGCGCCGCTGCACGTCGATGCCACAATCCTGGCCGAGGCTCCCCGCATGGCTCCCCACGCCCCTCTGATGCGGCAGCGGATTGCCGAATGCCTCGGCATCGCGTC
>CAYSXO010000310.1:0-6018 GCA_964434995.1 uncultured Sphaerobacteraceae bacterium
GATCTTCCCCTTGCGGGCAATGCCACGCAGCAGGTTCGAGGCCTCGTAGTAGGTTAGGCCGCCAAAACCGGGACTGAGGACGCCCGGGGCGAGCGGCGCGTAGAGGCCGTCGGCGTCGAAGGTGATGTAGTAGCGGTCTGACGCCGGGATGCGCTCGAGGACGGCGTCGACGCCGATCTCGTGCACCTCCTCGGCGCGCACCTGCACGCTTCCCCAGGCGAGTGAGTCGTCGACCTCGCCCTGCCGCGCGCTGCCGACCGCGTGCAAGCCGATCTGGGCCATGCCGCTCACCCACGGCATCTCGGAGGCGCGGCGCATGGTGCTGCTCAGGCCCTGCGTGACGCCGTTGCGCTCCTCGCGCCAGTCGATGTGTTGGTCGAGCTGGACGACCACCATCGGCTCCTGCCCCTCGTAGGCGCGGAAGACCGGGATGGGGATGGCGTGATCGCCGCCGAGGACGATCGGCACCGCGCCCTTGGCGATGATGGCCTTGATGGCCGTCGTGGTCGCCGCCGAGTTCCCCGCGAAGTCGCCCGGCTTCATCGCCACGTCGCCGCAGTCAAAGATGCGCACCTCGCGGCCGGCAAAGATGTCCGCGCCGAAGTCGTAGTCGAAGTGTGTCAGAAACGGAGCGTGACGAACCGACTGCTCCCGCAGAGCGGCCGGGGCCGTGGCCGAAGGGGAGGTCAGCCCCGGCAGATCGTACGGATAGCCGAACGGCACGCCGATGACCGCGATATCGGCATCCAGGGTGTCGAGATCGTCGCACCGGGGCGAATCGAGAAACGTTGCCTTCCCAAGCGGCACGGGGGTTATACGGGAATCCTTCGCCACGCTGAGCATCCTCCAGTTGGGCTATTGGCTATTGGCTTTTGGCTAATAGCCGTTGGCACTCGTCGTGCTCGTTGTCACCCTACCACCTCAACACCCCATCACTCATCTCCCGTCACCCATCACCCCTTCACCGCGCCGCCAGTCAGGCCGGAAATGAGATGCCGTTGCAGGCCGGCGAAGAAGAGGAGAGGCGGGATGGTGAAAATGGTGGCGGCCGCCAGCAGCTCGCTCCATTGCAGGGTGTGCTCGCCGCGGAATGAGGAGAGGCCGACGGTAAAGACCCAGTTCGTCTCCTGGTTGATCAGCGTCCGCGCGAAGAAGAATTCACCCCACGAAACCATGAAGGCGTAGATTGAGACGGCGATGATGCCGGGGATGGTCAGCGGGATCGTTACCCGATAGAACGCGCCAACTTCCGAGGAGCCGTCAATCATCGACGCTTCCTCGATCTCGCGCGGGATGCTGTCGAAAAAGCCCTTCAGCACCCAGATGGCCAGGGGCAGCGCGAAGGCCAGGTTTGCCACGACGAGCCCGAAGAGCGAGTCGATCAACTTCAGATTGCGGAAGATGATGAACATCGGGATGACGAGCAGCGTGGCGGGCAGCATCTGCGTGATCAGGATGACCGCGCCGAAGGTCCCGGTCAGCCGCGTCCGATAGCGCGAGAGGCCGAGCGCGGCGTTGAGGGCGATCAACACGGACAACGCTGTCGTGGCGAGCGCCACAAAGGTGCTGTTAAGGAACCAGCGCACGATCGGATACCCGTCGACCACGTCCCTGTAGGCGTCGAACGAGACGCTCGTGGGGATGATCTCCGGTGGCCAGACAAAGGCGCTCTGCGTGGTGAGCGATGACTTGATCATCCAGTAGAAGGGAAAGACCGCCAGCAGGCAGACAAGAATCACCAGTGCGAGATGCCCCGCATCGCCGATCTGCTTTCGGCGCTGAGGCGCCCGCGAAGAGGTCGGTTGGGCTTCCATCGCTGTCCTAATCCTGCTTGTAGAGACGTGACGTCACGAAGAGATAGACGATGGAGAAGATGACCGCGATTGCCAGCACGACCGTGCCGATCGCCGAGGCATACCCCATGCGGAAGAACTTGAACGCCTGCAAATAGGTCTGGATGGGCAGTGTTTCCGTCGCGCCGGCAGGGCCGCCCGCCGTCATCAGATAAATAATGGTCACCACCCGCGTGAAGGCCATCAGCGAGAGGAGCAGGATCAGGACGATATTGACCGGCGCTAGCCCTGGCCAGGTGATGTGCCAGAAGCGCTGCCAGGCGTTCGAGCCGTCGACCGCCGCCGCCTCATAGAGATCGCGCGGGATCGCCTGCAAGCCCGCCAGGAGCATCACCAGCGCCACCGGGTAGACCGACCAGACAGTCACCCCGATGACCGAGATCAACGCCAGATCGGGCATCGCCCGCCACTGCAGATTGGTCTCGATGATCCGCAGCGTCTGCAGAAAGTAGTTGACGACGCCATAGTTGGCATCGAGCATCCAGTTCCAGATCAGCACCGTGACGACGTGGGGAATCGCCCAGGGGACGATGATGAGGGTGCGCGCCAGGGTGCGGCCGCGAAATCCCTTGTTGAGCAGCAGCGCGCTGCCGAGCCCAACCAGGTACGAACCAGCCACAACGCCGATGGTATAGACGACAGTCACCCGAGCCGACGCCCAGAACGCCGGCGTACTTATCATCTTTCGGTAGTTTTCCAGGCCGACGAACTCCTGCTGGCCGAGGTTCATCATGCCGATGTCGAAAAACCCGGAGTAGACCGCCAGGCCGATCGGATAGAAGAGGACGAACCCGAGCACCAGCAGAGCCGGCAGAACCAGGAGCACCGCAACCCCGGTCGGTCGCGATTGCGGTGCTCGCTGAAATCGGCGCCTGCCTCGTGCCTGGGCTGGAAGCGCTATGGTCGGTGAGTGTGCCGAGACATCGAACGCCATGAATGCGATGAGTCCTACGCTTCGCCCGGAACGATGCCCATGCCCGCTTCCCAGTCAACCAGTGTCTGCTGCAGGGCGTTCAGGCCATCGGCAACAGGGGTCGATCCGTTCCAGATCGGGGCAATGCCGGCGACCACCATCTTGCGGAACTCGTTCGCGTTGACCGCCAGCACTGGAGAAGGCGGCGAATAGCCGAACCCAGCCTGGTACTTGGCCGCGATCTCGATCATGTTGGCGACCCACGGGTTTTCCGCCAGGAACTCCTCGGTGGCCGGCACGCTCTGGCCGGGGATTTGCACCAGATCCTGCAGCCAGCGCCGCTGCCATTCCTCTTGATTGATCATGTTGATGTACTGCCAGGCAAGGTCCTTGTTGGCCGAGGCGCGCGGGATCGTGAAGAAGGCGCCGCCGGTAATCGCGGCGTGCGTCGGCGTCGGCGGCGCCGCGTAGCCGATCAAGGGGTAGAGCTCGGGATTCTCGGTCTTGACGAGCGTCATCACCCACGGGCCGTCGATCAGCATCGCAACCTTGCCGTCCTTGAAGAGGTTGCGTGAGTCGAGCGTGGGCATGCCGAGCGGAACGATCCCGGCGTCGACGAACTTCATCTGCCACTCGATCGCTTCGATCGTCTTCGGGTCATTCGCGGTCGGCGTGGCGTCGGGCGCGGCCCAGTCACTGCCAAAGCCAAGAACCCAGTGCATGGTGGCGATGTAGGCGTTCTGCTCCTCGGCGGTATCCATCGAGAAGGCGTAGCCCCACTCGCCGGTCTCATCCTTAACCGCCTGCGCGGCGGCGAGAAATTCCTCAGGCGTGGTCGGGACTTCGACGCCAGCGGCGTCGAGCAACTCCTGGTTGTAGAGCAGGCCTTGGGGCGAAGCGGTCAGGACCACGCCGAAGGTCTCTCCATCGCGCTGTGCAACCGACAGGGCCGGCAACTCGTTGCCCAGCCAGTCAACCTCGGCCAGATAGCCATCGAGCGGCTCCAGCAGGTCCTCCGCGATCAGGCGGGGGACCATGTTGGTGAAGACCGGGTAGATGTCGGGAGAGGTGCCGCTGGCGATCTGGGTGAAGGTCTTGTCCTCGTACTCTGCCGACGGGATGAGCGTCGTTTCGAGCTTGACGCCCGGGTTCTGCGCCTCGAACTCGGCGATGCTGGCCATCCAGTAGTCGCCGACGCCGGCCTCTCCAAGCATCCAGGAGGGGTAATTCAGCGTTGTTTCCTGAGCCATGGCCGGGCCGAGGCCGCGTCCGGCCAGCCCCAGTCCAAGGCCGAGCGCGCCGCCGGCCTTCAGCATCGTCCGGCGGTTCGTGCGATTGAGCAACAGGTCCTGCATCTCGAGCCCCTCCTCAATTCGAGTGATAAACCGGTTCCCTAGCCCGGCAGTCTATCAGCGGATCGCGGATCGCGAAACACGCGCGATCCGCCCGTGGCATCTCCTCTTGCGCTAGTCTCGCGGGCGCTCGCTGCCGGTCAGCGATACGTAGATCTGGTCGTCTTCGACCATGACGGGGAAGAGGCGTAGTCGCGGGCGGTTAGCAAAGAGCGCCTTGCCGGTCTTCAGCTCGAACTCCCAGCCATGCCACGGGCAGGCCAGAATCTCCCCCTCGCGGCCCCAGTTCCATTCCCCGGGCTGTGAGGGCAACGCGGTGCCCCCGACGCGCCCCATGCACACGGGAGCGAACTCATGGGGGCACATGTTGAGGATGGCGACATACTCGTCGTCGACGTGAAAGACGCCGACCGACTGGCCGTCGATCTCGACGATCTTGCGTGCCCCGCTGGGAATCTCGGCGACTGTTGCGACCAGCCGCCATTCACGCGCCGCGGCGTTCGTTGACGGCTCAGGCATCTGCGCTGCTCACGGCGGGGGCGCTGGATGCGGCGGCCAATGAGGGCGAAGGCGGCAGGTTGTAGAGCTCCCTGGCCGTTTCGCTGAGGACGCGTTGCCGGAGCTTCGCTGGGAGCGAGCGCCCGGCGAAATCGGGCGTGTCGCCGTCCCAATGCGGATAGTCGGTCGAG
Organism: uncultured Sphaerobacteraceae bacterium; assembly: GCA_964434995.1. GTDB lineage: Bacteria > Chloroflexota > Chloroflexia > Thermomicrobiales > UBA6265 > JACCXM01. Next base: position 4,808 of record CAYSXO010000310.1, read on the forward strand.
AACATCAGCATCTTCTCCGCCGGGAACATCGCCAGAATCTGGTGCAGGTGCTCCTTGCGGTATGGCTCTTCGATCGGTTGCGTGCTGAGCAGAATGTGCTCAGCCGCGATCTCGCTCGGCAGCCGATCCACCCAGGGTACGGTCTGACGCAGCGCCTTCCAGTTCTTGTCGAGCCGCCAGAGGAGGGGCGGCAGCCAGGAGACGCCCCCTTCGAGCAGCACGTACTTGAGCGTCGGGAACTTCTGAAAGACCCCTTCCGAAATCAGGCTGATGACGTGCGTCACGTAGAGTGAGCTGAGGCCGGTGTGCCACTCGAAGTAGCTGGTGGGGATGCCAGCGGCAGTCGTGGTTCCAGTGATCCCGGCGCCGGGCGGGCTGGGGTGGAGCGCAATCGGCAGGTTGTGCTCGACAGCGGCGGCATAGATCGGATGGTAGTACCGCTGCCCATACGGCTTCTGCGCGCCGCCGGGCATCAGGATCTGCGCCACGCCGGGATGATCTCCCAGGCGGTGGATCTCCTTGACCGCCAGGTCGATGTCGACCGGGGAGACGAGGAGCGAGAGGCGCAGCCGGGGATCGACTTCCACCCAATCCTGGATCATGACATCGTTCATGGCCGAGACCATCGCCGCGCAGTAGTCGGGCTCCGGGCTTAGCGCCATGCCGATGTAATCATTGTTCATGATGCCGTACTCGATGCCGTAAACATCGAGGAAGTAGCGGCCGAGATGCGGCGCGCTCAAGTAGATCGACGTGCCGTCCGGTGCGACGCTGTCCGGGCGGCGCAGCCCGTGGGGGTTCCAGAAGCCGAATCCGCCTGGTCCCTGATTCCCTTCCTGAAAGCGGCGCTTCCAGGGCTGCGTCATGAATTCGGGCACGCGGTCGAGGTTCGGCAAGGCATGGATGTCGGAATCAATGACCGGCCAAGCCTGTTCATTCGGACTGATGCCATTTGACCCAAACGACAGGACCACCACGCTGCTCCTTGACTCGTTTGCCGACCCCGGCCCCGAAGAGATTCCGATTCGTTAATGCCAGCATCATAACAGCGAAGGAGGAACCGTCAACATCTGGGCTTCGGACCATTTCCTCCGAATCTTCAGCACGAATTGGCGACAATTGCCTTTAGTTGAAATGGTTTGAAACATGCGGTTTGCAGCGCGATGCCACCACGACATCGTGCAGACCCCGGGCATGGGCGGCGTCTCCGC
>CAYSXO010000311.1:0-3970 GCA_964434995.1 uncultured Sphaerobacteraceae bacterium
ATCAGTTCCCGCTCCTTCAACGTGGCGAAGACCCGATCACCAGCCACTGCTGTTTCGAGGCCGCGCGTTCGCCTTTGGCGGGAGCGGCGATGGTAGACTCCGCTCAACCCGCTTCATTGTCAACTTGCATGGATGCCTGGGGGATCCGAGCCCGCCGGGGCGCGGGGGCGACGGCCCCGATTTGCGAAGATGTCCAAAGAATGTCAGGAAACTGACGAATCTCGCAAATCGTTCCTGCAGAGAGTGGCGAAGTTCGCGCATGTGGACTCCAGCAGTCCGAGGAGGATGGCTCGAGGCACGGAAGGAGGTCGGCTCGCGCACCATTCATCCGAGGTCGTGCATTAAGGAGGGAATGCATTATGGACGTGAAACGGTTTGAAGCCCTGAGCCGGGCGGTGGGGCAGGCGCGGGATCGGCGCGCCACCCTCGGCGTGCTGGCTGGGGCGCTGCTGGGCGGGGTGGCCCTGACCCGGGAGGAGCAGACGGCCGAGGCAGGGATCCCGATTGTCAACTGCAAGGTGCCGGGCAAGAAGTGCCGCAAGCCGCAGACCTGCTGCTCTGGCCGCTGCAAGAAGGGGCGATGCCAGTGCGCGGGCAAGGGGCGGCCCTGCTGGAGCCCGCTGGAAGGGGCGCTATGCTGCTCCGGGCGCTGCAGCGGCGGCAAGTGCAGCTAGGCCGGGGAGGAGTCACCGATGCTGGACAAACAACTGCTCTTCGATGCCCTGACCGTCGGCCTGAGCACGCGGCGCAGCCGGGCCGACGTGGTGCGCTGGCTGGGGCGCTTCGCGCTGGCCATGATCGTCTTCGGCGTTTTCCCCTGGCGCGTCAGCGGCCAGATGGTCGATTCCGAGAGCGCCCTGGTCAAGGGCTGCAAGCTGCCGGGCCAAAAGTGCAAGAACAACAAGAATTGCTGCTCGCGCAAGTGCGGCGGGGTCAAGCGCTGCGGCTGCGTCAAGAAAGGGGGCACGCCGACGGTCGACACGCCGCTGGGACCGGTGCCGGTGAAAGCCTTGTGCTGCAGCAACAAGCTCAACAAGCGCACCGAGGAGTGCCGCTAAGACGGGAAGGAGCGACGGTCATGGATGAGCGACGACTGGAGCACCTGAGCCGGCGCGTGGCGGCAGCCCCCTCGCGGCGGGGGGTGCTGGGGGCGCTGCTCGGGGGGGTGCTGCTGGGGCCCGGCGCCGCCCCGGCTTCGGCGCGGGAACGAGCGTTCGGGTTCTGCAAGATCCCGGGGGCGACCTGCAGCGACGATACCCAGTGCTGCGCCGGAAAGTGCCACAGCGATGGCGCCTGCGGCTGCAAGAAGCGGGGCAAGAAGGCGATGGTGGCGGCGCTTTGTTGCTCGGGCAAGCGCAAGAAAGGGTACTGCCGCTAAGGCGGCGCATTGGGGGCGGGGCGGGCGTCCGGCCCGCCCCCGCGAAGCGAGGACCATCATGAAGACGAGGTTGCGCGGCGTGCTGGCGCTGCTGGTGGGGCTGGGCCTGAGCCTGGGGGTGGCCGGATCGAGCGCGGCGCAGGAGGTGCCGACCGGGGCGGCGCGCATTGTCGAGAAGGTGCAGCTGCAGGTCCTGGTTGGCAAGGTCACTCTTACCACCCGCGTCGGCAGGATCGTGGAGAACAACGCGGGCCTGATCCCAGGGGAGTAGGGTTGCCAATCCGCTCTGGTCAGGCGCGCTTGGAAGAGGGAGCCAGGGCGCTTGAGGACGCCCTTGGAGGGGGGCATGGCGCAACCACCATCTATGACGGTGAAGGGGACCGAGAATCTGGACGTCATCTCGGCCCAGTTCTCGTGGATCCGCAGCGATCTTTCCAATCTGCGCACCCTCCTCTCCTGGAGCCGCACGGCCGTCTCGATGATTGGCTTTGGCTTCACCATCTACAACTTCTTCTCCGGCTTCCTCCAGGAAGCCGGAGAAGCGCGCCTGCGCGAGTTCTCGCGCAACCTGGGGCTGACCCTGGTGGTCGCCGGCACCCTGGCCATGATCATCGCCGTCTGGAACTACTGGTCGATCAATAACTATCTGGCGCATTCCTCGGTGGCGCTGGACGTGCCGAGCAGCCTGAAGGCCCGCTGGGCCTATGCCTACGTCCTCTCCGCGGTGCTGACGCTCGTCGGGGTGATCACCATGCTCTTCATGGTACGGATTCTCTAGAAGATCGCGGGCTGGAGCCTGAACCAGCTATCTCAGTCGTTGGGGTCGCGCGGGATGCGCCGCCGGGCACCCTCGTCCAGATTGAGGTGCGTGTGGCGCGAGGCCACGTCGATCGTATTGCTGTCAATGATGTGCTGGATATCGTACTGAGCACGCACGACGTGTCCAATCCCAGCCGCCCTTGCTCGACATGGTGATGCAGGCGACGTCCGAGCTTGTACCGCGTTTCGCTCCGTTGTTCTTCAGTCGTGACGATGCGAAGCGCGGGGTCGCGAATGCGCGCGCGGCCTCGATCTCTCAGGAGTTCAGCTGCCAGGACGCTGGCATCAGCGACGACAGGCATCGTTCGAGCGGTTTGCGGATGTCGAACATGGCGGCCAAGTCATCCTCGGGAAGGCCCGTCTCTTCAAGAATCGTATTGACAGTTCGCTCGAGTGCGTCGAACGCCTGACGGATTCTTTCTTCGTCGCGCGTCATCGGGACATGGACGCCGATGATCCGATCGTGCTTGGTCACGGCAATCGGATCGGAGCCGGAGCGATAGGCCGTGGCGTGATCCCGGAACTCGCGAACGCCAACCTGCTTCAGTGCTGCCATGTGGTCACCTCGTGGTCACCATTGGAGCAATTGGCGGCGGTTTCGGAGCGCCAGACACGGTGCAGCTCTCCGCCGTCCCCATGCATCGGCGCTTGATCCGCGTGCGCACAATTCAGGATATGATCGATGCGGTTCGAAATGGTCGCCCGGCGCGTCAGCAAATGCCTCGGAACGTCCGCGATGCGTGAGGCGCGCGGAGCTATCCTCGCGCGAGAAGGGAGCAGACAAGCAATGATTGATGGTCCCCCCAGCGACAGTCAGTTCGGCGCCCCAACGCCTCGACGCAGTCTCCTGAAAGGGGCCGGTGGCCTGGCCCTTGGCGCGCTTGGCCTTGGTGCAGGAATCAGCCCCGGCGGTCACGCCGCGCCAGCGGCGCGGGATGCCACCCCCACCGCCACCGGCAAGCGCCCGAACGTGGTGATGATCATGAGTGATGACGTCGGTTGGGGCGATCTCGGCTGCTACGGCGGTGGCGTCATGCGTGGCGCGCCAACACCCCATCTCGACCAGCTCGCCGCCGAGGGGATGCGCTTCGTCAACTACTATGGCCAGGCCAGTTGCACCGCCGGCCGCGCCTCGTTCATCACTGGCCGTATTCCGATCCGCACTGCCCTCTCCCTCGTCCTGTTGCCAGGCGATCCCGACCACCTGACGCCGGAGACGCCGACCGTGGCTCAGTTCATGAAGGAGCAGAGCTACACCACGGTCCAGATCGGCAAATGGCACCTTGGCGATGTTGAAGAGGCCTATCCGACCTCGAACGGCTTCGACGAGATGTATCACATGCTCCCCTACTACGCGGGAGTCTATGCCTACTCCGACACGAACCTGACGCCCGACTGGCCCGCCGACGATCCCGAGTTCATGGCCAGGTGGAACACGTTCAATCTCGGCGAATGGGAAGGGAAGGCCGGCGAGCCCGCGGTCAAGACCCGCGACTTCACCTGGCAGGATCTGGCCACCGTCGACACCGAGATGCGGGAGACCGCTATCGCCTGGTTGCAGGAGCACGCTGACGACGACGAGCCCTTCTTCATGTACCTCAATTTCATGAAGGTGCATAACCCGAATTTCCCCTCCCCCGAATGGGAGGGGAAGTCTCCGGGCCGGCACCCCTATCTCGATTCGCTGATGGAGCTGGACGACAACTCCGGCAAGGTCGTGCAGGCGATCCGCGACCTCGGCATTGCCGAGAACACCCTCGTCATCTGGACGAC
>CAYSXO010000311.1:3980-5999 GCA_964434995.1 uncultured Sphaerobacteraceae bacterium
CTTGGCCGGATGCCGGCTACACCCCCTTCCGTGGCGAGAAGGGCAGCGCCTACGAGGGCGGCTTCCGCGTGCCAGCCATCGCCTGGTGGCCGGGCACGATCGGGCCGGGAGAAGTGGCGACCGAGATGATGTCGCATATGGACTGGTGGCCGACCTTCGCCGGCCTGCTCGGCGTGGAGCCGCCGCCGCACATCTGGCAGGACAACGACGGCAAGCCGATCGTCTTTGACGGCATTGACAATAGCGATTATCTGCTCGGCAAAGGCCCCAGCAATCGCAACACCTTTTTCTACTACTACGATCAAGCGTTCGGCGGGGTGCGCGTCGACAACTACAAGTTCATGTTCACCGCCAAGGACACCTGGCTCGGCCCCAGCCTGCCCTTGACCAGTGCCCCGGCGATGTACAACCTCTTCTGGGATCCGGGCGAGCAGTTCGATGCCCTCTTCAATGGGGCGATGCCGAACGCCGGGCAGGTGCAGACCTCGCCGGGCCGCTTCTCCGGCGCCGATCACGGCTGGACGCTCAGTATGTTCATGACACCAGCGCTCACCGAGCACTTCGAGGAGATCGCCAAATACCCGAACAAGCCGTCCCAGGTTGGCGGCGGCCCGTTCTATGCAATCCCGCCGGAGAACCGGCCTGACTAGGAGAGAATTCATCCAACGGTGTGGTTGGGCGCAACGTGGCCAGCCAGGCACGTCACCCTGAGCGAAGCGAAGGATCTCGGCTCCATGACAGAGTTGCCAAATGACGCCGAGACCATTCGCCGCGCTCATCATGACAGCTGGCGATCGGCATGACACGGCGCGTGGCCCACGCTCACGCGAACTACGGAGGTCATCATGCGCGAACCGAACACCCAGCCTGCCGGCCAACTCGGATCCCTCTCGCGCCGCGCCCTCCTGGGCGCGGCTGGCGCCGCCTTCCTCGGCTCGCTCATCCCGGTCGGGAGGGCGAGCGCGGTTTCCGGGCGCTGGGTTCAGGAGGTCGCCGTCGCTCCCGGACGGCTGGCGACGCAGGCGGACTCCCCGCTGGCATCCTGGAACGACGGCCCGCGCAAGGAGGCCATCCTCGGATTCGTGGCGGCGGCCACCAACGAGCAGACGGTCGACTTTGTGCCGGTGGAAGACCGCATCGCCACCTTTGACATGGATGGCACGCTCTGGGTGGAGATGCCGATCTATACGGAAAATGCCTTCAATTTCTCCCGCATCCAGACCCTCGCGGCCAACAACCCGGATTGGCAGACGAAAGAGCCGTACGCCTCGATCCTCGCCACGGATGGAGACGCCCTCCTCTCGCTCAACACCCAACAGTGGGAAGAGGTGATGGCGGAAGCGCATGTTGGGATGACGATCGAGGAGTACGTCGCCAACGCCGCGCAGTGGCTGGCGTCCGCGAAGCATCCCCGTTTCGACCGGCTCTACATCGATCTGGTCTACCAGCCGATGCTCGAGCTAATGGACTATCTGCGAGCAAACGACTTCCGCACCTATATCGTTTCCGGGAGCGGCCAGGAGTTCATGCGCGCGTTCGCCAATGCCACCTTCGGCATTGCCCCGGAACAGGTGATCGGGACGACATTCCAGTTGAAGTACTCCATCGACAGCAACGGGACCCCGTCCATCGTCATCGAAGCGATCCCCTTGACGGACGACAACTTCGCGGGCAAGCCAGAGGACATCGCCCTCTGGATTGGCCGGCGTCCCGTTGCTGCCTTTGGCAACTCGACCGGCGATCAGCAGATGCTGGAATGGGCCAATGGCGGCGACCGCGCCATGCTGATGATGCTCGTCTACCACGATGATCCGGTGCGCGAGTATGCCTATGGGCCAGCCGGAGGACTGCCCAACACCCATGTCGGCGCCTTCACCGAGGCATTGATGGATGAGGCCCATCAGCGCGGCTGGCAGGTCATCAGCATGAAGGACGACTGGGCGAAAATCTTCCCGTTCGAGACGTGATCTCGGCACGTTGAAACACACGTCGCCACACGGCGGCTGTCATCGGTTGGCG
>CAYSXO010000312.1:0-5972 GCA_964434995.1 uncultured Sphaerobacteraceae bacterium
AGGCCCTCCCCGACGGCCGCTACCGCGATGAGATCACCTACTACTACGGCGATCTCCTCCTTCACGAGCGCGACTACTGGGTCGATCAGGATGGAACGCTCGTTCTCGATTGGGTTGAGACGCTGGCGGTCAACGGCACGCCGACGCCGTGAGCCCGACGGAAAGGGCCTGCGCCTCAGCACACGTCACACCCGTTGGGAACGCTCTCCCAAGCCTGAAGGAGGCATCAACCATGCTTCATGCGAAGCCGATGTTCCTCTCGTTCACCTTGATGCTCGTGTCGTGTTCTGCTGCCTTCGCCCAGCACGCAAAAGCCACGACCGAATGCGTCGCGCCCGCTCTGTCGACCGGAGCCACCACGCCGGACACGATGGAAAGCACCATCGCCGCGACCGCGGAAGAGGCCGCACCGACGCCAATCCCGGCCGGTGTACCCGCCGATCAGGCGACGATTGACCGCTTCATCGCTGCCGAGGAGAACCTCAACGCCTGCCTGAATGCCGGGGAATACGACGCGGCGGCCGCGCTCTTCAGCCCGCATGGCCTGGAGGTCTTCTTCAGCAGCCCCGACCCGGCCGACGCCGCGGCAAATCTGGCAGGCTATCCGCCTCTCGCGCTGCAGACCATCGAGACCGTCGAGGTGCTCCCAGACGGCCGCATCCGTGGAGAGATCACCTACACTGTCGGCGCGCAGCTCGCGGGCGACGTCGAGTACTGGGTCGAGCAGAATGGCGTCCTGCTGCTCGACGACTTCGCAGAACTGCCCGAGCCGCTTCAGGCGCCAGACGGATCCCCGATCGTCGCCCTGGAGATGATCGACTATGCCTTTGTCCTCAGCGACTACACCGTGCCCACCGCTGAGGCCATCGTCTTTCGCACCAGCATCCGCTCGGCCACGGATCAGGATCACGTCGCCACGCTGATCGGCTGCCCGGAGGGAACGGCCGTCGAGCAGATCATCACTGGCGAGATCGACTACACGACCGCCTGCCCCTTTGCGTACGGCCAGCAGTATCTGCGGCCTGGACAGGAGGAGGCCGACATGATCCTGATGGGGCTGGAACCGGGAACCTACTTCCTGGTTTGCGACGTGCCAACGCCCTCTGGCCACTCGCACCACGCGCTCGGCATGGTTGCCCAGGTGACGGTTGAGTAGGAAGCTGTCGCAAGACCAATCGTCGCGGCCACATCGCGCCAACGAATCATCTGTTCAACGGACCATCCAGCAGACGTGATCTTCAACGATTTTCGCATACCCCAGGAGTCCGCCATGCTTCGGCTATTTGCCTACTTCGCCCTCGTCATGCTGTCACCCGTCGGTGTCTCCTCCCAGGCGACACCGGAGAGTGGTTCCGAGGTTCCCGAGACCCTCCCTGACGGCGTCACCGTGATTGCCAACGGCCTGACCAATCCGCAGGGGTTCACCTGGGGTCCGGATGGCTCACTCTATCTGGCGCTTGCCGGGTCCGGCGGCGAGGCGGAGGGCATTTGGCTCAACGCGCCGTCCGGCAGCTTCGGCGGTTACACGGCGAGCGTCGCGAGGATCGAGGCCGGTTGCTCCGTCCCCATTGCCGCGGGATTGCCATCGTCGGTCTATGCCGAGGCTGACTACGTCTGGGGCGTCTCGGACGTCGCCTTCCTCGACGGCCAGCTCTACGCATTGATCAACGCCGGCCCAGACTGGGGAACGTTTGACGACGTTGCCGGCGTCTACCGGATTGGGGACGACGGCACCGCTGACCTCGTCGCCGACCTCTCATCCTGGTTCGAGGACATGCCGCCGGACGACGTTGCACCCGACTACAACTCGGATGGCTCGCTCTTCGACATGGAGGCTGGCACTGGCGCGCTCTGGGTCGTCGAGTCGGTTGGGGGCCGCCTGCTGCGCGTTTCCCCCGATGGCGAGATTGCCCTGGCCGCCGATCTCTCGGTAGGCCATCCCGTCCCGGACGCGCTCGTCCTCGCCCCGGACGGCGGCGCCTACGTCGGCTACCTGATGACCCACCCCTATCCCGAAGGTCAGGCCAAAGTGGTCCATGTGGCAGAGGACGGCACGGTCACTGATGCGTGGACGGGCCTGACGACGGTCACTGGCCTGACGATTGGGCCGGATGGTGCGCTCTATGCCGTCGAGATGTCGGCGGCGACGACCGATGAACCGCCGAATCTCCTGCCGAACACGGGCCGTGTCGTCCGGCAGGCGGGCGCCAGCACGAGTGAAACGGTTGTCAGCGACGGAAACCTGCTGACGAAGATCGGGTTCGGTCCGGATGGGGCGCTTTACCTGACCTACCCCGCGTATGGTCCAGATGCGGGCCGCGAGCAAGGCGTCTTGCTGCGGCTCGATATCTCGTCCGGGTCGCCAGTTTCGCTGGAAACGCTGGTCGACGTTGCCCCGACGTGCCTGGGCGCCGCTGGAGCCGTGGCGACGCCAGCGGCATAGGCGAAGCACGCCATGGCGGTCGCTGACTCGCCTGGCTCTCCACTTGACAACGCGCCATAACAGTGTAGTTTGTTGTCGGCATACTTCGAAATCCGTTCTCGGGTCAGTTCAGGGATGCGTGTTCCGTTCAGGCGCAGCCGCCCCGTTTGGGGTGGTTGCGTCGTGCGTCAGAACGCCCACGGCGAGCGCGCCGCATCACGCTCGGAAGGAAAGGTCTTTGGCATCGCCACCAGTTGCAGCTCCTCCCGCGGGCAAGAGCGTGACCCTCGTCACCCAGACCTCTGTGGCGCCCGACCACGATAACGATTTCGGCCGCTGGCAGCAGCGTGTGGACGACGTTGTCGCCGGCTATCCGGGGTACATCGACCATCAAGTAATGCCGCCCTCGCCGCCGCTGCAACCCGACTGGGTCATCGTGCAGCGCTTTTCGAGCATCGACGAGGCGAAGGCGTGGCTTGGCTCTGCTGACCGCCAGAAACTCCTCGAAGAGGTGCGCCCCTGGCTGATCGGGCGCGACGATATCCATCTGGTCGAGGACGACGACACGCTGCCGCCCGACAAGTCCGTTTCGGCGGTCATCTCGATGCAGATCAAGCCTGGCCAGGAGGATGCCTATCGGGCCTGGGGGCAACGCATCGCCGCCGCGCAGTCGCACTATCCCGGCTTCCAGGGCTTCCGCATCAATCCGCCCATCCCCGGCGTGCAGAACGACTGGGTGACGGTCCTGCAATTCGACAACGAATCGGACCTTAACGGCTGGATGAACTCCTCCGAACGCCAACGTTTTCTGGAGGAGGCCCAAGCCTTCACCAGCGAGACCCACGCCCGCACCGTCCAGTCCGGCTTCAGCCAGTGGTTTCGGGTCGATGGCGGCCCCGCCCTGGCCCCCGCCTGGAAGCAGAACATGTTGACCCTGCTGGCCCTCTATCCAGTCGTCTTTCTTTTTGGCTTCTTCGTGCAGACCCCGCTGCTGATGCGGCAGTGGGGATGGCCCTTCTGGCTGGCGCTCTTCGCCGGCAATGTGGCCGGTGTGACGATCCTCAACTGGCTGGTGCCGTGGGTCGGCGGGCGGTTCTCCTGGTGGCTACACCCGGCGGGAGAAGAGACGCGGAAGCGGACGTCGATCGGCATGGCCATCGTCGTCGCGCTCTACGCCCTTTTCCTCTTCATCTTCTCCCGGTTCCCGATCTCCCTATTCCCGTAGCGGCCGGCATTCTGCGCCGCGTTTGCCTTGCGCGAGAAAGGACCCATGTTCATGCGTGAAGATTCGGTTATCCCCTCCCGCGCGTCCGATCCGCGGCGGCGAACGGCGCTTTCCCGTCGCCGCCTGCTTGGCGGAAGCCTGGGCGCGGGCGGCGCCCTGCTGGTGGCCAGCGCGGTTCGCCTGCCGCGCGCGGAGGCGAACGACGCCACGCCGGAGGCCGCTCACGAGGAGCACCTCGACCCAGCGGAAAGCGGCCTGATTGCCGGGCCTGGGCCATGGGCATCGGAGGATCACATCGAGCCAGAGGAGCGGCGCTCGGCCGATGGCGTGCTTGAAACCGATCTTCACGTGCGCTATGCCTACAAGGAGACCGGCGGCTACAACCTTTTCATGCGGACCTACGAAGGCACGATCCCCGGGCCGACCATGCGCCTGCAACCAGGCGACACGCTGAAGATCCAGCTCACGAATGGCCTGCCGCCTGTCCGCGACGAAACGCCCCTCAACGAAAACCTGCCCCACCACCTGAACATCACAAACCTCCACTTCCATGGATCGCACGTGAGCCCGGAGGGGATTTCGGACAACATTTTCCGCGCCATGCTGCCGGGCCAGAGCTACGAGATCGAAATCGCCATTCCCGAGGATCACGCGCCCGGCACCTACTGGTATCACCCCCACCATCACGGCGGGGCGGACATCCAGATCGCGGGCGGCATGGCCGGGGCCATCATCGTCGAGGGGGACTTCGCCGACGTTCCCGAGATTGCGAATGCCACCGAGCGGCTGCTCCTGATCAATCAGGTCGTCTTCGACGAGTGGCGGACGGTCGAGGGATTCGAGACCGTCTTTCCCGAGGGCGCGACGCGCTTCTTCACCATCAACGGGCAGCGGGAGCCGATCATCCGCATGCGCCCCGGTGAGGTACAGCGCTGGCGCATCCTGCACGCCGGGTATCAGGACGACATCCTCCTCTCGCTAGCGGAACACACCCTGCTGCCGATCGCCCGTGACGGCATCGCCCTGCCGGATATCGGCCAATCGCGGTCGGTCACCCAGCCGGGAGGCAACGGCGAGCCCGATCCGGCGGCGATCCTTTTCGCGCCCGCGCAGCGCGTCGACGTGCTGGTACAGGCGGGGGAACCTGGTCAATACCTGCTGGAGGCGCTCCCCTACTTCCAGGGCTACGACGCGCCGACCGGTCCGCTCGCCTGGGTCGTTGTCGAAGGCGAGCCGCTGCCGATGGACCTCCCGGCATCTCTCCCGCCCGCGCCGCTGGAGACGATCCGCGACGAGGAAATCACTGGCAGCCGTGAGCTGACCTTCTCTCGCCATGCGCCGGAGGTCGACGCCGCCGGGCACTGGCGCGAGTTCGCTTTCCTCGTCGATGGCCAACTCTTTGACGCCGAGCGGGTCGACCAGCAGATCGAGCTCGGCGCGGTCGAGGAGTGGACGATCACCAATCTGGACGAGCATAACGACCACGTCTTCCACATCCACATCAACCCCTTCCAGCTCACCCACGTCAACGGCGAGGCGATGGAGGAGCCGCTCTGGCTCGACACCGCGGTTGTTCCGCACGGCGGGAGCATCACCTTCCGCTCTCGCTTCCTCGACTTCACCGGCAAATATGTCCTCCACTGCCACATGATGAACCACGAGGAGCTGGGGATGATGCAGGTTGTGGAAGTCACCGCGCCGCGGTGACGGCAAGCGAGACGCGGCCGAATACGGCAGAATGGCGCCAGCCGCGTTTACACGGAAGCGCGGCCCGGCCTGCTGGTCCACCGACGCGGGAGAGGGGCAGAGATGGGGAAATTTCACCTCTATCGTGACAAGGGCGGCGACTTCCGCTGGCGCCTGCGCGCGCGCAACGGCCGCATCATCGCCGACGGCAGCGAGGGCTACGAGCAAAAGGAATCGTGCGAGCACGGCATCGCGCTCGTGCGGGCTTGGGACGGTGAGGTCGAGATTTACCAGGACAAGGGCGGCGGGCACCGCTGGCGCATTCGGTCATCCAACGGCAACATCTTCGCCGACGGCGGCGAGGCCTATTTCAGCCGCTCCAACGTGCAGCGCGCGCTCAAGTCCGTGAAGAAAACCGCCCTCGATGCGCCAATTGTGGACGAAACCGAGGCCGAAGGCGCATAGCGAGCCCGAAACTCGCCGGGACCGTTGTCACAGGGCCGAGCTCCTTCGCCACGCCCAGGATGGCACCCCCAAGTGGCTTGGGGCTATCCCTCATCTTGATTGAGCGCGAAGCGCAATACGGCGCCCACGCCGCCGAGCGCATCAAGGGCTAGCGCGGCGCTGGCCCGCGGCGGC